>JAEYXM010000269.1 GCA_023428465.1 Actinomycetes bacterium
GCGTCGGTGGCGGGTGCCCGCGCGTGCCGGCGCCGTGGCGGCCGTCGCCCTCGTCCTCGGTGGTGGTGTCGTCGTCACGCGGTCGATGGCGGACGCGCCCTCGATCGAGGTGCCTCGCGGCGCCGACGTCGAGGACGCCGCGGGCGTCGTCGTGCCGGAGGTCGTCGTCCACGTGGTGGGGGAGGTGGCCAGCCCGGGTCTCGTGCGGCTGCCCGATGGTTCGCGCGTCGCGGACGCGATCGACGCCGCGGGCGGCTCCGGGCCCGAGGCGGACCTTGCGGCACTGAACCTCGCGCGGGTGCTCGTCGACGGCGAGCAGGTGGTCGTCCCGGCCCCGGGCGTCGGCGGCGCCACACCGGGCGCCGGTGGGCAGCCGGGCCTGCTCGACCTCAACACGGCCGACGCCGCGGCCCTCGACGGGCTGCCCGGCATCGGCCCGGTCCTCGCGGACCGGATCGTCGCGTGGCGCACGGAGCACGGCGCGTTCACCGTGGTCGACGAGCTCGCGGAGGTGTCCGGCATCGGCCCGTCGCTCCTCGCGGGGGTCCGCGACCTGGTCCGCGTCGGATGACGGACCTGCGCCTCCTGCCCGCGGCGCTCGCCGCCTGGCTCGCAAGCGCGCTCGCCGTCGGTGCGGGGGCGACCACCGCGTGGGCGTGGACTCTCGTCCTCCTGCTGGTCTCCGTCGCCGCGGCGCCGGTCGTGCTCCGGCGCGGCATCGGCGTCGGGGTGTGGCTCGCCGTCGTCGCCGCGGGGGTCGCCTGTGCGTCGTGCGCCGCGCAGCTGCACCAGCGGGAGGCCGGCCTGCTCGCCGACCTCGTGGCCGAGAGCGCCACCGCCACGGTGGTGGGCACCGTCCGCAGCGAGGCGCGCGTCGTCGTCGGGGGGCGCGGCGACGAGGCGACCGTCATGGTCGTCTCGGTCGAGCACGTCGAGGGCCGACGCGCCGTCGCCGGCGCGGCGGCCGCGGTGCTCGTCGTCACGGACGCCCCGGTCCCGTACGGCGCGGTCGTGCAGGTCACGGGGCGGTTGGTCCCCGCCGAGCCGGGGGATGACGTCGTCGGGATCCTGCGCGCCACGGTCGACTGCGAGGTCCTCGGTGCGCCCGGCGTGGTGGACCGCGCCGTCGGGCGCATCCGGGCAGGGCTCCTCGAGGTGACGGACCCCCTCCCGCCGGACCCGCGCGGCCTCGTGCCCGGCGTCGCCGTCGGGGACACCTCGCGCCTGCCGCCCGCGCTCGACGCCGCGATGCGCGACGTCGGCCTGACGCACATCACCGCGGTGTCGGGCGGGCACTTCGCCGTCCTCGCGGTGACGGTCGTCGCCGCCACCGCGGTGCTGCGGCTGCCACGCACGGCGCGCACCGTGGTCCTGGTGGTGGCGATGAGCGGCTTCGTCCTGCTCGTGCACCCCGACCCCAGCGTGGTCCGCGCCGCGGCGATGGGGGCAGTGGCGGCGCTGGGCACCCTGCTCGGCCGGCGCTCGGCGACACTGCCCGCTCTCACCACCGCCGTCCTCGGGCTCGTGGTGGTGGACCCGTGGCTCGCGCGCAGCGCGGGGTTCGTGCTCTCCGTGGTCGCGACGGGCGGCATCACCTTGCTGGCCCCTGTCCTGGCCGACTGGATGTCACGCGTACCGAGGTCGATCGCGCACGCGATCGCCGTACCCGCTGCGGCGCAGGCCGTGTGCGGGCCGGTGCTCGTCCTGCTCGACCCGTCCGTGAGCCCGTACGCCGTCCTCGCGAACCTGCTCGCGGCGCCCGCGATGCTGCCCGCGACGGTGCTCGGCGTCGCGGCTGCGCTGGTCGCGCCGGTGTGCCCGCCGGTCGCCATGGTCCTCGCGCAGCTGGCGGGCGGTGCCACGTGGTGGATCGCCGAGGTCGCCCGCGTCTGCGCGGGTCTCCCGGCCGCGCGCGTGACGTGGGCGTCGGGACCGGTCGGCGCGATCGCCCTCGGCGCGGCGACCCTCGTCGCGCTCGGCACGGTCGGGCTGGTGCGCCGCCGCGGGCTGCGTGCCGGAGCGGTGGTCGTCATCGCCCTGGTCGCGGTGGGCGGTGCGCTCGCGGCCGCGCGCAGCCTGACCCACGTCGGTCCGCCCGCGGACTGGGACCTGGTCGCGTGCGACGTCGGGCAGGGTGACGCCCTGGTCCTACGGTCCGGGCCGTCGTCCGCGGTCGTGGTCGACGTGGGACCCCCGGGCGATGCGGCGGGCCGGTGCCTGGACGAGTTGGGTGTGACGCGCATCGACCTGCTCGTGCTCACGCACGTCCATGACGACCACGTGGGCGGGCTCGCGGCGGTGCTCGACGGCCGCGACGTCACCGAGGCGGTCACCGGACCGGTCGCCGAGCCCGCCGCGAACGCGTCGGCGGTCGCCACCGCCCTCGCTGATGCCGGCACCCCGCTGCGCATCGTGACCGCCGGCACGACGACGTCGGCCGGCAGGGCGGGGGAGGTGGCCTGGACCGTGCTCTCGCCGCGCCCGGGTGCGCACGGCGGCTCCGACTCCGCGATCAACGACGCGAGCCTCGTGCTGCTCCTGCGCACGTCGGACCTTACGGTCGTCGCCCTCGGGGACGCGGAGCCGCCCGCGCAGGACCGGCTCGCGACGACGCTCGGGCGACAGCCCCAGCTGCTCGCCGGGGGTGTCGACGTGCTCAAGGTCGCTCATCATGGCTCTGCGCACCAGTCCGGGGAGCTCACGTCGTTGCTGGACCCGGTCGTCGCTGTCGTGAGTGTCGGGGCGGACAACTCCTACGGCCACCCGGACGCCGGCACGGTCGCCGAGCTCGAGGGGACCGGGGCGCTCGTGGTGACCACGAGCCGGTGCGGGCCCGTCACCGTGCGCGGTGACGGGGCGGGGCTGCGTGTCACGGCGCGGTGCGTGGGCGAGCCGTGACGGTGGTCCGTGGCAGGCTTGGGCGCATGCCCCCGGCCCGCCCCTCGACCGCCCGCGCGGCGGCGACGACGCCGTGGGACGCGGCGGAGCCCGGGGCCCTGGTGCTCGTGCTCGGCCCGGAGGACCTGTTGGCTGAGCGGGCGATCGACCGGATCGTGGCGCGTGCCCGGGAGGAGGACCCCGAGGTCGAGGTGACGCGGCTCGACGCGGCCGGCTACCAGCCCGGACGGCTCCAGGTCGTGGCCAGCCCATCCCTCTTCGGCGAGGCGCGCCTCGTCGTCGTCGCCGACCTGCACGCGGGGACGGACGAGGCGATGGCCGACGTCGTCGCGTACCTGGCGGACCCGGCCCCGGACGTGGACGTCGTCGTCCGGCACTCCGGCGTGACGCGCGGTAAGAAGACTCTCGACGCCATCCGCGCGGCGGGGGCTGTCGTCGTCGCGTGCGACGCGGTGAAACGGGACGCGGACAAGACCGCCTTCGTGATGGCCGAGCTGAAGCGCGCCCGGCGCCGCGCGGAGCCCGCGGCGGTCCGTGCACTCGTCGAGGCCTGCGGCTCGGACCTGCGCGAGCTCGCCGCGGCCTGCCAGCAGGTGGTCGCGGACACGACGGGCGCGATCACGGTGGAGCTGGTGGCGCGCTACCACGGTGGCCGGGTGGAGGCGACGGGCTTCCGTGTGGCCGACGCCGCGGCGAACGGCAACGCGGGGGAGGCGGTGGCGCTCCTGCGCCACGCCCTGGCGACGGGCTCGGACCCGGTGCCACTGGTCGCCGCGCTCGCGGTGAAGCTGCGCACGCTCGCCAAGGTCGGTGCCGCGCGCGGCCAGGGCCTGGACCCGGTGCGGGACCTCGGCCTGGCGTCATGGCAGGTGGACCGCGCCCGCCGCGAGCTGCGCGGCTGGACCCCCGAGTCGCTCGCCGCAGCCATCACAGCGGTGGCTCAGGCTGACGCCGAGGTCAAGGGCGCGGGCCGCGATGCGGTCTTCGCGGTCGAGCGGGCGGTGCTGCGTGTGGCCCAGGCGGCCGCCGCCGGCTGACCTCAGGTGCGCGTTCGGGCCGTGGGTACGGCCGCGGCTTCGCGTGGGGCACCGTCCAGGGCAACCAGGACCTGCCTCTGCCGGCGCGCAGGGGCAGGGGACCGGGTACGGTCTGGGGGAGACTGTCACGCCGCACGTGACACAGGCGACCGCGCCGATGCTGGGTCGCGTTGACCCACCGACGGTAATGCGACCTATCAGCGAAAGTCCTCCGCTGACATGGGATGCGATTTCACTCGATCTGCCTACCGCTACCGACCCGTAGCCTGTCATAGTGACCGTGACAGCGATGGCCGTACCCCCTGAGGAGACAGATCATGAACCGTACCGTCAAGGCTCTGACCGCCGCTCTGCTGACCCTCGGCCTCGCCGTGGTCGGGCTCCCGTTGAACGGTGGCGGTGCGTCGACGAACGTCGGCAGCATCGGCTGCTGCCGCAACTAGCGTCGGCAAGGCACCGGGGAGGTGCCTTCGAACCGAAGCGATCGAGGCCGCCCGCTGGCGCGGGCGGCCTCGTGACTGTCCGCTCCGCGGCGGCTCTCCGGCCTGCGGCGCGGGGGTGCACCGGCGGCCAGCAGGGCTCGTCGCGTGGGCGGTGCGCGCGGAATCCGGCGCCGAGGGTGTCGCCGCGACGGTTTGCTGCCGGGCTTCCGGGGCAACACGGGCGGATCCGCCGGATTCACCCGCTGGACACGACCCCCGGGGGGTACTCGTCGGCGGTGTCAACCGATAGAGTGACTCCTGTGACAACCCTCGCTGAACGCATCCGTGACGAACGCGTCCGGGCCGGTCTCTCGCAGACCGCCCTGGCCGGTGACGACTTCTCGCCGAGCTACATCTCGCTGATCGAGTCAGGTCGTCGCACGCCCACGGAGGCCGCGCTGCACGTCATCGCTGCGCGCCTTGGTACCACGGCGGACTTCCTCCGGTACGGCGACAAGGCCCCGAGCGAGGAGCGCGCGCGTCTGGAGATCGGCTACGCGCGGCTCGCGCTGACCAACGGCGAGGCTCAGGAGGCGAAGGACCGGCTCGAGGCCCTGGACCTGGCGTCCATCTCCCCGCGGTTCCACGTCGAGGCCAAGCACGCCCTGGCCCGGGCCCTGGAGATGCTGGGGGACCTGGACGGCTCGGTCGCCGTCCTCGAACCGCTGCTCGAGGATGCCCTGGTGAATCGTCGCACGCTGGAGGCTGCGCGCCTCGCGACGGATCTGGTCGCCTCCTACCACGACGCCGGTGACCTGAGCCGGAGCGTCGAGCTCGGTGAGCGCGTGCTCGAGGAGGTCGAGCGGCAAGGGATCGCCGGCACTGACGAGCACCTCCGCCTCGCCTCGACCATCCTGTGGTCCTACTACGAGCGCGGCGACCTCCTGTTCGCGACGCATCGCGCAGCAGAGCTGATCGCCCTCGCCGACGACAAGGGCACGATGCTCGGTCGCGGCAGCATCTACTGGAACGCGTCCCTGGTGGCGGAGGGTCGCGGCGACCTCGGCGAGGCCCGCCGGCTCGCCGAGCGCGCTCTCGCCTACCTCAGCGAAGGTGCGGCGAGCCGCGACGTGCCCCGGCTGCGGTCGCACTACGCGTGGCTCCTGCTGCGGGCGGACCCGCCGGACCCGACGAAGGCGCTCGACCACCTCGATCGCGCGATGAACGACCTGCGCCTCATCGGCTCGGAGTCGGACCTGGCCCGTTGCGAGTTCGAGATGGGCCGCGCCTACCTGCTGCTCGGCGACGCCCCGCGCGCGGAGGAGCTCGCACAGGCCGGCCTGGCCCGCCTGGACCAGAGCTCGCCGCTCGATGTCTGCAACGGGCGCATGCTCATGGGAGATGCGCTCGCGGTGCAGGGACGCATGGACGAGGCGCAGCGGTCCTACCGCTGGGCTGCGGACATGTTCGGCATGATGGCCGCCGGCCGGGAGTCCGCCACGGTGTGGCGGTCCCTCGGCGACCGGATGCTGCAGCACGGCGACACCGAAGGCGCGGCGAAGGCCTACGAGGCCGCGCTCCGCGAGGCCGGAATCCGGCCGACGGTGCTGCCCATGGTCAGCTCTCTCGTCGAGGCCGCGCGCCACGACGCCGAGGTCGGCCGCGTCTGACCGCGCCCGTCGGCTCGCAGGGGGAGCCGACGACGCGTGGTCGTCGAACGTCCGGGCGGAGTCCGGTGGCTCAGGCTGCCGGGCCCGCCCGGTCGGCGCTCCGGTCGAGTTCCGTCGGCCTCAGTGCGTGTGCCCGGCCGGCACCGGCCCGTCCAGCGGCGCGACGAGGCGCAACGCGGGACGGGTGGACTGGTCGCTGCGGACCGGCGTGCGGTTGAGCACCTGGGGCGTGTCGAGGTGAAAGCCCTGGAAGTAGTCGAAGCCCAGCTCGTGGCATCGTTCCAGCTCGGCGGCGGTCTCAACCCGCTCAGCGATGAGCCGGGCACCGTGCGATGCCGCCAGGGCGGCGAGCTCAGGCCCTCGCTGGTACAGGTCGCGCCGATCCACCTTGACGTAGTCGGCCCACGGCAGCAGAGCGACCTGGTGCGTGAGCCCGACGAAGTCGTCGAGGGCGATGCGGAAACCGCGCTCGCGCAAGCGGGCGAGTCCGGCGACGACCTCGGCGTCGGACCGGACGGACTCCACGACCTCGATGACGAGCCGCTCGGGCTCCTCCGGGACCGGGAGGTCGCCCACGAGGAACGAGCGCGTGAAGTTCACGAAGACCAGCGCGTCGGATGCGACGGACCGGACGCCGACGGGGCTGAACGTGGCCTCGAGGACCCGGAGCGTCGCACGGTCCTGGGCGGGGGCGGGCCACTGGTCCACCCTCAGCGTGTGCTGTCGGCCGGCCCGGTACAAGAACTCGTAGCCGTGTACGGCGCCGGTGTGGGTGAAGATCCCCTGCCGTCCGACGAACAGGTGGGCGCCGACCTGGGCGCACCGGTCGGGCACCGCCGGTGCGGGGTCGACTTGGACGTCCTCGACGGCCGGCGCGGTCACCACGGGGGATGAGACGCCAAAGGCCTCACCTCATGACGCGAGGTAAGGCCTTCGGGCGGGTGAAAAACTGAAGGGGGTCGACGCCGGCGTACCGCCGTTGCCGCCGGTCGACCCCGAGGGCCGCCGGGAGGCAGCTCAGAGAGCCGCGACCTGCTTCGCCAGCGCAGACTTGCGGTTGGCCGCCTGGTTGGCGTGGATGACGCCCTTGCTGACGGCCTTGTCGAGCTTGGTCGACGCGGTGCGCAGAGCGGCCTCGGCCGCGTCCTTGTCACCGGCCACAACGGCCTCGCGCACCCGACGCACCTGCGTCTTGAGCTCGGACTTGACCGCCTTGTTGCGCAGGCGTGCGATCTCGTTGGTACGGATCCGCTTGATCTGGGACTTGATGTTCGCCACGTGATGACTCTCTGGTGTGTTCGCCGGAGCGAGCTGACAGGTCGATGAGGGCGTCGCCGCGTCCAGGGACAAGGGTGGTGGGGTCACCCGCGAGCAGGACACGACCTGTGGCCGCCGACCTGGGCGGACACGCGGGGACTGATGTTACCAGTCGCGTGCCGCGCGGAGCGAGCCGACCACCTGGTCGAAGCGGGCCGGATCGAGGACGGCGCCCTCGCGGCGGACGGCGTCGGGGTCGATGCGGACGATGCGGTCGAGCCGCACCTCGCTCGGACGCCGCTCGGCGTCCCACGGGCCTGACCCGAGGTCCAGCCAGTGCTCGTCCCGCGGTGCGGGGCGGGTGTCGTGGTCGCGCGTGGTGAGCATGAGACCGAGGAGCCAGGGGCCGTCGTGCCCGACGAGGAGCACCGGCCGGTCCTTGCCCTGGCTGTGGTCGTCCTCGTAGGGCACCCACGTCCACACGATCTCGCCGGGGTCCGGATCGCCGTCGAGATCCGGGGCGTAGACCGGCTCGACCGTGCCGCGGAAGTCGCCGGGGTAGGCGCCGGACGGCACGGGCGCCCGCACGTCCGATGGCGGACCGGGGCGAGGTCGCGAGGCTCCCGGCCGGCCCGAACCACCTGGCCGACCCGCGCCACCTGGCCGACCCGTGTCGCCCGTGCCCCCCGGGCGGCGGGGGAGCGCGCGCAGGACGCGGCCGACAAGGCGGACGAGCGAGCGGCCGTTCTGCATGCGGCCAGGGTAGTGGTGCGGGCGGGGGTCCCGGGCCCAGGCGGAGCCCCCGCCTCGCCCGAATCTCAGTCCAGGACGAACGTGATCTCGAGCATCACCTGGTAGGCGGTGACCTTGCCGTCCGAGATCTCGACCTTCTGGTCCTTGACCCACGCGCCCTGCACGTTGCGCAGCGTCTGGCAGGCGCGCTCGACACCCACCTGGACGGCGTCCTCGAAGCTCGTCTCGGAGCGGACGCTGAGCTGGGTCACCTTGGCGACGGACGACATGGATCACTCCTTCTGCGAAGGGACGCGGCACGCGACTGCGTGCCGGTACGTTGACCAGCCTCCGCCGGTCGAGGACGGCACGCAAGCGTTTCGCCCTCGTCGGCTCCGTGCCCGCTGCCATGGGACGATGGGGTGCACACCCGTCCGCCCCGCACCGGAGCGCCACCCCGTTGAGCCCGATCCCCGACGCCGCCCTGAGCGCGCAGGTCCGCCCGGCCGCCACGCCGCCCGTCCTGCTGCGCAACTTCTGCATCATCGCCCACATCGACCACGGCAAGTCGACGCTGGCTGACCGCATGCTCCAGCTGACCGGCGTCGTCGACGCCCGGGCGATGCGCGACCAGTACCTCGACCGGATGGACATCGAGCGAGAGCGCGGCATCACGATCAAGTCCCAGGCCGTCCGGATGACGTGGGCGGTGCCGGACGACGACGCGCCGGGCGGGCCGCTCGTGCCGTACGCGCTGAACATGATCGACACCCCGGGGCACGTCGACTTCACCTACGAGGTGTCCCGGTCCCTGGCCGCGTGCGAGGGGGCCGTCCTGCTCGTGGACGCCGCCCAGGGCATCGAGGCGCAGACCCTCGCCAACCTGTACCTGGCGATGGAGAACGACCTCACGATCATCCCGGTGCTGAACAAGATCGACCTGCCGGCCGCCCAGCCGGACAAGTACGCGGAGGAGATCGCGGGCCTCGTCGGCGGCGACCCGGCGGACGTGCTGCGCGTGTCGGGCAAGACGGGCGAGGGTGTCAACGCGCTCCTGGACCGGATCGTGCGCGAGGTCCCGCCGCCCGTCGGGGACCCCGACGCACCGGCGCGCGCCATGATCTTCGACTCCGTCTACGACACCTACCGCGGCGTCGTGACCTACGTGCGCGTGATCGACGGCCGTCTGACGCACCGCGAGCGCATCGCGATGATGTCGACGAGGGCTACGCACGAGCTCCTCGAGATCGGCGTCATCTCCCCGGAGCCGCTGCCGACGGCGGGTCTCGGCGTGGGGGAGGTCGGTTACCTCATCACAGGCGTGAAGGACGTGCGCCAGTCGAAGGTCGGCGACACGGTGACGGACGCGGCGAAGCCCGCGGCGACGTCGTTGTCCGGTTATGCGGACCCCAAGCCGATGGTCTACTCGGGCCTGTACCCGATCGACGGCACCGACTACCCGGTGCTGCGGGACGCCCTCGACAAGCTCAAGCTGAACGACGCCGCGCTCACGTACGAGCCGGAGACGTCGGTGGCTCTGGGCTTCGGGTTCCGCGTCGGGTTCCTCGGCCTGCTGCACCTGGAGATCGTGCGGGAGCGCCTCGAGCGCGAGTTCGATCTGGCTCTGATCTCGACGGCCCCGAACGTCGTCTACCAGGTCACGATGGAGGACCGCAGCGAGGTCACCGTGACCAACCCCAGCGAGTTCCCCGGTGGCCGGGTCATGGAGGTCCGTGAGCCGGTGGTGCGTGCGACGATCCTCGCGCCGAGCGAGTTCATCGGTTCGATCATGGAGCTGTGCCAGCAGCGCCGCGGCGAGCTGCTCGGCATGGACTACCTGTCGCCGGAGCGGGTGGAGATGCGGTACACGCTCCCGCTCGCGGAGATCGTCTTCGACTTCTTCGACCAGCTGAAGTCCCGCACCCGCGGGTACGCCTCGCTCGACTACGAGCGCGTGGGCGACCAGGTCGCGGACCTGGTGAAGGTCGACATCCTGCTGCAGGGCGAGCAGGTGGACGCGTTCAGCGCCATCGTGCACAAGGAGAAGGCGTACGACTACGGCGTCCTCATGGCGTCGAAGCTG
>JAEYXM010000195.1 GCA_023428465.1 Actinomycetes bacterium
TGGGGGATGCCCCTGCTCGGCGTCGGTGGCGTGCTTGTCGCCATGAAGGGCAGTCGCGCCCGCGAGGAAGTCGAGGCTGCCCGCACGGAGATTGCCCGCCTCGGGGGCGGGGAGCCGGAGGTGCTCCTGGCTGACACGATCCCCGGGGTGACGCCCACGGTTGTCGTCCGCGTGGTCAAGGAGCGGGCCGGTGCGACCATCGGCACGGCGAGAGGGGCCCGGTCGAAGCGCAAGCGCTGACCGACGGGGTGTGGATCGCGTCCGGTCGCGGGTCCGCAGAGTGGCAGGATGTGTCGGACCCGAGTTCAGGAGGCGTGGTGGACCAGCACGACGGGACGTCGTGGCGCGCAGCGGACCCGGCTGACGAGGAGCGGCGTGCCGCGATCATCGACGGCCTCCCGCAGGTGGACGAGAGCACGCCCCTCGCGGCGCAGATCGCAGCAGATGCGCGTCGTCGGATCGAGTTGTCGGGGCGGCGCTTCCCACGCCCGCCCGGGACGCGCGTCCTGACGATCGCCAACCAGAAGGGCGGCGTCGGGAAGACCACGACCACGGTCAACATCGCCGCAGCGCTGGCGCAGGCCGGGCTCAACGTCCTCGTGATCGACAACGACCCGCAGGGCAACGCGTCCACGGCACTCGGGGTCGAGCACCGCGCCGGCACCCCGTCGATCTACGAGGTTCTCATCGAGGACGAGGAGCTCGGCGCCGTCGTCCAGCCCTGCCCGCGGATCCCACGCCTCCTCTGTGCGCCCGCCACGATCGACCTGTCCGGCGCCGAGATCGAGCTCGTCTCCGTGGTCGCGCGGGAGAACCGCCTCCGCAACGCGGTCGACGCCTACCTCACGCAGCGCGTCGAGGCCGGCCTGGACCGGATCGACTACGTCTTCATCGACTGCCCGCCGAGCCTCGGCCTGCTCACCGTGAACGCGTTCGTGGCTGCGCGCGAGGTCTTCATTCCCATCCAGTGCGAGTACTACGCCCTCGAGGGACTGAGCCAGCTCCTCAAGAACGTGCAGCTCATCAAGAATCACCTCAACCCGAGCCTGCACGTCTCCACGATCCTGCTGACGATGTACGACGCGCGGACCAACCTCTCCCACCAGGTCGCCGACGAGGTCCGCGAGCACTTCGCCGCGCAGACCCTGCGCACGACCATCCCGCGCTCTGTCCGGATCTCCGAGGCGCCGAGCTACGGACAGACCGTCATGACCTACGAGCCCGGGTCCTCCGGAGCGCTCGCCTACCTCGCCGCGGCACGCGAGATCGCCGAGCGGGCAGCCCCGGCGCCGGTCGCCACCGCCGCAACAGCCGTGAAGGAGTCCTGATGGCCGAGAAGCGCCGAGGGTTGGGGCGTGGCCTCGGAGCCCTGATCCCGACGGCGAACGAGCGGGACAGCCGCCCGGTCGACGTCTTCTTCCCCGGGACGCCGGAGAGCGCGAACGACAGCGTCTTCAGCCCCGCAGGAGCCGGGCCAGGTCTGCGGGACCTCGGACCACTCGATGGCGTCGTAGCCGAGACGCCCGCTGACGCGTCCGCCATGCCGGAGAACGTCACCGAAGCGGCCGGGCGGGCCGACGACGACGCACTCGTGCCGATCCCGGGTGTGCGGTTCGCGGAGCTCGAGCTCACCGACATCCGGCCCAACCCCCGTCAGCCGCGGACGAACTTCGACGAGGAAGCCCTCGCCGAGCTCGTGGGGTCGATCGCCGAGCTCGGGGTCCTGCAGCCGGTGGTCGTGCGGCCACTCGCCGAGCCCGAGGACGGCGTGCACTACGAGCTCATCATGGGTGAGCGCCGGTGGCGGGCGAGCGGGCTCGCGGGTGAGACGACGATCCCTGCCATCGTCCGGGAGACCGCCGACAGCGACCTGCTGCGCGACGCCCTGCTCGAGAACCTCCACCGCAGCGACCTGAACCCCCTCGAGGAGGCTGCGGCCTACCAGCAGCTCCTCGACGACTTCGGCTGCACCCACGAGGAGCTCGCGGCGCGGATCCACCGGTCGCGGCCGCAGATCAGCAACACGCTCCGTCTGCTGAAGCTGCCGCCGATCGTGCAGCGCCGCGTCGCCGCGGGTGTGCTCTCCGCCGGTCATGCGCGTGCCCTCCTCGCGCTGCCCGACGCCGCTGCCATGGAGCGCCTCGCCCAGCGGATCGTGGCCGAGGGCCTCTCCGTGCGGGCCACCGAGGAGATCGTGGCCCTCGGCGGGGACCCCGAGCCTCAGGTCAAGCGCCGCATCCCGCGGCCCGGGGATCGCAACGAGGCGCTCGACGACCTGGCGGCGCGCCTGTCCGACCAGCTCGATACGCGCGTCAAGGTCAGCCTGGGCAAGTCGAAGGGTCGCCTGACGGTCGAGTTCGCCTCCGTCCAGGACCTCAACCGCATCCTCGAGGTACTCGCCCCGCAGGACCCGGGTCTCCTTCGCTGACCGAACGAGCGGGCGCGCCCGAACGGACCGGCGCGCCCTACCGGACCGGCGCGCCCAGACGCGGGACATGCACGCGCGCACGCGCACGCGCATCCGCCCGACGAGCGGATGCCCGAACGGGCCGGCGTCCGTCAGCGGACGTCCGGACCGCCCATCTCGACGATGCCAGGCTTCGGATGTGCGTCCGTGCCGAAGACGCGGACCAGCTCGACCTCGTCCTCGACGACCCCGGCGAGCCGCCGCACACCCTCGCGGATGCGGTCAGGCGTGGGGTAGCAGAACGACAGGCGCATGTGGTCCGAGCCCTGGCCGTCCGCGTAGAAAGCGGTGCCGGACACGTACGCGACGAGCGCGGTGATCGCGCGCGGCAGCATCGCCTTGGCGTCGATCCCTGCCGGGAGCTTCACCCAGGTGTAGAAGCCGCCCTCGGGCACCGTCCAGCTCGCCTCTGGCATGTGCTCCGCCAGAGCGCCGACCATCGCGTCCCGGCGCTCGCGGTACATCTCCCGGTACGCCTTGATCTGGCCGCGCCAGTCGTGGTTGGTCAGGTACGTCGAGACGGCGAGCTGTGACGCGTTCGACGGGCACAGGATCGCGGACTCGTTGGCGAGGACCAACTTCTCGCGCAGCGACGGCGGTGCGACGGCCCAGCCGACGCGGTACCCGGGGGCGAAGGTCTTGGAGAAGGAGCCGAGGTACACGACTCCGTTCTCCGAGATGGCGCGCATCGCGGGCAGCGGGTCGCCGTCGAAGCCGAGCAGCCCGTAGGGGTTGTCCTCGATCAGCAGGATGCCGTGCCGCTGTGCGATCTCGAGGATGCGGGGCCGGCGCTCGAGCGTCAGGGTGACACCGGCGGGGTTGTGGAAGTTGGGCACGCAGTAGATGAGCTTCGCCCGGCGGCCCTCCTGGGCGAGCCGGGTTAGGGTCTCGTCGAGCGCCTCGGGGATGAGCCCGTGCTCGTCGAGCGGCACGTGCACGACGTCCGCCTGGTAGGAGTGGAACACCCCGAGGGCCCCGACGTAGGAGGGCGCCTCCGCGACGACGACGTCACCTGGGTTGATGAACAGACGCGTCACAAGGTCCAGCGCTTGTTGTGAGCCGGTGGTGACGACGACGTCGTCCGGGTGGGCGTGGATGCCCTCGATCCGCATGATCTCGAGGATCTGCTCACGCAGCGTCTCGTCGCCCTGACCGGAGCCGTACTGCAGCGCCGTCGTGCCCCGCTTGAGCACCAGCTCGTGAGCGGACTCAGCGAGGGCTTCGAGCGGGAGGCCGTCGAGGTAGGGCATACCGCCGGCGAGCGAGACGACCTCGGGTCGGTTCGCGACGGCGAAGAGTGCGCGGATCTCGGAGGCCCGCATGCCGTGGGTCCGGTCGGCGTAGGAGTCGATCCAAGGGTCGAGGCGGGTCCCGGTGGCGGGCTGGACGGTCTGGGCGGCGCTGCCGGGGGCAGGCGTCACCCACCCCGTCGGCTCACCGTGGTCGGGAGTCATGAGAAGCAGTCTGCCACGCAGCCGGTCGCGGCCAGGAGGGCATTCGTCACGTGGCCCCCGGCCCGTCAGGACGGGACGGACTCGACTCAGGACAGGACGGACTCGATCTCCGTGACCAGCGCTGGCTTCGGCCGGGCGCCGATGACCTGCTTCACGAGCTCGCCACCCTTGTAGATGTTGAGCGTCGGGATCGAGATGATGTTGTAGGCCTGCGCAACAGCCGGGTTCTCATCGGTGTTGATCTTGACGATCTTCACGCGGCCCTCGTACGTCTGCGAGAGCTCCTCGAGCACGGGGGCCACCTGCCGGCAGGGGCCGCACCAGGGCGCCCAGAAGTCCACGACAACCGGAAGGTCGGACTTGAGCACCTCGGCCTCGAAGGTGGCGTCGGTCACGGGCACGGTGGTCACAGGGTCTCCTCGATCTTCTCCGGAAGGGTGGCAGGTGCCGGCGGCTGGGTCGCGTCGACGAGCTCGGCCAGGTAGTGCTGGGCGTCGAGCGCGGCGGCACAGCCCGAGCCCGCCGCCGTGATCGCCTGACGGTACGTGTGGTCGACCAGGTCACCGCACGCGAACACGCCCGGCAGGGAGGTGGCGGTACCGCGGCGGTCGCCCTGACCGGTGAGGACGTACCCGGCGTCGTCCGTGGCGACCGCGCCGACCACGAGCTCGCTGCGCGGCACGTGCCCGATGGCGACGAACACGCCGGCGACCTCGAGCTCGCTCTCGGTGCCGGTCACCGTGTCCCGCAGCGTCACGCCCGTCACCTTCTCGGTGCCGTGGATCGCGGCGACCTCGCTGTTCCACGCGAAACGGATCTTGGGGTCGTTCGCCGCGCGGTCCGCCATGATCTTCGAGGCGCGCAGCTGGTCGCGGCGGTGCACCAGGGTGACCGTCTCGGCGAAGCGCGTGAGGAACGTCGCCTCCTCGACCGCCGAGTCACCGCCGCCGACGACGACGACGTGCTTGCCGCGGAAGAAGAAGCCGTCGCACGTCGCGCACCAGGAGACCCCGTGACCGGACAGCCGCTTCTCGTCCGGCAGTCCGAGCTCGCGGTACGCGGAGCCCATCGCGAGGACCACGGCGCGCGACCGGTACGTGTCGCCCGAGCCGGTGATCACGGTCTTGACGGGGCCGTCGAGCTCGAGCGAGACCGCGTCGTCGTACAGGATCTCCGCACCGAAGCGCTCGGCCTGCTTGCGCATGGTCTCCATGAGGTCCGGGCCCATGATGCCGTCGGTGAAGCCCGGGAAGTTCTCGACCTCGGTGGTGTTCATGAGCGCGCCGCCGGCGGTCACGGACCCGGCGAGCACGACGGGCGCGAGGCCCGCACGGGCGGCGTAGATCGCGGCGGTGTAGCCGGCAGGGCCGGACCCGACGATGACGAGGTCACGGGTGGAGTCGGTCACGTGTCGTCCTTCGCTGTGCGCGTGCTCGGGCAGGTCTGGCGGCGTCAACAGATCCTAGGTCGCCGGTGTTCCCCGCGTGCCAGGGTCCCACCGCGCGCCGACACGCGTCCCACCGACCGGACCGCCGACATCGCGCGCGTCCCACGGACCCGCCCGGACCGACGCGTCACCCCACAACGAGCCCCCTGCGCGGCCGGAGCACCACTCAGGACAGCTGGACCTCGAAGAGCTCCACCCGGTTCTCGCCCGCCGCGTTCTGCGGCAGCACGGTGAACCACAGGACGATGTGCTGCGCCTGGGTCGGCTGGCTCAGGGTGAGCACGGTCGTGGCGCTCATCGGGCCCGACGCGAGGACGGGCCCCTCGGTCGGCGTGCTCGGGTCGGTCGCACGCACCTCGACGTTCCCGCCCGACCCCCCCGTGAGCAGCGTGATCGTCGTGACGGTCGCCGGCTCGGTCAGGGTGATGGCGTACCCGATGCCGGGCTTCATGCCGAACTCGGGGTTGTTGTACATCCGCGAGAACCACTTGGTGGTCGGGTCTCCGTCGACCGCCAGGTGCACGGCCTCCGGGTGCTCGTTGTTGTCGCCACCCGGCGGCGGGTCGAGCATCTGGACCGAGGCGATGACCGGCGCGGCGCCCGACGGCGGCGCGGCAGTCGTCGGGTCGGCGGGCGGCGGCTGCGGGGCCGGGTCCTCGTCGGGGGCGGTGTCCTCGCCCTCACCCTCGTCGTCGGGCGCCGCCGCGCCGTTGCCGGTGAGGTCGATGCCGGTGTCGCCGCCGACGGATGGCGGTGCGGTGAGGGACTTGAACGCCCACCAGACGCCGAACACGACCAGGAGCCCGATGAGGCCGAGGACGATCGGGGTCGCGTTGACGGTGCGCCGCCCGGCGTCCTGCGCCTCGCCGATGAACATGTCGAAGTCGTCGCCGTGGGAGGGCGGCGGAACGACGGGCGGGGGCGCGGTAGGCGCCCCGTAGCCACCGGCGCCACCACCCATACCGGCAGCACCGCCACCGGCGGCCGACGCGATCGCCGACGCCCGCACCGGCGCACCCGGAGCACCGGCCACACCGACGCCGGGCGCCGAAGCACCCGGCTGGGCGGGTGGCGGCGTGCCCTGGCGGGGTGCAGCGGGCTCGCTGAACGACGTGCGGACGGACTGTCGCTG
>JAEYXM010000289.1 GCA_023428465.1 Actinomycetes bacterium
ACTTCCTCGTGCTCGGCACGATGCTCGTCCTGGCGAACATCATCGTCGACTTCGTCTATGCAGCCCTCGACCCCAGGATCCGGGTGAACGCATGACCGTCCCGCCCCCCACCCCCCCCAACCACCGACCCCTCGAGGGTGACGACGAGACCGTCGAGAACGCCATCGAGCTCAAGGAGGTCGAAGGCCTCTCACAGGGCCGCATCGTCCTGCGGCGGTTCCTCCGGCACCGCGGGGCCATGGTCGCCTCGGTGTTCCTCCTCCTCATCGTCCTGCTCGCGACGACGTCGATCGGCTGGGGCCTCATCCCCGGCTGGTGGAAGTACGACCACAACTCGCTGTCGCCGATCATGAACGCTGGCGGTGCGCCCACGATCGAGCTCTCCACGTCGGGCGTGAGCTTCGGCGAGCACCCGTTCGGCCAGGACAACATCGGCCGCGACGTCTTCGCGCGCGTCATGCGTGGCACCCAGCAGTCCCTCACCGTCATGGTGATCATCGGCCTGCTGGCCACCACGATCGGCATCGTCATGGGGTCCGTGTCGGGCTTCCTGCGCGGGCGCATCGACAACCTGCTGATGCGCTTCACGGACATGGTCATCACGATTCCCGTGATCATGGTCGGCGCGATCCTCGGTGCGTGGTTCGGCCGCGCCGGACCCATCCCGCTCGCACTGGCACTGAGCCTGGTGACCTGGACGTCCATGGCGCGCCTCGTGCGCGGCGAGTTCCTCTCGCTGCGCGAGCGCGAGTTCGTCGACGCCGCACGTGTCGCGGGCGCGAGCAACACCCGGATCATGTTCAAGCACATGCTTCCCAACGCGGTCGGCGTCATCATCGTCAACACCACGCTGCTGATGGCGTCGGCGATCCTCCTGGAGACCGCGCTGAGCTACCTCGGCTTCGGAATCACGTTCCCGGACGTCTCCCTCGGCAACCTCATCAGCGACTACCAGACGGCCTTCAGCACGCGGCCGTGGCTCTTCTGGTGGCCCGGCCTGTTCATCGTGAGCATCGCGCTGTGCGTGAACTTCATCGGAGACGGTCTGCGCGACGCCTTCGACCCCCGCCAGCGGCGCATCCCCAGCCAGCGGTCCATGGACCGCGCTGCGGAGCGCGCCGCGAAGCGGGCACAGGAGGCCGGGGGCACCTCGGCCGTGGCGATCTCGGGGACCGGGGCCTGACCGTGACCCGTGCGTCCTCAGGGCATGCGGATCGCCGCCACGGCGACCGCCGCCAGCACCGCGACGCCGACCGCCGGCCACACGTGCCAGCGGACGCGCGGCGTCGGGTGCTCCAGGCGGGGGACGTCGAGGTGGCCCGCGTCGCGCAGCACCTCCCAGCGGCGGCGGATGTACGCGGCTGCGTCGCCCGACGCCGTCCCCGCGACGTCGCCCGGGCGGATGCCCGCCCCGGCGTACGTGGACTCGGGCAGATGGCGCACGTCCTCGGGACGGGTGTTGGCGACCTGGGCGCGGCTCGGTGCGGGGGCGGCCCACGCCGCGAAGACGCCGTACGCCGTGTAGAGGGTGAGTGCGTACTTGGTGTCGATGCGCTGGATGGACGGCCACGGCAGCTCGATGGTGCGCAGCACGTTGCGCAGCTCGACGCCGCCGTCGGACACGATCACCGCGGGCCGTCCGAAGAACGCCCACACGAGCACGGCGACGAGCGCCATGACCGGCGCGTAGCGCAGGCCGACGGTCACGTCGTCGGCCACCGTGAGCACGGCGGCGACCGCCGCGGCGACCGCCGTCACCCAGGCGATGGCGCGGCCCAGCCGCGGACGGAACTCGACGACAGCGGGCTGCTCCACGCCCTCATCGTCCCAGAACGCACCGGGTCGGTCGCGACCGCCCCGGCCACGCGCCGCAGCGCCGGCGCTCGTCACGGAAGGAACCGGCGTGGTCACTGACACGGCCGACACCACCACGAAGGCACCGATCCTCGAGGTCCGCGGACTCGGGGTCGACTTCTTCGTCGAGGGCGAGTGGTACCCCGCCGCCATCGACATGGACTACGACGTCCGCCCGGGCGAGGTGCTCGCGATCGTCGGCGAGTCCGGCTCCGGCAAGACGCAGTCGTCCATGTCGCTCATCGGGCTGCTCCCGCAGAACGGCCGGGCGCGCGGCTCGGCGAAGCTCGCCGGCCGGGAGCTCGTGGGCCTGACCCACAAGCAGCTCTCCCACGTGCGCGGCAAGGAGGTCTCGGTCATCTTCCAGGAGCCGATGACCGCCCTGAACCCCGTGTACACCGTGGGCTTCCAGATCATCGAGACCCTCCGCACGCACTTCGACATGGGCCCGCACGCCGCCCGCGAGCGCGCGATCGAGCTCCTGCGGCTCGTCGACATCCCGGACCCGGCGAACTCGGTCGACAAGTACCCGCACCAGCTCTCGGGTGGTCAGCGTCAGCGCGCCATGATCGCGCAGGCTCTCGCGTGCGACCCGAAGCTCCTCATCGCGGACGAGCCGACGACGGCGCTCGACGTGACCGTTCAGGCCGAGATCCTCAAGCTCATGCGGGACCTGCGCAGCCGCATCGACTCCGGGATCATCCTCATCACGCACGACATGGGCGTCGTCGCCGATCTGGCCGACCGCGTCATCGTGATGAAGAACGGCCGCATCGTCGAGGCCGGTACGGCCGACGAGATCTTCTACAGCCCGCGCCACCCGTACACCCAGCAGCTCCTCGCAGCCGTGCCGCACCTCGGCGCGACGGTCGGCGGCGACGCGGCAGCCGTCGCGGCCGCCGCGGCGGGCGCCGAGGTGAGCGACGTCGCGGGCATCGACCTCACGGACGCGGCACCGGCCACGACGACGCCGCGCGAGCCTGCGGCCAGGGCGGGCGAAGCGCCGGCGCTGGCCGCCCGCGATCTCGTCATCGAGTACCCGGGTCGCGGGCGCGTGCCCGCGTTCCGCGCGGTCGACGGCATCGACCTGACGATCGCCCGTGGCGAGGTTGTCGGCCTGGTCGGCGAGTCGGGCTCGGGCAAGACGACCGTGGGTCGGGCCGTCGTCGGCCTGCTGCCCGTCACGGAAGGGTCGCTGCAGATCGGTGGCCACGAGATGCGCGGCATCGGCTCCAAGGAGCTGCGTGCGCTGCGGCACGACGTGTCGATCGTCTTCCAGGACCCGGGCTCCTCGCTGAACCCGCGCCTGCCGATCGGCCAGTCGATCGGTGAGCCCCTGCTGCTGCACAAGATCGCCCGGGGTGCGGAGCTCAACCGTCGCGTGGAGGACCTGCTCGACCAGGTCCACCTCGAGCGCAGCATGCGCAACCGGTACCCGCACGAGCTCTCGGGCGGCCAGCGCCAGCGCGTCGGGATCGCCCGTGCGCTCGCGCTGAACCCGCACCTGCTCGTCGCCGACGAGCCGACGTCCGCCCTGGACGTGTCGGTGCAGGCCAAGGTGCTGGACCTGTTCCAGGAGCTGCAGCGCGAGCACGGCTTCGCGTGCCTGTTCATCAGCCACGACCTGGCCGTCGTCGAGATCCTCGCGAGCCGCATCGCCGTCATGCACCAGGGCAAGATCGTCGAGCAGGGAACCCGGGACCAGATCCTGCGCCACCCGACGGACGACTACACCCGGCGGCTGCTCGCGGCGGTGCCCGTGCCGAACCCGGCCGAGCAGAAGCTGCGCCGCGAGACGCGCGACCGCCTCCTCGAGGAGGAGGCCGTCCGCCTCGGTGTGCACCGGCGCGACGCCGCCGCGGCGGATGAGGCCGCGGCCGCCGCGCAGGAGTAGACGCCAGGGCCCTCGGGCCCCGAGCGGCCCCGAGGGGCCGGGACCCGGCGACCCGGTAGAATGGCCCGTCGCCTACGTCGTCGGCGTCCCTATCCCCTCCATGAGATGAGTACCCGCATGCCTGTGCGCTCCGACCTGCGCAACGTGGCGATCGTGGCGCACGTGGACCACGGCAAGACCACCCTCGTCGACGCGATGCTCTGGCAGTCGGGAGCGTTCGGCGCGCACGCGCACGTCGAGGAACGTGCGATGGACTCGGGCGACCTGGAGCGTGAGAAGGGCATCACGATCCTCGCCAAGAACACGGCGATCCGGTACTCGGGCCCGTCGGCGGCGGCGGCGGGGGAGCCCGAAGGCGTGACGATCAACGTCATCGACACCCCGGGCCACGCGGACTTCGGCGGTGAGGTGGAGCGCGGCCTGTCGATGGTCGACGGCGTCCTCCTGCTGGTCGACGCGTCGGAGGGCCCACTGCCGCAGACGCGCTTCGTGCTCCGCAAGGCGCTCGAGGCCCAGCTGCCCGTCGTCCTCGTCGTGAACAAGGTCGACCGGCCCGACGCCCGCATCGAGGAGGTCGTGCACGAGGCGACCGACCTGCTGCTGGGCCTCGCGTCGGACATGCACGACGACATGCCGGACCTCGATCTCGACACCGTCCTCGACGTGCCCGTCGTGTACGCCTCGGCGAAGGCGGGCCGTGCGTCGCTCGAGCGGCCGGCCGACGGCGCGCTCCCGGACAGCCCGAACCTCGAGCCGCTGTTCGCCACCCTCCTGTCGCGCGTCCCCGCCCCCACGTATGACGACGACGCGCCCCTGCAGGCGCACGTCACCAACCTCGACGCGTCCCCCTTCCTCGGGCGCCTCGCGCTCCTGCGCGTGCACAACGGGACCATCCGCAAGGGCCAGACGGTTGCGTGGGCGCGCCACGACGGCTCGATCACGAACGTGCGGATCGGCGAGCTGCTCGCGACGCGCGCGCTCGAGCGCGTCCCCACGGCGGAGGCCGGCCCGGGCGACATCGTCGCCGTCAGCGGCATCGCGGACATCACGATCGGCGAGACCCTGACGGACCTGGAGGACCCGCGTCCCCTCCCACTCATCACGGTCGACGACCCGGCGATCGCCGTGACCATCGGCATCAACACGTCCCCGCTCGCGGGCAAGGGCGGTAAGGGCCACAAGATGACGGCCCGCCAGGTCAAGGACCGCCTGGACGCCGAGCTGGTCGGCAACGTCTCGCTGCGCGTGCTGCCCACGGAGCGGCCGGACACGTGGGAGGTGCAGGGCCGCGGCGAGCTGGCCCTGGCCATCCTCGTCGAGCAGATGCGGCGCGAGGGCTTCGAGCTCACCGTCGGCAAGCCGCAGGTCGTCACCAAGGTGATCAACGGCGTCGTGCACGAGCCGATCGAGCGCATGACCGTGGACGCGCCCGAGGAGTACCTGGGCGCGGTCACGCAGCTCCTCGCCGCGCGCAAGGGTCGCATGATCACGATGTCGAACCACGGCACCGGCTGGGTGCGCATGGAGTTCGTCGTCCCGGCGCGCGGCCTCATCGGCTTCCGGACGGCGTTCCTCACCGAGACGCGCGGCACCGGCATCGCCTCGTCGATCGCGGACGGGCACGAGCCGTGGGCCGGCCCGATCGAGGCCCGCTCGACCGGCTCGCTGGTCGCGGACCGGACCGGCGTCGTCACCGCGTACGCGCTCATCCAGCTCGCCGACCGCGGGTCCTTCTTCGTCGCGCCGACGGAGGAGGTCTACGAGGGCATGGTCGTGGGGGAGAACCCCCGCAACGAGGACATGGACGTCAACGTCGCGCGCGAGAAGAAGCTCACGAACATGCGCTCCTCGACGGGCGACGAGCTCGAGCGTCTGACGCCGCCGCGGCGCCTCACGCTCGAGGAGTGCCTGGAGTTCGCGCGCGACGACGAGTGCGTCGAGGTCACCCCGACGATCACGCGGATCCGCAAGGTCGTGCTCGACCAGACCGAGCGCGCACGCCTGACCGCACGGGCCAAGCGCGGCTGACGCAGGTGACGGTGTGACGGGCGCGAGGACGACCGGCGGTCTGCTCGCCGTCCACGCGCACCCGGACGACGAGACCCTCAGCACGGGCGCGCTGCTCGCCGCCTGGGCGGCGTCGGGCCGGCCCGTCACGGTCGTGACGTGCACGCGCGGGGAGCGCGGCGAGGTCATCCCGTCCGAGCTCGCGCACCTCGAGGGTGATCTGGACGGCCTCGCGCGGCACCGCGAGGGCGAGCTCGCCGCCGCGCTCGCGGCGCTCGGCGTCGCGGACCACGTGTACCTCGACCGTGTGCGGGGAGTGCGGGGTGTGCGGGAAGTGCGGGGTGGCGATGCGCGCTACGTCGACTCCGGCATGGTCTGGGTGCGGCCCGGCCAGGCGGGCCCCGCCCCCGACGCCGGGCCCGACGCGTTCGCCCGCGTGCCGGTCGAGGACGCGGCCCGCGACCTCGCCTCGGTGATCCGCGCACGCCGGCCCGACGTCGTCGTGGGCTACGAGCCCGGCGGCGGCTACGGCCACCCGGACCACGTGCACGCGCACCGCGTGCTGCATGCCGCGCTCGCCGCAGCCCCGGACGGGCCGCAGGGGTACGTCGTGCCGGTCGTCCTCTGGGCGGCCGTCGCGGACGACGACCTCCGGGCGGGGCGCAGGGCGCTCGCCGGGCGGGACGTCGACGGCGCCCGGCCCGAGGCCGTGGATGCGCCGGTGGCCTCGGCGGTCGTGCCGGCATCGGCGGTCGCGGTGCGGGTGGCGGTCGGGCCCGTCCTGGGCGCGCTGACCGCGGCGATGGCCGCCCACCGCACGCAGGTGCACGCGATCCGGACGTGGCCCGAGGCTGCGGGTGCGGTGGGGTGCTTCGCCCTGAGCAACGACGTGCTGCAGCCGATCCTGCCCACCGAGTCCTACGTGCGAGCGGCCCGCGCCGATGCCCCCGGGGACCTCACAGCGATCGCGTGGCCGGCGGGCGTCGTCGGGCCGATAGCCTGAGCCGATGCCGACCGCCTCCCTCTCCGTCCCCCGCGGGCTCGGCGTCGTCCTGCTCGGCGTCGTCGTCGGCACCGTCGGCACGGGCGTGCACCGGGCGAGCGTGCCGTGGGGCGTGGTCCTGGCGCTCGCGTCGGCCGTCGCGGCAGGCATCCTCGTCCGCGCCTGGACGGGCCGGGCCGGCGTCCTGGTGCACGCGGCGGTCGTGACGGCGGTGGTGTTCCTGTTCACCGCGGTGCGGCCCGGCGACGACGTGATCATCGCCGACCAGACCGTGGGCTACGTGTGGTTCGGGGCGCTGCCGGCAGCCCTACTGGCCCTCGTCCTGCCACGGCGATGGTTCAGTGACGATCCACTCCCAGGTGGACCCGAACGCGGGGGTGCGGCCCCGTAGAATGCCCGCGGCACCAGGGAGTACGGGGGAGAGATGAGCGATCGCCACGAGGACGCGCCCGACGTGGACGGGCCGGCCCCGGACGCGCCCGACGAGGGCGCCCGACCGGCGGACTCCGCCGAGTCGTGGGCGGACTCCGCGGAGATCCCCACCGTCCGCAGGTACGCGTGGCCCAAGCCGGCGTGGCAGCCACTGCTGGACCCGGGCGACCCGACGCTGAAGCCGACCACGGCGGAGGCCCCGGGCGCGGCCGACGCCGAGGAGGCCACGCCCGCCGCCGCCCACGTGGCGGCAGCTCCCGACGACGCGTCGCCGAGCGCGCCGGCCGAGGTGGCCGAGGTAGCCGAGACCACCGAAGCCGTCGAGTCCGCGGACGTCGCCGAACCCGCGGACGCGGCCCCGGCTGCGGACGTGGTGGAACCGGTGGAGCCGGAGACGCCGAGGGACGACGCCGAGACCGACACCGTGTCGGCGGAGCCCGAGGACGCCGGGGAGCCCGAGGCCGTCGAGGACGCGCCCGCGGCTCCTGAGCCCGAGACGGACCTCGGCGAGGCCCACGCCGAGGCGCCTGCCCCCGAGGCGGAGCAGACGGCGCCCGAGGCCGCGCCTGCGTCCGAGCTGATCGGGCCCGAGCCGGTCGAGCAGGCTGCGCACGAGCCGACCGAGCTGACGGAGTCGGCCGCGCCGACCGAGGCGACGGAGCCGGCCGAGTCGGCCGAGTCGGCCGAGCCGACCGCCGAGCGCCCCGAGCCTGCCGAGCCTGCCGAGCCTGCCGAGCCTGAGGCTGAGGCTGAGCCGACGCTCGAGGCACGTGAGCCCGAGGTGGCACCCGAGCTCGTCGAGTCCACGCCGGAGCTGGTCGAGCACGAGGCGGCACCCGAGGCGTTGGCTCCGACCGAGCCCGAGCCTGCCGCGGTCGAGCCCGAGCCCGCCGCGGACGAGGCCCAGACCCCCGCAGTCCAGCCGGAGCCTGCGGCCGAGGTGACTGCGGCCGAGGTGCCCGCGGCCGAGGTGACTGGAGCCGACGAGCCTGCGGTCGACGTGCCGGTGGCCGAGGCCGAGCCGGCGCCGGCCGTCGAGGAGGCCGCTGAGTCTGTGCCCGGGTCCGCTGCGCCCGAGGCACCTGCACCCGCGGCGCCAGTGCCCGACGCCGCCCCGCACCGCTCGATCTGGGCACCCCCGGACGCCCCGGTCGAGACGCCGGCGGAGGCCGCGCCGACCCAGCCCGTGCGGGTGCGGTCGATCTGGGCGCCCCCGGGCGCCGACGACGAGACGCAGGTGCTCCCGGCGGAGCCGACGCCCACCCCGATCGCCGAGGAGACCGCGGTCCTGCCGCGGATCCCCGCCGACGACAGCTCGCAGGAGACCGCGGTCTTCCCTGCACCTGCCGGCTTCGGCGCGGCACCGACGGGCCTGTCCCCGGCGGGCACCCGCCCGACGAGCACGACTCCGCTCGGCACCGCGCCGACCGCTGCCCCCGCGCCGTCGGCCGCGGAGCCCACGCGCTCGCACCGCCGTGAGCCCGACCACGCGGCGCGCTCCTCGCGCACCCCGCGCCGCCGCGACCGCCGCTGGGTCGTGACGGGCATCGTCGCCGCGGCCGTCGTCGTGCTCGGTGGCCTCTACGTGGGCGCCCTCTGGCTCTGGGCGGAGAGGGTCCCACCGGGCACGACGGTCGCCGGCATCGAGATCGGCGGGCTGGAGTCCGCGGAGGCTGTCGCGGCGCTCGAAGACGGCCTCGAGTCCGCGGCGACGGACCCGCTGCCGGTCTCCGTCGACGACAAGACGGCCTCGCTCGACCCCGCTGAGGCCGGCCTCGCGTTCGACGCGCAGGCGACGGTCGACTCCGTGACCGGCTTCGGGCTCGAGCCCGGACGCCTCTGGCGCCAGCTGTTCGGCGGCTCGGCCGTCGAACCCGTGAGCACCGTGGACACTGCGGCCCTCACGACGGCGATCGAGGGCGTCACCGAGCAGCTCTCCACGCCCTACGTGGACGGCACGGTCGCGTTCGTCGACGGCGAGCTGGCCGTGACCGCGCCCGCCGACGGCCTCACGCTCGACCTGGCTGCCGCGGTCGACCGCGTCGGTGCGGGCTGGTTGACGCAGGCGCGGCCGATCGAGCTCCCCACGGTCGTCGACCCCGCCGTCATCGGCCAGGCGCAGCTCGACAACGCGGTCACCCAGCTGGCTCGTCCGCTCGCCGAGGCCCCGGTCACGGTCGCGGTCGGTGGCCAGGCGCCCGAGCTTCCCGTGGACGTCCTCAAGGCGGCGGCGTCGTTCGTGCCCGCCGAGGACCGGCTCGAGCTGCGGATGGACGGCCAGCTGCTCGCCGACGCGGTGCTCGCCCGGACCACGGGCCTGCTCACCGCGGCCTCCAACGCCACGTTCACGTTCGAGAACGGCGCCCCCGCCATCGTCCCGGGGATCCCCGGCACGATGATCGACCCGGAGTCGCTCGCCACGGCCGTCGCCGACGCCGCGACGTCGGACCGCGTCGCCGAGGTGGAGCTCGTCGAGACCGACCCCGCGGAGTCCACGGCGGAGCTCGAGGCCCTCGGCATCATCGAGGTCGTCTCGGAGTTCTCCACACCGCTGACCAGCGAACCGCGCCGCACGCGCAACATCACCAACGGTGCATCGAAGGTCAACGGCACCCTGATCCGGCCGGGCGAGGAGTTCAACCTCGGCGACGTCCTGGGCCCGCTCGACGCCGAGCACGGGTACGTGCAGGCGGGCGCGATCGTCAACGGCCAGCACACCGACGCCTGGGGCGGCGGCCTGTCGCAGATGTCGACGACGACGTACAACGCGGCGTACTTCGCCGGCTTCGAGCTCGTGGAGCACCGGCCGCACAGCGAGTGGTTCTCGCGGTACCCGGAGGGCCGGGAGTCCACGCTCTTCACGCCGCAGATCAACCTGCGCTGGGTGAACAACACCCCGTACGGCGCGCTCATGCAGTCGTGGGTCGAGGGCGGGCGCGTCTGGGTGCGCGTCTGGAGCACCAAGTACTTCGAGGTCGAGTCGACCACGAGCGGCCGCTCGAACGTCCGCTACCCGACGACCGTGTACTCGGAGTCGCCGACGTGCGAGTCGCAGAGGGCCGGGAACCCGGGGTTCACGGTGACGGTCACGCGCCGGGTCCTCCTCGAGGGCGTCGAGCAGTCGAACGAGTCGTGGACCGTCACGTACCGGCCGCAGAACGCCGTCGTCTGCGGGCCGCCGCCCGCGTAGCGGGCCGCGTCGACGTCAGCCGCGCGGCCGCCGGGGCCGCGGGGGCGGGACCACCTTGCCCACCGCGATCTCGGCGGCCGTGACGGTCACCTCGGCGCCCGTGCGGGTGCGCACGCGCACGCCGTCGGCGTCCGCCGCGAGCAGCTCGCCCAGGACGTCGCTGAACTTCCCGTCCGGCAGCCGCCGCCGGACGACGACGCGCGCCCCCAGGGGCCAGTCCGCCCAACCGTGCACGTGGGTCCTCCGATCGGGTCGCGATGTGGTCCCGCAGCGGGCCTGCACCCGCTCCTGGGGGATACTAGGACGGACCCGTTCCCGGTACCGGAGGACCTCGTGACCTACGTCATCGCCAAGCCCTGTGTGGACGTCAAGGACAAGGCCTGTGTCGAGGAGTGTCCGGTCGACTGCATCTACGAGGGCAACCGGTCGCTGTACATCCACCCGGACGAGTGCGTCGACTGCGGTGCGTGCGAGCCGGTGTGCCCGGTCGAGGCGATCTACTACGAGGACGACGTCCCCGAGCAGTGGGCGGAGTACTACCGCGCCAACGTCGAGTTCTTCGACACGCTGGGCTCGCCCGGCGGCGCCGCGAAGATGGGCCGGATCGACCACGACCACCCGATCGTCGTGGCCCTGCCCCCGCAGGCGCCGGCTGACTGACCGGTGGGCCTGACCACGGGCGGGCTGCCCGAGTTCCCCTGGGACACCCTGGGGCCCTACCAGGCGACCGCACGCGCCCACCCGGACGGGATGATCGACCTGTCGGTCGGGACCCCGGTGGACGCGACGCCGGAGGTGGTCCGCGAGGCGCTCGTCGCCGCGGCCGACGCCCCGGGCTACCCGACGACGCACGGCACGCCCGAGCTGCGCAGGGCGGTCGCCGACTGGTTCGCACGCCGCCGCGGCGTCCCAGACGTGGACCCCGCCGCGGTGCTACCCACGATCGGCTCGAAGGAGCTGGTGGCCTGGCTGCCGTCGCTCCTGGGCCTGGGTGCGGGCGACGTCGTCGTGCACCCGGAGGTCGCGTACCCGACGTACGACGTGGGGGCGCGGCTTGCGGGCGCGCAGCCGCTTCCCGCGGACGACGTCGCGGCGTGGGCGGACCGGACCGACGTCGCCCTGGTGTGGCTGAACTCGCCGTCCAACCCCACGGGGCGGGTCCTGGGGGTGGCGGAGCTGCGGGCCGTCGTGACGGCCGCGCGCCGGGTCGGTGCGGTGGTGGCGTCGGACGAGTGCTACGCGCTGCTGCCCTGGTCGGAGCCGTGGACGACGTCGGGCGTGCCGAGCCTGCTGGACCCGCGCGTGTGCGACGGGGACCACACGGGCCTGCTCGTGGTGCACTCGCTGTCGAAGCAGTCGAACCTTGCGGGCTACCGGGCGGCCTTCACCGCCGGGGACCCGGCGCTGGTCGGGCGCCTCCTCGAGGTGCGCAAGCACGCCGGGATGATGATGCCCGCGCCCGTGCAGGCGGCCGCCCGGGCGGCCCTGGACGACGACGCGCACGTCGCGGCGCAGGTGGCCCGGTACGGGCGCCGGCGCGCGGCGCTGGCGGGCGCGCTGGCGGGCGCGGGTTTCGAGGTCGACGAGTCGGCGGCGGGGCTGTACCTGTGGGTGCGGGCGCCGGGGGCCGGGCAGGACTGCTGGCGCACGCTGGGGGATCTCGCCGGACTGGGCATCCTCGTCGCGCCGGGGGCGTTCTACGGGCCGGCGGGGCTGCGCCACGTGCGGGTCGCGCTGACCGCGTCCGACGACGCGATCGCCCGCGCGGTCGCGCGACTGGCGGGCGCGTGATCGCCCTCCCGGGGTGAAAGGGTCTTACGCCAACCCCCGGGACATGCTTTACTGCCGCTTGACCTTAACCAGGAGTAACCACGAGGTTCGTGAAAGTTTGCTCCGGCGCAGTACGGTTCAATTGATCCTACGATGAGGGCGGGTCGCCCGAAGGTGGGAACCCACGCCGTGGCCGACAAGGCCAGCCGAAGATGGCCCGGGCACCCCGGCGGGCCGACAGGAGGACAGCGATGACGCAGGCCGTGGCCGGATCGGTGGAGCTCCGGATCGACGACACCTCCCTGGAACTTCCTCGCGTATCCGCCGCGGCCGGCAACGACGGCATCGTCGTGTCGAGCCTGCTCAAGGAGACCGGCCTCGTCACGGTCGACCCCGGCTTCATGAACACCGCGTCCTGCGCGTCGGAGATCACCTACATCGACGGTGACGCGGGCATCCTGCAGTACCGCGGGTACCCCATCGAGCAGCTCGCCGAGAAGTCCTCCTTCCTCGAGGTCGCGTACCTGCTCATCCACGGCGAGCTGCCCCGGCACGGGCAGCTCGAGGGCTGGATCGAGCGCGTCGAGCGCCACACCCACCTGCACGACAACTTCAAGGCCCTCATCGGCGCCTTCCCCGCCAACGCGCACCCCATGGCCGTCCTCTCGAGCGCCGTGTCCGCCCTCCCGGGCTACTACCCGGAGAGCGTCGACCCGTTCGACCCCGCGACCGTCGAGCTCGCGACCGTCCTGCTCCTTGCGAAGGCCCCGACCATCGCGGCGTACGCGCACCGGCGCGCGCTCGGCCAGCAGATGATCGGCCCCAACCGCGGCATCGGCTACGTCGCCGACTTCCTGCGCATGGCCTTCCAGCCCAACGGCGCGTTCTACGAGGTCGCGCCCGCCATGGTCAAGGCGCTCGACCTCCTGCTCATCCTGCACGCCGACCACGAGCAGAACTGCTCCACGTCGACCGTCCGGATCGTCGGCTCCAGCCACGCGAACCTCTACGCGTCGGTGTCGGCCGGCATCAACGCGCTCTCCGGGCCGCTGCACGGCGGCGCCAACGAGGCCGTCCTGCGCATGCTCACCGAGATCCGCGACGGTGGCGGCGACGCGAGCGACTTCATGCGCCGGGTCAAGAACAAGGAGGCCGGCGTCCGCCTCATGGGCTTCGGGCACCGCGTCTACAAGAACTACGACCCGCGCGCCGCCATCGTGAAGAAGGTCGCCGACGAGGTGCTCTCCTCGCTCGGCAAGCGCGACGAGCTCCTCGACATCGCGATGGGCCTGGAGGAGATCGCGCTCAGCGACGACTACTTCATCGAGCGCAAGCTCTACCCGAACGTCGACTTCTACACCGGCCTGCTCTACAAGGCGATGGGCTGGCCGACGCGCATGTTCACCCCACTGTTCGCCGTCGGGCGCATGCCCGGCTGGATCGCGCAGTGGCGCGAGATGATGAAGGACCCGGCCACGAAGATCGGCCGCCCGCGCCAGGTCTACACCGGCCCCATCGCGCGCGACTACGTGCCCGTCGACCGCCGTTGACGCGCCGGACGCCCGGGCACTGACGCCCCGGTCGGTGCGGCGTCAGTCCGCCAGGACGACCAGCACCTGACCCGGCGGCAGCTCGGCCTGCGGGTCGGGCGTCGTCGGCGTCGACCAGGCGCCGCTCTCCCGCGTCCACGTGGAGCCTGCGTGGTGCACCGCGTCGACGCCGAACGGCTGGGCGACGGTCACGGCCCAGTGCGCCACGGCCCAGCCCACGCGCTCCGCGTGCTCCGGGTCGGCGATGAGCGGCGCCGCGTCCAGCACGACCCCCGCCGCCGATGCCGTCGCCGGGATGCCGAGGTCCCGCTGCGCCCGGTCCACGACGCCCTGCGCGTCGCCCGGGCCCTCCGCCTCCTCGAGCGTGCAGGTCACCGTGGCAGGGGAGTAGCCGTACATCGCGTTCGCCCACGCGCGGGCCGAGGCCTCGTGCTGGGCGTACGCGTCGGGGAACGCGGACCGCTGGACCGCCTGGGCGGCCTCGGTGACCGGCAGCTCCTCGTACCCGGGGACCTGCACGAGCGCGTCGTAGAACCTCCCCGTCGAGTACACGGGGTCGAGGATCTCCTCCTCGGTGCCCCAGCCCTGCGACGGCCGCTGCTGGAAGATGCCGATCGAGTCCCGGTCACCGTGGTCGATGTTGCGCAGCTTCGACTCCTGCAGCCCCGTCGCGATCGCGATCGTCAGAGCGCGCGCCGGCAGGGCCCGCTGCTGAGCCATGCCCGCCAGGAGCGCGACGGTCTCCGCCTGGTCCGTCGCCAGGAACCAGTCCACACCCTCAAGGCTCGCGGCACACCGGACCTCGCCCGGACCGGCGGTGTCCCGGCCCAGCACGGTCGCAACACCCCAGGCCGCGCCGGCCACGACGCCCACGAAGAGCGTGCCGAAGACGACGAGGCGCACGACCATGCGCCGCACGCGCGCCGCGCGGCGCTGGGCCGGGGTCCGCGGGGGAGACGCCGGGAACACGTGGGCTGCGCTGGGCGCGGTCGCGCGCGGGGGCATCAGTTCGCGTGCAGGTCGGGGTTGAGGACGATGCCGACCCCGGGACGCTGGAGCGCCTCGACCGCACCGGTCACGGAGTTGCGGCGGAACAGCAGACCGTCCCGGCCCGACAGCTCGCGCGCCGGGACCACCCGCGGCCCGGCATCGGCCACGCCGTCAGCGCCCGCACCGGCGCCCGGCAGCACAGTGACCTTGGTGCCCGCGGTGAGGTAGAGCCCCGCCTCGACGACGCAGTCGTCGCCGAGGCTGATCCCCAGGCCTGCGTTGGCCCCCACGAGCGAACGCCGCCCGATGGAGATCGTCATGCGCCCGCCCCCGGACAGCGTGCCCATGATCGACGCGCCGCCCCCGATGTCGCTCCCGTCGCCGACGACGACGCCCTGCGAGACGCGCCCCTCGACCATCGAGACGCCGAGGGTCCCGGCGTTGTAGTTGACGAAGCCCTCGTGCATGACCGTGGTGCCCTCGGCCAGATGGGCCCCGAGCCGCACGCGGTCCGCGTCGGCGATCCGGACGCCCGACGGGAGGACGTAGTCCACCATCCGCGGGAACTTGTCGACGCCGAAGACGGTCGGCGTGACGCCCGAGGCGCGCAGGCGCAGACGCGTCTCCTCGAAGCCCTCGACCGCACAGGGCCCGAGGGAGGTCCACACGACGTTCGCCAGCACCGCGAAGATGCCGTCCAGGTTGGCCCCGTGCGGCCGGACGAGCCGGTGCGAGAGCAGGTGGAGGCGCAGGTACGCGTCGGCCGTGTCGGCCGGCGGCGTCGTCAGGTCCACGACCGTGGTGACGGCGCGCAGGACGACGTCCCGGGCCTCGTCGGCGCGCTCGAGGCGACGCAGCCGCTCGAGGCCGCCCGCGTCGTCGGGTGCGCCCGGTACGGGGCCCAGGGCGGGACTCGGGTACCACACGTCCAGGACGGTGCCACCCGTCGTGACGGTGGCCAGGCCGTGCCCCCAGGCGGTGGTCGCGGTCGCGTCCGGCGAAGTCATGGCGGCAAGCCTAGAGGCGTCGGCGCGGTCGAGCCGCGGTGCGCCACACGGTGGGCAAGGCAGGCCCCGCTAAGGTCGGCGCGTGGACCTCGACCTCTCCGCCGACCTCGTCACCCTGACCCGCGCCATCGTCGACACACCGTCCGTGAGCGGGGACGAGCGCGTCCTCGCCGACGCCGTCGAGCGCGCCCTGCGCGCATGCGCCCACCTCGAGGTGCTGCGCGACGGGGACGCCGTCGTCGCGCGCACGAACCTCGGCCGGGCCGAGCGCGTCGTCGTCGCCGGGCACCTCGACACGGTGCCGGTCGCCGCGAACCTGCCCTCGCAGCTGCGCGGCACGGGCGACGACGCCGAGCTCTGGGGCCGCGGCACCGTGGACATGAAGGGCGGCGTCGCCGTGCAGCTCGCGCTCGCGGCCGCGGTCACCGCCCCGACGCGCGACGTCACGTGGGTCTTCTACGACCAGGAGGAGGTCGAGGCCGTCCGCAACGGCCTCGGGCGGCTCGTGCGCACCCACCCCGACTGGGTCACCGGCGACGTCGCCGTGCTCTGCGAGCCGACGGCGGCGGGCATCGAGGGCGGCTGCAACGGCACGCTGCGCGCCGACGTCGTCGTGCGCGGCAAGGCGGCGCACTCGGGGCGCGCGTGGCTCGGGGTCAACGCCATCCACGGGATGGCCCCGGTCCTGGCGCGCCTCGCGGAGTACACGCCACGCGTGGCCGATGTCGACGGGCTCGTGTACCGGGAGGGCCTCAACGCCGTCGGGATCCGCGGCGGGATCGCCGGCAACGTCATCCCCGACGAGTGCGTCGTGAGCGTGAACTTCCGCTTCGCGCCCGACCGGTCCGTCGAGCAGGCGACAGGGCACGTCCGCGAGGTGTTCGAGGGCTTCGACGTGACCGTGACCGACACCGCGGGCGGTGCGCGGCCCGGCCTGGACCACCCGGCCGTCGCGGACCTCGTCGCGGCCGCCACCGCCCGGACGGGTCGCCCGCCCGCCGCGAAGGAGGGCTGGACGGACGTCGCGCGGTTCGGCGAGCTCGGCATCCCGGCGGTGAACTTCGGTCCCGGCGACCCGACGCTCGCGCACGCCGACGACGAGAGGTGCCCTGTTCACCATCTCGCCACCTGCTTCGACGGGCTGCGGGACTGGCTCACCTCCTAGAGTCGGTGCATGAGCACCGAGAATCCCCCCCGTCCGCACAGCACCGGGTACCGCAAGGGCCCCGTCCTGCTCCGCGGCGGCCAGGTTCCCCGCACGACGACGGACCAGCGCCTCCTGGCGCGCGGCGGCGGTGAGGCCGACTGGCTGCACGGTGACCCGTGGCGGGTCATGCGCATCCAGAGCGAGTTCGTCGAAGGCTTCGGCGCGCTCGCCGAGGTCGGCCCGGCCGTCAGCGTGTTCGGGTCGGCGCGCACCAAGCCGGACGCGCCCGAGTACGAGCTCGGCGTCGCCGTCGGGCGGGGCATCGCGGAGGCGGGCTTCGCGGTCATCACAGGCGGTGGCCCCGGGATCATGGAGGCCGCGAACCGCGGCGCCGTCGAGGGCGGCGGGCTGTCCATCGGGCTCGGCATCGAGCTGCCCTTCGAGCAGGGCATGAACGACTACGTCGAGCTCGGTGTGAACTTCCGGTACTTCTTCGCGCGCAAGACGTGCTTCGTGAAGTACTCCCAGGGCTTCGTCGTCCTGCCCGGCGGTTTCGGCACCTTCGACGAGCTCTTCGAGTCGCTCACCCTGGTGCAGACCCACAAGGTGACGGAGTTCCCCATCGTCCTGGTCGGCACCCGGTACTGGCAGGGCCTGATCGACTGGCTCGCGGACGCCGTCGTCGGGCACGGGAACATCAACCCGGTGGACCTGGAGCTGCTGCGCGTCGTGGACGACCCGGCCGAGGCGGTCAAGATCGTCATCGAGCGCAGCAACGAGCTCGCGGCCGAGGAGGAGGCGGCCGTCCAGGCGAACGCGGCGGCGGAGCAGGCGGCCGAGCAGGCCTCGTCCGGCTGGTGATGGACCCCGTCCCCACCCGCGGGGTCCCGCTGGTCCTGCGGGGGCGCGTCCTCGCGCCGGACCGCGCGGCGGTCATGGCCGTCGTCAACCGGACGCCCGACTCCTTCCACACGCACCACGACGACGCCGGGGCGCGCCAAGCCGTCGCGCAGGCCGTCGCGGAGGGGGCCGACCTCGTCGACATCGGCGGCGTCCGCGCCGGGCGTGGGCCGGCGGTGGGTGTCGCGGAGGAGATCGACCGCGTCCTGCCGTTGGTGCGCTGGGTGCGCGAGACCTATCCCGAGCTGCCCGTGAGCGTGGACACGTGGCGCGCCGAGGTCGCCGAGGCCGTCCTCGCGGCGGGCGCGGACCTCGTCAACGACACGTGGGCGGGCCACGACCCTGAGCTCGTGGGCGTGGCCGCGCGGCACGGCGCGGGGATCGTGTGCTCGCACACCGGCGGACTGCCCCCGCGGACGGACCCGCTGCGCCCGCAGTACGCGCCCGCGCCGGCCGGCGACCCGCTCGACGGCGTGCTCGCGGACGTCCTGGCGACGCTCACCGGGGCGGCCCGCCGCGCGGTGGACGCCGGCGTCGACCCCCGGTCGGTCCTCGTCGACCCCACGCACGACTTCGGCAAGACGACGTGGCATTCGCTGCACCTCACGCGCCGGACGCCCGAGCTCGTCGCGCTCGGCCACCCCGTGCTCATGGCGCTCTCCCGCAAGGACTTCGTGGGGGAGTCGCTCGGCCTGGACGTCGCGGAGCGGCTCGAAGGCACCCTGGCGGCGACTGCCGTCGCGGCGTGGCTCGGGGCGTCGGTGTTCCGGGCGCACGACGTCCGCGCCACGCGGCGCGTCGTCCAGATGACCGCCGTGCTGCGTGGCGACGCCGCCCCGGCACGGGCCGTCCGCGGGCTCGGATGACCCCCACCGCGCCGACGACGGCCCTGCGGGCCCGGCCCCGGCCCCGGCTCACGGACGTGGCCCGCTGGCCGTGGTGGGTCCGGGTCCTCGCCGTGTACCTCGGGGCGCGGGCGCTGAGCGCCGTCGTGATCCTCGCGGTCGCGCGCACGCAGGCGGCGAACCTGTGGACGTCCGCGTCGCCGTCGTACACCGAGTACACGGGCCTGATGTGGGATGCGACCTGGTACCGGGAGATCGCGGAGCGGGGCTACCCCGACGAGCTGCCCGTGGGGTTCGACGGTCACGCGCGGCAGAGCGCGCTGGCGTTCTTCCCGCTGTTCCCGTCGCTGGCCCGCGGGCTCATGGAGGTGACCGGCTGGTCGTGGGAGGTCGCCGGGCCGACGCTCGCGCTCGCGCTCGGGGTGGCGGCCGCGCTCGTCGTCCACCAGGTCGTCGCCGCCGCGGTGGGGCCGGACTCCCTGCGCGCCGCGTGGTCACCGCGCCCCGCGTGGTGGGAGCGCACGGGGCCCGGCGCCGGGCGGGTCCGGCGGGCCCTGCCGCTCGCTTCGGTGACGGTCCTCGCCCTCTGGGGAGCCGCGCCCGTCCTGCAGGTGGGGTACACGGAGTCGCTCGCGCTCCTCCTCCTGGCGGCCGCGGTGCTGTGCCTGCAGCGGCGGCTGTACCTCACCGCGGTGCCCGTGGTGCTGGGCCTGGGCCTGACCCGCGCCGTGGCGCTGCCGTTCGCGGTGGCCGTGGCTGCGCACGCAGTGGCGCGCCTGCGCGCGCAGCGGCGGGAGGAGGACGCGTTCGGCCTGGCCGAGCGCGTCTCGCTCGGCGTGCTCGCTGCCGCCAGTGCGGTGGCGGGTGTGCTGTGGCCCGCGCTCGTCGCGCGGATGACCGGCGTGCCCGACGCCTACGAGCAGACCCAGGCCGCGTGGCGCGCCCGGGGGGCGGTCGTGCCCCTCCTGCCCTGGCTCGACGTCGCGCGGTGGTGGGCGCCCGGGTGGTGGCCCGTCCTCCTGCTGGGCGAGCTCGCTGCCGCCGTCGGCGTCGTGGTGGCGTCGCGGCGCCTCGGGCCCGAGCTGCAGGGCTGGACCGCCGGCTACCTCGCCTACCTCGCCCTGGTGATCGAGCCGGGCACGAGCCTCATCCGGTTCCTCGTCCTCGCCTTCCCCGGTGCGGCCGTCGCCGCGGCGTGGGCGCTCGCCGCGCGCCGGTCCCGCTGGTGGTTCGCCGCGCTCGTCCTCGTGGGCGTCGCCAGCCAGGTCGCCTGGGTGGCGTGCATCTGGCGCCTCGTACCACCCCAGGGCTGGCCGCCGTGACCCGTGGGCGGGGCCGAGGCCCACGGTGAACTAGACTGATCTCCGGACATCCGAGCAGGCGTTGCCCGCTCGCGGGCAGTGCGCGGGCGGGTGCGAGGCACGGGACACGACCTACGAGGAGGACCAGGCGCGATGGCTGCGATGAAGCCGAGGACCGGTGACGGGCCGCTCGAGGTCACGAAGGAAGGGCGCGGCATCGTCATGCGCGTCCCGCTCGAGGGCGGCGGGCGCCTGGTCGTCGAGCTGAGCCCCACCGAGGCGAGCGAGCTCGGCGAGGCGCTGACCTCCGTCGTCAGCTGAGGCCTTGGAGGGCCGTGTGACCGGTCGACGCCGCGTACCGACGACGGCGTCGACCGAGGCGCCGACGGCTGCGTCGGCGATCGGGCTGACGGCTGCGCTGCCCGAGGTCGTCATCCGCCCCGGCAGCGTCGACGACGCGGCGCTCGGCAGCGCTGACGCGCTCGTCCTGCCCGTCGCGCCCGGCGCCGAGGGCGACGACGGCGTCCAGCCGCGCGCAGGTGTGGCCGAGGCCGCCGCCCGCTACGGCGTCGACCTGGCGGACCTCGCGGACCGGCTGGGCTCCGACGGCAAGCCCGGTTCGCTGCACACGGCGCACCTGCCGCGCGCGCTCGTGGGCGCAACAGCCCTGCCCTGGGACGGCCTGCCGCCCCGCCTGATGCTCGTCGGCGTGGGCACGGGCTCGCCCGCGGACCTGCGCCGCGCCGGCGCCGCCGTGGCCCGCGCGACGCGCCGCCTCGGCGAGGTCGTCACGACCGCCGTCGCCGACGGCGAGGAGGAGGGCAGCCGCGCGTTCGCCGAGGGCTACCTGCTCGCCGCTTACCAGCACCCGACGAGCGTCGCCACGCCCGCGCCCGCCCCCGCCGAGCGGCTCGTCCTGCTCGGCGCGCGCGGGGACCTCGGGCCGGTGCACGCCGTTGCGGAGGCGACGTGGCTCGCCCGGGCCCTGACCGCGACGCCGTCGAGCACCAAGACTCCCGCGTGGCTCGCGCAGCGCGCCGTCGAGACGGCCCGGAGCGCCGGCCTGGCCGTCGAGGTCCTCGAGCCCGACCAGCTCGCCGCACGCGGGTTCGGCGGGCTCGTGGCCGTCGGTGCCGGGTCGGCGACCCCGCCCCGCCTCGTCACCGTCCGGTACACGCCGGCCGGCGGCACGGGGCGCCACGTCGTCGTCGTCGGCAAGGGCATCACGTTCGACACCGGCGGCCTGGCCATCAAGCCCCGCGAGTCGATGGTCGCGATGAAGACCGACATGGCCGGTGCGGCCGTCGCACTGGCCACGGTGCTGGGCGCCGCGCGGCTCGGGGTGCCGCACCGCGTGACGGCCGTCCTCCCGCTCGCCGAGAACGCCTTCGGTGGCTCCTCCTACCGCCCCGGCGACGTGCTGCGCGTGTACGGCGGGACGACGGTGGAGGTCGCGAACACCGACGCCGAGGGTCGGCTCGTCCTCGCCGACGGGCTCGCGCACGCCGACGCCGACCTGGACCCCGACGTCCTCGTGGACGTCGCCACCCTGACCGGGGCGGCGACGCTCGGGCTCGGCAAGCGGCACGGCGCGCTCTACACGACCGACGACGAGCTCGCTGCCGCGCTCGTCGCCGCGGGCGAGGCGTCGGGTGACCGGCTGTGGCGGATGCCGCTCGTGGAGGACTACCGCCTCGAGCTCGACTCGCCCGTCGCGGACATCCGGCACATCACCGACGGCTCGATCGGGGGCGGGTCCATCACCGCCGCGCTGTTCCTGCAGCGGTTCGCGGGCCGACGCCGGTGGGTGCACCTGGACATCGCAGGCCCGGCCCGCGCGTCGTCCGCCACGCACGAGATCCCCGAGGGCGCGACCGGCTTCGGCGTGCGGGCCCTGCTGCGCTGGCTGCAGGGCTAGTCGCCGCGACGCCGAGCGGCGCGAGGCGGGTGCGCCCGCTGTGCCCTGCCGCGTCAGCGGCGGGCCGCGAGCAGCAGGCCGTCACCCGTGGGGAGCAGGGCGGGTACCACGCGGTCGTCCTCGCGCAGGCGGCGGGCCACCTCGCGCAGGGCGGTCGTCGTCTCGTCGCGACGTGCCGGGTCCGGGACACGGTCCCCGACGAGCGCGTGCACGACCGCGAGGACGCCGCCGGGCCGCAGGATGCGCAGCGCCTGCTCGACGTGCGCGGCCAGCTCGAGCGGGTCGCCGTCCGCGACCACCAGGTCGTAGGCACCGTCGGCGAGGCGGGGCAGCACGTCGAGGGGCCGTCCCGTGATCGCCCGCACGCGCGCCGGGCGGACGCCTGCCTCGGTGAACGCCTCGCGCGCGGCGCGCTGGTTCTCCGCGTCCAGGTCGATCGTCGTCAGGACGCCCTCCGGGCGCATCCCCGACAGCAGCCACAGCCCGGCGACGCCGGCGCCCGTGCCGATCTCGACCACGGCCACGGCACGGGTCGCCGCGGCGAGGAGGGCCAGGACCGCCCCGGTCCCGGGGGACGGGGCACCCGTGCCCAGCTCGTCGGCACGGTCCGTCGCGCGCAGGAGCACGTCATCGGGCGGCACGAAGCTCTCGGCGTGCGCCCAGCTGAGGGACTTGTCGCTGATGGTGTCCTCCGATCGGTGGCACCGATGCTAGCGCCGGGCCGGGCGCAGGACACGGCCAGGAACACGGCGGCGCGTTCGTTCGTTGTCCACGGCAGCCGACCGTGTCCACCGTGGTCCACCCGTGGTCCAGGCGTGGTCCACCCCGTGGTCCACCGGGCCCGCGCGCTCAGGGGGTTCACAGGTCGGCCTGGCAGACTCGGGGGCCTTGAGGAGGCACGTGGTAGGCAAGCGAGCAGGTACGACGGCGTCGGCCGCACCCGAGCGGGGTGGCCCGGCGTCGGCGGCGACGGCCGCCCCGTCCGGCGCGCCCGACGCCTCCGAGCAGTGGGCGCAGATCGTCGCCGAGCACTCCGCGCGCGTCTACCGCCTCGCGTACCGGCTCACGGGCAACCAGCACGACGCCGAGGACCTGACGCAGGAGACGTTCATCCGCGTCTTCCGGTCCCTGTCCTCCTACACGCCCGGCACCTTCGAGGGCTGGCTGCACCGCATCACCACGAACCTCTTCCTCGACCAGGCCCGGCGCCGCCAGAAGATCCGCATCGAGCCGGTGGGCGAGGACACCTATCGCCTCGAGAGCACCGCGCGCGAGAGCACGCCCGAGCGCGGCTACGAGCACGCGAACCTCGACCACGACGTGCAGCGCGCGCTCGACGAGCTCCCGCCGGAGTTCCGCGCCGCCGTCGTCCTGTGCGACATGGAGGGCCTGTCGTACGAGGAGATCGCCGTCACGCTCGGCATCAAGCTCGGCACGGTGCGCTCGCGCATCCACCGCGGGCGCGCCCAGCTGCGCGAGACGCTGTCCCACCGCGCGCCGCGCGACGTGCAGCCCGACGACGCCGCCGGTGCGCCCGTCGCATCCGGGGTGCCCAGCGCGCGTGGGGTGCCTGAACCGGAGAGGGTCGAGGCTCGATGACCCACCTCGGCACGCAGATCGCCGCGCTCGTCGACGGGCGGCTCGCTCCCGCCGCCGCGGAGCGCGCGCTCGGCCACGTCGCCGGGTGCGCCGACTGCGCTGCCGAGGTCGCCGCGCAGCGCGCCACGCGGACGGTCCTGGCGTCCGCCGCCCAGGTGCCTGTCGCGGAGGACCTGGCGGCCCGCCTGCTCGCGCTCGGGCAGTCCCCGGCGCTCCTGGCGTACCCCGCGCCCGCCTCCCGGCCCGCCGACCGGCTGCGCCACGGTATGGACGTGTTCCGGTCGCGGATGGGGCCGGCGCCCGTGCCCGCCGCGCCCCTGCCGGCCAGCCGGACGGAGCGGCTGCAGGCACGTGCGTGCCTGCGCGACCACGACGGTCGGCGCATGCCCGGGTTGACGGTGCTCGCCGCAGCGGGTCTCGTCGCAGCGTGGCTCTTCGCCATCGGCGAGGAGGCCGCCGTCGTGCCCCAGCAGCACCCCGCTCAGGCGCTCACCCTCCTCGCCGCGGCGGAGGCCCTGGGCGCCACCGAGAACCCCGACGTCGACCCGGCCGCGCCGGCCACCGTCCCGCCGGGGTACGAGGTCGTCGCGGTGCAGCGCGACGGGGACGTCGTCGAGATCGACCTCGACGGGCCGTACGGCGCCGTCGTGGTGACCCATCAGCCCGGTCGGCTCGACCCCGACGCCGTCGCGGACGCGCCCGTCATCGAGGTGGGCGGGCACGAGGCCCGCGTCCTGTCGCGCGCGCCCTGGCACATGGTGTGGCAGTCCGGTGACACGGTCGTCTCCGTCCTCGCGGGCGGCCAGTCGCCGGCCGTCGAGGCCGTCGCGACCCTCTACCCGGAGCTTCCGTTCGACGACGGTGTGGACGCGCGGATCCGGCGCGGCTGGACCGTCCTTGCTGGAAACTGGACCCCGTGACCGAGCCCCTGACCGACCCCGAGGCGGGGACCGCCCCCGCCCCCGCGCCCGAGCCCCTGCCTGAGCCCGCGTCGGCCCCGGCCGCCGCGCCCGCGCCCGAGCCCGTGAACCCGTTCGCGCCGCCGTCCTCGCGGCCCATCCCGACGCACGTCGGGCCGAGCATGCCCCCACCGGGCGCGATCCCGGCGGCCGTCGGTCCGCTGGGCGCGCCCGCGCCGGGCGTACCGACCTCGGCCGTGCCCGCATCGGCCGTGCCGACTGCGACTGTGCCCGGGCCTGCCGTGCCCGACTCGGCCGTGCCCGACTCGGCCGTGCCCGTGGCCGTGCCCGGGACCGACACCTTCGGACGCGCCGTGAAGGTCCGCGAGCCGCGCCGTCGGACGGGGTGGCTGTGGCCGCTCACGGTCGTCGTCGCGCTCGTGGCAGGCGCCGCCGGCGGCGTCGCCGCGGACCGCCTCTGGGACGACGACGGCGGACGCCCGGCGGACGCGGGCCTCCCGGCAGTCGTCGGCAACGGCGGCGACGTGGAGCTCACGGGCGTCGCCGCGATCGCCGACGCCGTGCTCCCGAGCGTCGTCGCGATCGAGGTCCGGACCTCGACCGGCGGGGGCACCGGCTCCGGCTTCGTCCTGCGCGCCGACGGCTACATCCTGACCAACAACCACGTCGTCGAGTCGGCGGCCGACGGCGGTTCCATCTCCGTCATCTTCGCCGACGGCAGCGAGGAGCCCGCCGAGTTCATCGGCGGCACCGGCGACTACGACCTGGCCGTCATCAAGGTCGACCGGGGCGGTCTGACGCCACTCGCGCTCGGTGACTCCGACGCCGTCGTCGTCGGGCAGCCGGTGGTCGCCATCGGCGCGCCCCTCGGCCTCGAGGGCACGGTCACCCAGGGCATCGTCAGCGCACTCAACCGGCCCGTGCGTGCGGGCGACTCCAGCCGTCCCGCCTTCATCAACGCGATCCAGACCGACGCGGCGATCAACCCCGGCAACTCCGGGGGGCCGCTCGTGAACACCGACGGCGAGGTCGTCGGCATCAACTCCGCGATCGCGCAGTCGCCCGGCCTGCCGAGCGGCGGGAATATCGGCGTCGGCTTCGCCATCCCGTCGAACCAGGCGCGACGGACCGCCGAGCAGCTCATCGAGACCGGTGAGGCGACCTACCCCGTGATCGGCGCGCTGCTCGACACCCGCTACGTCGGCGAGGGCGTCCAGGTCTCCACCGAGCAGCAGGGCGAGCAGCCCCCGCTGGTCGTCGGCGGGCCCGCGGAACGGGCCGGCATCAAGCCCGGCGACATCATCCTGGCGATCGACGGCCGCCCCGTCACCGCGCCCGACGAGCTCATCGTCGCGATCCGGGCCCGCGCCCCCGGCGACTCGGTCACCCTCACCGTCCGGACGGGCGACGGCGAGGAACGCGAGGTCTACGTCGTCCTCGACGAGTTCAGCAGCGGGCAGGACTGACGCGTGTTCGGGATCAACGGCGGCGAGCTGGTGGTACTGCTGGTGCTCGCCGCCGTCGTCGTCGGGCCCGAGCGGTTGCCCGGTTACGCCGAGCAGCTCGCGCGGTGGGTGCGTGCCCTGCGGTCCACGGTGTCCACCGCGCGCGAGCGCGTCTCGGCCGAGCTCGGGGAGGACGACGTCGACTGGGCGGCGCTCGACCCGCGCCGCTACGACCCCCGCCGCATCGTCCGGGACGCGCTCCTGGACGACGACGCCGGTCGGCCCGCCCACCGGCCCCGCCCGCGCGTCGTGGGCGCCGGCGGGCCCGCGCCGTTCGACGACGAGGCGACCTGACAGGCGCCGGCGACGGTGTCCGCGACGCGGCCCCACGGCGTCGGGCGGCCCGCCGCGAACGCGTTTCGGACCGGGCAGGTGAACCTGTCAGAATGCGGGTCATGTCCCGGCCCGAACGCCCCAGAATCCTGTCCGGCATGCAGCCCACGTCGGACTCCCTGCACCTCGGCAACTACCTCGGTGCGCTGGTCAACTGGGTCCGGCTCCAGGACGACTACGACACGTACTACATGGTCGCGGACCTGCACGCCCTCACCGTCGCGCCGGAGCCCGCGCTGCTGCGTGAGCGGACGCGCCGGACCGCCGCCCAGTACCTCGCCGGCGGCGTCGACCCGGCCCGGTCGGTCCTGTTCGTGCAGAGCCACGTGCCCGAGCACGCCGAGCTCGCGTGGGTCCTGTCGTGCCACACCGGGTACGGCGAGGCGTCCCGCATGACGCAGTTCAAGGACAAGTCCACCAAGGCGGGTGCGGAGAGCACCAACGTCGGGCTCTTCACCTACCCGATCCTCATGGCCGCGGACATCCTGCTGTACGACGCCGCGCTCGTCCCCGTCGGCGAGGACCAGCGTCAGCACCTGGAGATCACGCGCGATCTCGCCCAGCGCATGAACGCGCGGTTCGGCAAGACGTTCGTCGTCCCGGAGGCGCACATCGTGCGCAGCACCGCGAAGATCTTCGACCTGCAGGAGCCGACGTCGAAGATGAGCAAGTCCGCGTCGTCGCCGAACGGCATCATCGAGATGCTCGACGACCCGAAGGTCGTCGCCAAGCGCATCCGGTCCGCCGTCACGGACACCGAGCGCGAGATCCGGTTCGACACCGCCGCGAAGCCCGGCATCTCCAACCTCCTGTCGATCTACGCGGCCCTCACCGGGCGCGAGATCGCGGACATCGAGGCCGACTACGCGGGCAACGGCTACGGCGACCTCAAGAAGGACCTCGCCGACGTCGTCGTCGAGGCCATCACGCCGTTCCGCGAGCGCGTGCTCGGCTACCTCGAGTCGCCCGCCACGCTCGACGACGTCCTCGAGGAGGGCGCCGAGCGCGCCCGGGTCGTCGCCCGCGCGACGCTCGAGCGGGTGCGGGACGCCATCGGGCTGCTGCCCGGGCGGGGGACGCGCGCGTGAGGCTCCCGGAGCGTGGGGAGAACCAGGTCCGCATCGGGGTCGCCCTCGCGGTACCGGAGCCCCACGGGTCGCGCCTGCAGGACGCGCGCGCTGCCTTCGGCGACCCCCTGGCGTCCGCCATCCCGCCGCACGTGACGCTCCTCGGGCCGACCGTCGTCGACGTGGACGACATCGCAGCGGTGGACGACCACCTCGCGGAGGTGGGCCGCGCACACCGGCCGTTCACGGTGCACCTGCGGGGGACCGGCACGTTCCGGCCGGTGTCCGACGTGGTGTTCGTGCAGGTGGTCGCGGGGATCAGCGAGTGCGAGCGCCTCGAGCGCGCGGTGCGCTCCGCCCCGCTCGCGCAGGAGCTCCGGTTCAACTACCACCCGCACGTCACGGTCGCGCACGACGTCCCGGACGATGCCCTGGACCGCGCCTTCGCCGAGCTCGCCGACTTCGAGGCGATCTTCCGCGTGACGTCCCTGCAGGTCTACGAGCACGGCGACGACGGCGTCTGGCGCCCGGCCCGCTCGTTCCCCCTCCGCGCAGCCTGACCCCACCCGGGGCCCCCGCCCTGCACCCCCACCCCCACCCATGCCCCACCCACCCCCCAACCCCAGCGCCAAAGTGGTACTGAAGGGTGCAGTTGGGTTCCACAGTGGAACGAACCTGCGCAGGTCAGTGCCACTTTGGCGACGGGGGGGGTGGGGGTCGGCGTCCACAGGTCAGGAGCTCGGCCCGTTGTCCACCGGTGATCGGGACCCGGTGTGGGTGGGGCTGGTGACGGCGCACATCCTGCTGGCATGACGGTCGATCTCGATCCTGGACTGCTCTCGTCTGCCGAGGCATCCGCCCTTGGTGTCAGCCGGTCGCGGCTCGTGGGCGGGTACCGGCGGGTCGCTCGAGGCCTGTACGTGCCGATGGACACGGACCTGCGTGGACCGGCCGCGCGCATCGCCGTCGTGGCTCGGCAACTGCCCGCGGGGTTCGCCGTCGGAGGCTGGGCGGCGGCACGGCTCCATGAGGCGAGTGTCCGCCCCGACTCCGATGAGCTGACCGTGTTCGACGGCAGGCTCCCCGAGATGGACCCCGAGGCTCGAACAAGTCTTCCGATCATGGTCTGCTGCGGTCCGACGCGCCGGCGCCGCCCCGGGCCGGGAACCATCCTCTTCCGGAGCGAGCTCGCGGCCGATGACGTCACGACGGTCTCCGGGGTGCCGGTGACGTCCGCGGCCCGCACGGCATTCGACCTGGCGCGCCTGTGGCCGACGACGGCGGGCGTCGTCGCGCTCGACCGCCTCCGGGCGCTCGGAGCCGTCAGCGGCGCGGAGGTGGCAGAGGAGGTAGCCGCGCACCCGTCCTGGCAAGGCGTCGAGCGGGCGCGCCTGGCTGTGTCGCTGTCCTCCGACGGGGTCGAGTCGCCGCGCGAGACGATGATGAGGTTGCTGTGGCTGGCGGCGGGGCTCCCGCGTCCTGCGTGCAACGCCGTCGTCCACCGTGTCGGGGGTGGCTTCCTCGCCCGCCCGGACCTGTTGGACGACGCGGTGGGCCTGGTTGCCGAGTACGACGGTGAGCATCACGCCCCCGCTCCTCGCCGCCGCTCCGACGCCGCCCGTCAGGAGGCGATGGAGTCCGCGGGGCTGGTGGTCGTCCGGGCGCACGACGGCGACATCAGCGACCCTGCCGGCCGCCGCCAGTGGAGTCTGCGCCTGCGCGCGGCCCACGCCCGGGCATCGTCGGCGCCGCGCCCTCGTTCATGGCGGGTGCACTGACCCGGCTCCGCACCCGCCGTCATTGCCAAAGTGGTACTGAACCGGTCAGGTTCGCACCAGAGTGGAACGCAACTGACCCGTTCAGTACCACTTTGGCGCTCAGTGGGGCGCTCAGTGGGGTGGGTGGTGGGGTGGGGCACACCCGGTGGGGCTGGGGGTCAGAAGGCGCGGGTGATCATCGCGCGCTTGACCTCTTGGATCGCCTTCGTGACCTCGATGCCGCGCGGGCACGCCTCGGTGCAGTTGAAGATCGTGCGGCAGCGCCACACGCCTTCCTTGTCGTTGAGGATCTCGAGGCGCTCGGCGCCGCCCTCGTCGCGGCTGTCGAAGATGAACCGGTGTGCGTTGACGATCGCTGCGGGCCCGAAGTACTGCCCGTCGTTCCAGAACACCGGGCACGACGACGTGCACGCTGCGCAGAGAATGCACTTGGTGGTGTCGTCGTAGCGCGCCCGGTCCTCGGGCGACTGACGGCGCTCGGCGGTCGGGGTGTTGGGACCGGTGATGAGGAACGGCATCACGGCGCGGTAGGAGGCGAAGAACGGCTCCATGTCGACGACGAGGTCCTTGACGACGGGCAGGCCCTTGATCGGCTCGATCGTGATGGGCTTGCTGGGGTCGAGGTCCTTGAGCAGTACCTTGCAGGCGAGGCGGTTACGGCCGTTGATGCGCATCGCGTCGGACCCGCAGATCCCGTGCGCGCAGGAGCGGCGGAACGTGAGCGAGCCGTCCTTCTCCCACTTGACGGTGTGCAGCGCGTCGAGCACCCGGTCGGTGCGGTTGGCTCGGACCGTGAACTCTTCCCAGTACGGCCCGGCGTCGGTGTCCGGGCTGTACCGGCGCACGCGCAGGGTCACGTCGAAGGCGCCGACGGCGCCCGGGGCGCCACCGGCTGCGGCAGCCTGCGGCGCGCGCGGGGCGGCACCGCCCGGGGTGCCTGCCTCCCATGCCAGTTCCGGCTGGATCTCGTTCGCCATCAGTACTTCCGCTCCATGGGCTGGTACCGCGTGACCGTCACGGGCTTGGAGTCCAGGCGCACCTCGTGCCCGACGCCGTCGGGCGCCGGCCGCTGGTACGCCATCGTGTGCTTCATGAACTTCTTGTCGTCGCGTGTGGGGAAGTCCTCGCGGAAGTGGCCGCCGCGCGACTCCTCCCGGGCGAGCGCCCCGAGGACGACGACCTCGGCGAGGTCGATGAGGAACCCGAGCTCGACGGCCTCCATGAGGTCCGTGTTGAACGTGCGCCCCTTGTCCTGGACGGTCACGTCGGCGTAGCGCTCGCGGATCCGCCGGATGTCGGCGAGCGTGGCCGTCAGGGACTCGGCGGTCCGGAAGACCTGCGCACCGCGGTCCATGCTCTCCTGGAGCTCGCGCCGCAGGTCGGCGACGCGTTCGCCGCCGGACCCGGCGAGCATGCGCTCGAGCAGGGCGCTCATCGCGGCGTCGGGCGCCTCCGGCAGGTCGGTGAGCTCCACGCCGGCCGCATACTCGGCGGCGGCGATCCCGGCCCGCTTGCCGAACACGTTGATGTCGAGGAGCGAGTTGGTGCCGAGACGGTTCGCGCCGTGCACGGACACGCACGCGACCTCGCCGGCCGCGTAGAGGCCGCCGACGACGGCGGTGTTGGTCCGCAGGACCTCGGCCCGGATGGTGGTGGGCACGCCGCCCATCGCGTAGTGCGCGGTGGGGTAGACGGGCACGGGCTCGGTGTACGGCTCGACGCCGAGGTAGGTGCGGGCGAACTCGGTGATGTCCGGGAGCTTCGCGTCGATGTGCGCGGGCTCGAGGTGCGTCAGGTCCAGGAGCACGTAGTCCTTGTCCGGCCCGCACCCGCGGCCCTCGCGCACCTCGTTGGCCATGGCGCGGGCGACCATGTCACGCGGCGCGAGGTCCTTGATCGTGGGGGCGTACCGCTCCATGAAGCGCTCACCGGCGCTGTTGCGCAGGATGGCGCCCTCCCCGCGCGCGGCCTCCGAGAGCAGGATGCCGAGGCCCGCCAGGCCCGTCGGGTGGAACTGGAAGAACTCCATGTCCTCGAGCGGGATGCCCTTGCGGTACGCGAGTGCCATGCCGTCGCCGGTCAGGGTGTGTGCGTTCGACGTCGTCTTGTAGATCTTGCCCGCGCCGCCCGTGGCGAGGATGACGGCCTTGGCGCGGAAGACGTGCGTCTCGCCGGTCGTCAGGTCGTAGGCGACGACGCCGGACACGCGCACCGGCACGTCCTCGGGGATCTCCTGACCCTGCAGGTCCTCGGTGAGGATCAGGTCGAACGCGTACATCTCGTTGAAGAACGCGACGTCCTGCTTCACGCACTGCTGGTAAAGCGTCTGCAGGATCATGTGGCCGGTGCGGTCGGCGGCGTAGCAGGCCCGACGCACGGGCGCCTCGCCGTGGTTGCGCGTGTGGCCGCCGAACTTGCGCTGGTCGATGCGGCCGTCGGGCGTGCGGTTGAACGGCAGGCCCATGTGCTCGAGGTCGTAGACGGCGTCCACGGCCTCCTTCGCCATCACCTCGGCGGCGTCCTGGTCGACGAGGTAGTCACCGCCCTTGACGGTGTCGAAGGTGTGCCACTCCCAGCTGTCCTCCTCGGTGTTGCCGAGCGCGGCGCACATGCCGCCCTGGGCGGCACCGGTGTGCGAGCGCGTGGGGTACAGCTTGCTCAGGACGGCCGTGCGGGCGCGGCGCGACGACTCCAGCGCCGCCCGCATGCCTGCTCCACCGGCGCCGATGATCACGACGTCGTACGCGTGGTTCTGCATCGTGGGGTGTCAGTCCTCGGGTCGTCGGGATGGGTGGGGCGCGGTGGGCCTCAGGCGGTACAGAACGACGGCAGCAGGTTCGCCGGCGCGTCCGTCGGGCACGGGTCGAACGTGAAGATCACGAGGGTGCCGAGCACGACGACGACGGTGAAGGCCAGGTACAGGGCCGTCTTGAGCACGACGCGCGTGCCGGTGCGCTCGGTGTAGTCGTTGATGATGGTCCGCAGGCCGTTGGTGCCGTGGATCATCGCGAGCCAGAGCATGAGCAGGTCCCAGACCTGCCACAGCGGCGAGGCCCACTTGCCGGCCACGAACCCGAAGTCGATGGCGGAGATGCCCTTGCCGTCGATGAGGTTCATGAACAGGTGACCGAAGATCAGGACGACCAGCAGGACGCCCGACGCCCGCATGAACACCCAGGCGTAGAGCTCGTAGTTGGTGCGGCCGCTGCGCGTGGCGCGCCCGCTGCGGTGCGGGCTGCGGGGGGCGACGATGTCGGTGGTGGTCATGTCAGTGCCCCCCGAAGACGTTGCCGAGGTGCCGGGGCAGGAAGCCCGCCATCGTCACGACGAAGAGGCCGACGACGACCCACAGCATGACCTTGTGGTAGCGGGTGCCCTTCGACCAGAAGTCGACCAGCATGATCCGGATGCCGTTGTAGGCGTGGAACACGATGGCGGCGACGAGCCCTGCCTCGCCGACGCCCATGATCGGGTTCTTGTACGTGCCGATGACGGCGTTGTACGCCTCGGGTGAGACCCGGACGAGTGCCGTGTCGAGCACGTGGACGAGGAGGAAGAAGAAGATGAGGAACCCGGTCACCCGGTGGGCGACCCAGGACCACATCCCTTCGCGACCTCGGTAGAGGGTGCCGGCGGGTGCCTCGGGCACGGACGTCCTCCGTTCACGGCGGGCGACCGTCGCCCGCTCCCGTTCGGTCCTGACTGTAGTGAGTGCACCCTAATCCTTCTCCCGTCCGTGATCTTTCCCACACCTCCCCTCGGACAGGTGGACCTGGCAGGATGGCGGCCCATGATCCCGACGTTCCGCGTGATCGTCCCGGCGGGCGGCTCGGGCACGCGCCTGTGGCCGTTGTCCCGGGCTGCGGCCCCCAAGTTCCTGCTCGACCTGACCGGGTCGGGTCGCACGCTCCTCCAGGCGACGGTGGACCGGCTCCGCCCGCTCGCGGGGCCCGACGGCGTGGTCGTCGTGACGGGGACGAAGCACGAGCGCGGCGTGCTGGACCAGCTCGACGTCTCGCGGGCCAACGTGCTCGCCGAGCCGTCCCCGCGCGGGTCGATGGCCGCCATCGGCCTGGCCGCGGCGGTGCTCATGGAGCGGGAGGGCGACGTCGTCGTCGGCTCGTTCGCCGCGGACCACGTCATCTCGGGCGACGGGTTCGCCGACGCCGTCCGGCAGGCGGTCGTCGCGGCGCGCGAGGGGTACGTGGTCACGGTCGGGATCACGCCGACGCACCCGTCGACGGGCTTCGGCTACGTGCGGGCGGGCGAGCCGCTCGACCTGTCGCGCGCGCCGGACGTGCGCCTGGCGCCGGGCTTCACGGAGAAGCCGGACGCCGCCACGGCCGCGGAGTACGTGGACTCGGGCGAGTACTTCTGGAACGCGGGGATGTTCGTGGTGCGGGCCGAGGTGCTCCTCGGGCACCTCGAGCGCCTGCTGCCGGACCTTCACCACGGGCTGCGCGTCATCGCCGCCGCGTGGGACACGGACCGCAAGTGGGACGCCGTGGAGCGGCACTGGCCGACCCTGCAGAGCATCGCGATCGACCATGCGATCGCCGAGCCCGTTGCGGCGGAGGGCGGCGTGGCGGTCGTGCCGGGGGACTTCCGGTGGGACGACGTCGGCGACTTCAGCACGCTCGCGGCGATGCTGCCCGCCGACGACGCGGGGATGCACGTGCTCGGCGACGCCTCGCGGGTCGTGGCCGTCGACACCCTCGACGGCCTGGTCGTGCCGGGCACGGGGCGAACGATCACGGTGCTCGGGCTGGACGACGTGGTCGTGGTGGACACGCCCGACGCCGTGCTGGTCACCACGCGTGAGCGCGCGCAGGACGTGCGGGCGATCGTCGACGCGCTCAAGGACGCCCGGCCCGAGATCCTCTGAGCGCACCGGCTCCGAGGCGGCCCGACGTCGGCTGCCCGCCGCCCCTGAGCCGCCTGCCCTCGCGCGCGGGCTGCGGCGATAGCCTCAGGTCGTGGCTGAGGCGGCGGGCAGTGCGATCGCGGACCGGATCCGGGCGCGCGTGGACGCGCACCTGGACGAGCTGGTGGCGCTGCGCCGCGAGCTGCACGCCCACCCGGAGATCTCCAACACCGAGCGCGCCACGACGGACCGCGTGGCCGAGCGTCTGGTGGCGGCGGGTCTGACGCCGCGCCTGCTCCCGGGTACTGGCCTGGTGTGCGATCTCGGCCCGGGCGCCGTGGAGAGCGGGCGTCAGCGCATCGCCCTGCGCGCGGACCTCGACGCGTTGCCGCTGCCGGACACGTGCGGCGACCCGTGGCAGTCCACCGTCCCCGGCGTGGCGCACGCGTGCGGGCACGACGTGCACACGACGGCGGTCCTGGGCGCGGGCCTGGTGCTCGCGGACCTCGCGGACAGCCTGCGCACCGGTGTCCGCCTGATCTTCCAGGCCGCGGAGGAGGTGCAGCCCGGCGGCGCGGAGGCGGCGCTCGACGCCGGCGTGATGGACGGCGTCGCGCAGGTGTTCGCGCTGCACTGCGACCCGCGGCTCGACGTCGGGCAGGTGGGGGCGCGGAGCGGGCCGATCACCTCGGCGTCGGACCCGGTGACCGTGACCGTGACCTCGGAGGGCGGGCACACGTCGCGGCCGCACCTCACGGGGGACGTGGTCTTCGCGCTCGGTCAGGTGATCACGCAGGTCCCGGCGGTCCTCGGGCGCCGGCTGGACCCGCGCTCGGGCGTGAACCTCACGTGGGGTCACGTGCACGCGGGCACGGCCGGCAACGCCATCCCGAGCACCGGCACCGTGCGCGGCACCCTGCGCTGCCTGGATGCACGGGCCTGGGAGGAGGCGGCGACGGTCTTGCGGGACGCGGTGGCGCACGTGGTCGCGCCCTACCGCGTGGACGTGGAGGTGCAGCACGTGCGCGGTGTGCCGCCCGTCGACAACGACGCGGCTGCGACGCGCCTGCTGGAGGCGGCGGCCCGCGACGTGCTGGGCCCGGACGCGGTCACGACGACCGAGCAGTCCCTCGGTGGGGAGGACTTCGCGTGGCTCCTCACGCGCGCGCCGGGGGCGATGGCCCGGCTCGGCACGCGCACGCCGGGCGGGCGCAGCTACGACCTGCACCGTGGCGACCTCGTCATCGACGAGCGCGCCATCGCCGTCGGGGCCCGCGTGCTCGCCCGGGTGGCGCTCCTGGCGGGGGCCCAGGCCGGCGCACGCACCGGGCCGCGGCCCTGAACCCGCAGGTCAACCGTGGGTCACGGAACCTTCCGCGATTGCCCTGAAACGGGCGACTGCAACATTCCGAATGCGTAACGGACGCGCTCCCGCGCCTACTGGGCGGTAACCGGTTCGCCGCGCCGAGACTAATGTGCGGCTTAAGCAGCCGATGGGCGCCGGCCTCTCGTCGTGACATGGCGACGCCACGGGCCCGGCGGCACAGGCGTGGCGACAACACAGGAGTGGCGACGTGAAGAGTGTGACGCGAGCAGTGGTGCTGGGCACCGCGATGGCCCTGGTTCTGGCGGCGTGCGGTTCCGCGCCCGAGGATGAGACCCCCGACACGACGACTGAGCCCGGCGACCAGGAGACGACGACCGAGGAGGCCATCGACTACAAGGCCTGCATCGTCTCCGACGCCGGTGGGTTCGACGACAAGAGCTTCAACCAGCTGAGCTACGAGGGCGCCAAGCGCGCCGCCGATGAGCTCGGCGCCGAGTTCGCCGAGGTGCAGTCCGACTCCGAGTCCGACTTCCAGCCGAACCTCGAGTCCCTCGTCGCGGCCGGCTGCGACACGATCGTGTCGGTCGGCTTCGCGCTGTCCGCCGCGACGGTCGAGTCGGCGCTCGCCAACCCGGACATCCAGTACGTCCTCGTGGACGACGCGGCCGACAACGACTTCGACGGCACGAAGGACGCGGAGAACATCAAGCCGCTGCTGTACGACACGGCTGAGGCCGCGTTCCTCGCGGGCTACCTGTCCGCCGGGTACTCCGAGGCCGGCAAGGTCGGCACCTTCGGTGGCATGAACTTCCCGACCGTCTCGATCTTCATGGACGGCTTCTACCAGGGCGTCAACTACTACAACGAGGTCAACGGCGCGTCCGTCCAGGTCATCGGCTGGGACGGCAGCGACGGCCAGTTCACCGGTGGCTTCGAGGCCAACGACACGGCCAAGAACGTGGCCGCGGGCATCATCGACCAGGGTGTCGACGTGCTCCTGCCCGTCGGTGGCCCGATCTACCAGTCCGCGATGGACGCCATCGCCGACTCCGGTCGTGAGATCGCGATCCTCGGTGTGGACGCCGACGTGTTCAACACGGACCCGAGCACCCAGGAGCTGATCCTGACCTCGATCCTGAAGCAGATGGACGTCTCGGTGTACGACGCGATCATGGCCGCGGGCCAGGGCAGCTTCGACGCCGAGGCCTACGTCGGCACCCTCGAGAACGACGGCGTCGGCATCGCCCCGCTGCACAACTTCGAGGGCAAGGTCGACGCGGCCCTGTGGGCCGAGGTCGAGGCGCTGCGCGACGCCATCATCGCGGGTGAGGTCGAGGTCACCTCGTACCTGAGCAATTGATCACGGCGCACTGACGACCGTTCCCGGGGAGGCCACCTGGCCTCCCCGGGAACGGGTGCGCCCGTCGGTGGATGCGCGCACCCTTCCCTTGTCCCCCAGCCGCAAGGATGATCGTGCGATGAAGCTCGAGCTCCGAGACATCACGAAGCGCTTCGGTCCGCTGGTCGCCAACGACCACATCTCGATCACGGTGGAGCCGGGTGAGATCCACTGCCTGCTCGGCGAGAACGGGGCCGGCAAGTCCACCCTCATGAACGTGCTCTACGGCCTGTACCAGGCCGACGAGGGCGAGGTGCTCCTCGACGACGAGGTGCAGCACTTCCGCGGCCCCGGCGACGCGATGGCCGCGGGCATCGGCATGGTGCACCAGCACTTCATGCTCATCCCGGTGTTCTCGGTCGCCGAGAACGTCATGCTCGGCAACGAGCCCACCTCGAGCGGTGGCCGCCTCGACCTGGACGCCGCGCGCGCCAAGGTGCGCGAGATCGCCGATCGGTTCGGCTTCCACCTCGACCCGGACGCCGTCGTCGAGGACCTGCCGGTCGGCGTCCAGCAGCGCATCGAGATCATCAAGGCCCTGTCGCGCGACGCGAAGGTCCTGATCTTCGACGAGCCGACCGCTGTCCTGACGCCGCAGGAGACCGACGAGCTGATGGCGATCATGCGCCAGCTCAAGGAGTCCGGTGCAGCCATCGTCTTCATCACGCACAAGCTGCGTGAGGTCCGTGAGGTCGCGGACCGCATCACCGTGATCCGCCGCGGCGCCGTCGTCGGCGAGGCGACCCCGGACATGACCGACGCCCAGCTGGCCGCGATGATGGTCGGCCGCGCGGTGGAGCTGACGGTGCGCAAGGGGGAGCCGCAGCCGACGGAGTCGCTCCTCGAGGTGACGGACCTGGAGGTGACCGACGCCCGGGGCGCCGTCCTGGTCGACGAGGTCACCTTCACCGTGCGCGGCGGCGAGGTCCTCGTCATCGCCGGTGTCCAGGGCAACGGTCAGACCGAGCTCGCCGAGTCCCTGGTGGGCCTGCAGTCCGGTGTCTCCGGCAGCGTGCGCCTCAACGGTGTGGAGCTCGCCGGCCGCTCGGTGCGCGAGTTCCTCGAGCGCGGCGTCGGGTTCGTGCCCGAGGACCGCAACGTCGACGGCCTGGTGGGCGACTTCACCGTCGCCGAGAACCTCATGCTCGACCGGATCGTCGGACCACCGTTCGTCAAGGGCGGCGCGCTGCGGCTCGGCGTGCGTGACGAGTTCGCCGAGCGTGCCGTCGAGGAGTTCGACGTGCGCACGCAGGGCATCCACGAACCGGTCTCCCGGCTGTCCGGTGGCAACCAGCAGAAGGTCGTGCTGGCCCGCGAGCTGTCGCGGGAGCTGAGCCTGTTCGTGGCGTGCCAGCCCACGCGTGGCGTGGACGTCGGCTCGATCGAGTTCATCCACAAGCGCATCGTCGAGACGCGCGACTCGGGCATCCCGGTCGTGGTCGTGTCGACCGAGCTCGACGAGGCCGTCGGTCTGGGCGACCGGATCCTGGTGATGTACCGCGGCCGCGTGGTCGGCATCGTGCCGGCGACGACGCCGCGTGACGTCCTCGGGCTCATGATGGCCGGCGTGCCGGCGGAGGGGAGCGCAGCATGAGCGGCACCGACGAGCCCCGCACGCCCGACACCTCGGGCCCGGCCGAGAGCGCACCGTCCGCCGCCGCAGCCGCGCAGAGCTCCGTGGCGAGCTCGCCGGACGCGGGCCCCGACCGCGGTGCGGACGCGGCGGACACCGAGTGGCGCGAGGTCTTCCAGCGGATCGTCGGCGGGAGCTGGCTGATCTCCCTGGGCGCGGTCCTCCTCGCGATCGTGGCGGGCTCGATCCTCATCGCGTTCACCGACGAGGGCGTGCGCGAGGCCTCGGGCTACTTCTTCTCGAGGCCCGCCGACACGTTCTCCGCGATCGGCAGCGCGGTCGGCAGCGCCTACGCGGCCCTGTTCCGTGGGGCGGTGTGGGACTTCGAGGCCGACGGCTTCAGCGCCGCGATCCGGCCGTTCACGCAGACGTTGACGCGCGCGACGCCGCTCATCGCGGCCGGCCTCGGCGTCGCCCTGACGTTCCGCGCGGGCCTGTTCAACATCGGTGGTCGCGGGCAGATGCTGATGGCCGCGGCCGCCGCCGGGTGGGTCGGCTTCACGTGGGACCTGCCGTGGCCGCTGCACATGCTCGTCGCGATGATCGCGGGCATGACGGCCGGTGCGCTGTGGTCGGGCATCGCTGGGGCGCTCAAGGCGTTCACGGGCGCCCACGAGGTCATCTCGACGATCATGCTCAACTACGTCGCGTTCTACCTGCTCTCGTACGCCCTGGCGACGCCGGGCCTGCTCCAGGCGCCGGGCTCGGCGAACCCGAAGACGCCCCCGACGGCGGAGTCGGCGCAGATGCCCGACCTGTTCAGCGGGCACAACCTGCACCTCGGTTTCATCATCGTGCTCATCGCCGTCGGCTTCACGTGGTGGCTGCTCGAGCGGTCGACGATCGGCTTCCAGTACCGCGCAGTGGGCATCAACCCGCACGCGGCGCGCGTGGCCGGCATCGACGTCCGGCGCGTGACCGTGTCGGTCATGCTCGTGGCGGGTGCGCTCGTCGGGCTCGCGGGCACCACCCAGGTGCAGGGCACGGTGACCACGGGCTTCAGCTCGGACATCGACGCGGGCATCGGCTTCGACGCCATCACGGTGGCGCTGCTGGGGCGGTCGCGGCCGCTCGGCGTGCTCGCCGCCGCGATCCTCTTCGGCGGCTTCAAGGCGGGCGGCTCGGTGATGCAGGCGGCCGAGGGCGTGCCGATCGAGATCGTCACCGTCGTCCAGTCGCTCATCGTCCTGTTCATCGCCGCGCCGCCGATCGTCCGGGCGGTGTTCCGCCTCCCCGAGCCGGGGCGCCGTCGGCGTCCGGCCCGTGCCGAGCGCAAGGAGGTGGCGGCGTGACCACGACGACCGTGACCCCGACGCCGTCGTCCGGCTCCGTCGAGGCGGACCTGCGGCACGTCACCGTCATCAGCCGCAAGCCGGCGATCGCCTACACGGTGGTCACGGCGCTGCTCGCGCTGCTGCTGGTGACCCAGCCCCGCGAGGGCAACGCCAACTTCCGGTTCTCGGCCGACGTCGACGCGATCCGCATCCCGGACGTCGCCGTGCCCGGCCTGCCGCTCGCGTGGGTGTGCGTGGCGGTGCTCGTCGCCATCACCGCGATGTCGTGGTGGCTCCTGTCGGCGCGCCGGCCGTCGCCGATGTGGCTCGCCGCGATCTTCGCGCTCGCCGGCTTCGTGGCCTTCCTGGCCTGGGCGGGTGCCGGCAGCGACCGGGACTTCCCGGTGACCCGGCTGGTCGGCGGGGCCGTCCTGCTCGCGGTGCCGCTCGTATTCGGCGCGATGGGAGGTGTCATCGGCGAGCGCGCGGGTGTGGTGAACATCGCGATCGAGAGCCAGCTTCTCGCGGGCGCGTTCTGCGCCGCCATCGTCGGCTCGATCACGAAGAACCCGTACGCGGGCCTGGTCGCGGCGGTCGTCGCAGGCATGCTCGTGGCCCTGGTGCTGGGGATCTTCGCGATCACCTACCGCGTGGAACAGGTCATCGTTGGTGTGGTCCTCAACGTGCTGGTGGTGGGCCTGACGAGCTTCCTGTACTCGGAGCTCCTCGTCCCCAACGCGGAGACGCTGAACCAGACGGTGCGGTTCACGCCGGTGCGCATCCCCGTGCTCTCGGAGATCCCGATGCTCGGCCCCGCGCTGTTCAACCAGGCGATCATCGTCTACATCATGTACATCGCGGTCCCGGTGGTGTGGTTCGCGCTCTACCGGACGCGCTGGGGTCTGCGGCTGCGCGCGGTCGGTGAGCACCCGAAGGCCGCGGACACCGTGGGCGTCAAGGTCGAGCGGACCCGGTACCGGGCGCTGCTCATCGCCGGTGGCGTGGTCGGCATCGGCGGCGCGTTCTACACGGTCGTGTCGGTGTCCTCGTTCGGCAAGGAGATGACGGCGGGCGCGGGCTACATCGCCCTGGCAGCGGTCATCTTCGGCAAGTGGGACCCGGTCCGTGCCGCGTTCGCCGCGCTCCTGTTCGGCTTCGCGTCGAACCTGGAGAACGCGCTGAGCGTGGTCGGGGCTCCCGTACCCAGCCAGTTCATGCTGATGCTGCCCTACGTGGTGACGCTGCTCGCGGTGGCCGGCCTCGTGGGCAAGTCCCGGGCACCTGCCGCCGACGGAGTGCCCTACGTCAAGGAGTGACCGCACCGAACGAGGGAGTCATCGTGCCCGAGGTGGACTGGGAAGCGCTGCGGTCCGCCGCGCGGGAGATCATGACGCGCGCCTACGTGCCGTACTCGCTCTTCCCCGTGGGCGCTGCGGCGCTCGTGGACGACGGCCGCGTGGTCGTCGGCTGCAACGTGGAGAACGCGTCCTACGGCGTGACCCTGTGCGCCGAGTGCGGCCTGGTGAGCGCGCTCGCGGCGTCCGGGGGCGGGCGCCTGGTCGCGTTCGCCTGCGTGGACGGGCACGGGAACGTCCTGATGCCCTGCGGGCGGTGCCGCCAGCTGCTCTACGAGCACGGTGGCCCGGACCTGCTGCTCGACACCGTCAGCGGCATCCGCAGCATGCGGGAGGTGCTGCCGGACGCCTTCGGACCCGTGGACCTGGAGGTGCGGGCATGACCGAGCCCTTCGACGCCGTCGACGTCATCGTCACCAAGCGGGACGGCGCTCGCCTGAGCGACGGCCAGATCGACTGGGTGGTCGACGCGTACACCCGCGGGGTCGTCGCGGACGAGCAGATGTCCTCGCTGGCCATGGCGATCCTCCTCAACGGCATGGACCGGACGGAGATCGCCCGGTGGACCGCCGCGATGATCGCCTCGGGCGAGCGCCTGGACTTCTCCGGGCTGTCGCGGCCGACGGCGGACAAGCACTCCACCGGGGGCGTGGGCGACAAGATCACCCTGCCTCTGGCGCCGTTGGTCGCGGCGTGCGGCGTCGCGGTCCCGCAGCTGTCGGGGCGGGGGCTCGGCCACACGGGCGGCACGCTCGACAAGCTCGAGTCGATCGCGGGCTGGCGTGCGGCGCTCAGCAACGACGAGATGCTCGCCCAGCTCGAGGATGTCGGTGCGGTCATCTGCGCGGCGGGCTCGGGCCTGGCGCCCGCGGACCGCAAGCTCTACGCGCTGCGCGACGTCACGGGCACCGTGGAGGCGATCCCGCTCATCGCGAGCTCGATCATGAGCAAGAAGATCGCGGAGGGCACCGGCGCGCTCGTCCTCGACGTGAAGGTCGGGTCCGGTGCGTTCATGAAGACGCACGAGCGGGCGGCCGAGCTCGCCCGCACGATGGTCGACCTCGGCACGGACGCGGGCGTGACCACGGTCGCGCTGCTGACGGACATGTCGACGCCGCTCGGGCTGACCGTGGGCAACGCGCTCGAGGTGCGCGAGTCCGTGGAGGTCCTCGCGGGCGGTGGGCCGTCGGACGTCGTCGAGCTCACGCTCGCGCTGGCGCGGGAGATGCTCGCCGCCGCAGGCCGCGACGACGTGGACCCGGCGGACGCCCTCGCGGACGGCCGGGCGATGGACGCCTGGCGGCGGATGATCGCCGCGCAGGGCGGTGAACCCGACGCGCCGCTGCCGACGGCGCGCGAGTCGGAGCAGGTCCTCGCACCCGCCGACGGCGTCCTCGTGGGCCTGGACGCGCTCGCGGTGGGTGTCGCGGCCTGGCGCCTCGGCGCCGGGCGTGCGCGCAAGGAGGACGCCGTGCAGGCGGGTGCCGGCATCGAGCTGCACGCCAAGCCGGGCGCCGTCGTGCGTGCGGGCGAGCCGATCATGACCCTGTACACGGACACTCCGGAGCGCTTCGAGCGCGCGCGGGCGTCGCTCGAGGGCGCGGTCACGATCGCCCCCGAGGGCTCGCGGCCGCCGGAGCGCCCGATCGTGGCGGAGCGGATCGGCTGATGACGCACCTCGCCGCGCTGCTGCGTCGGACGGGGGTGTGGCGGGGCGCGGAGAGCCGTTCGGGCGCGCCCGCCTGGCCGTCGTCGGCCGCCGTGGGGGCGGCGGTCGGGACGGGGTTCGCCGGGCCGACGTCGTCGGGCGTGGATCCGCTGGGCCTCGCGTCCCACGCGCGCCAGGTGAACGGCACGACGTGCGGCGCGGCCGTGCTCACGATGCTCGCCGCCCTGGGCGACCCCGGGCTGGCCGCGTGGCTCGCGACGGGTCGGCTGCCCGCAGGTGGCCCCCTGCCCACCGAGCTGTCGGGGGCGGGCCTCGCGGCGCTCGACGCGCTCGCGGACGCCCCGCCGGCCCGCCGGTTCGCCGCCGTCCAGCGCGTCTACCACCGCCGGGCGACGTCGGGCGCGCTGGCCGGGCT
>JAEYXM010000045.1 GCA_023428465.1 Actinomycetes bacterium
CCGGGACACCGGCCCGGTCCCGGTCGTCGATGCCGACCACGCCGGCCGGCCCGCCGATACGGGCGACGGCCCGCGCCCGGTGCTCGACGACGTCGTCCGCGCGCTGCTGCCCGGTCTGCTGCGCTACGCGACGGTCCTGACGGGCGACGGGCACGTCGCCGCCGACATCGTGCAGGAGGTCCTGCTGCGGGCCCACGTCCGGTGGGCGCGCATCCGCCTGCTCGACCGGCCCGACCTGTACCTCAAGCGCATGGTCACCAACGAGCACCTCTCGTGGCGCCGCCGGTGGCACGTGCGGACGGTCCGGCCCGCCCCCGACGACGTGCTCGCGGCGCACGCCGCACCGGCGGGCAACCACGCCGACGCCGTGGCGGAGGACGCCGCGATGTGGCAGCACCTCGCCGCCCTGCCGCCACGGCAGCGCGCCGTGCTCGTGCTCCGTTACTACGAAGGCCTCGCCGACACCGAGATCGCCGCCGTCCTGGGCACGTCGAGTGCGACGGTGCGCTCGCACGCCTCCCGCGCCCTGGCCGCACTCCGCCAGACAGACCTCACGAACGCCCCGGAGAGACGATGAAGGAGCACCGCGGGGCCCCCGAGCCCCAGGAGACCGCACCTGCGTACGAGCCCGACGACGAGCTCGCCCGCCGGATCACCCGTGCCCTGCGCTCGCGTGAGGTCCGCACGCCCGAGCCGGGGTTCGTCGCCCGGCGCGTGGAGAGCGAGCTCGCCCGGCTGGCCGGCCGCGCGGCGCCGACCGCCACGCGCCGTCACGGGGCTCGCCGTCGCGGGGGGCGGATCGCCGTCGCCGGCGTCGCGACCGGGGTGCTGGCCGTCGGCGTCGCGGGCGCCGCGGCCGCCGCGGACCCGTACTCCGAGGTGGCGCGGGCCGTCGAGTCGGCCGTCCAGGCGCTCGGCATCGACTGGTCACCGATGCCCGAGGGTTACACGCGCGACCAGTACGACGCGTTCTGGGCGTCCGACTACACGAACGACGACGTCGCGGCGCTCGCCGAGCTGTGGAACACCGACCTGATCGAGACCAAGTCGACGATCGGGCAGATGCTGCTGGACGGCGAACCGGTGCCGATGGCGCCGGGCAGCGCACCGGTGGGGACCGACCAGGGCATCTGGTCGACCCTGCCCGACGGCTACACGCGCGAGCAGTACGAGGCGTTCTGGGGCGCCGGCTACACGCCCGAGGACGTGGCCGCGCTCAGCGACCTGTGGGACCTGGACGACACGGAGACGAAGGCGCGCGCGGGTCAGATGCTCCTGGACGGCGAGCCCGTGCCGATCGCCCCGGGCAGCACCCCGGTGGCCCCCTGACGGGTCCTCCGATGGCTCGCACCAGGCGTCCGGCCCGGCCGTGCCTGCACCGATCCGACACGACCGGGCACCAACCATTCGGGGTCGGGCGTCGTCTATGCCAGTGACAGCACCGCCCAGTGTGTGGAGGACGACGATGAAGCCCAGGAAGATCCGACCCAGCCGCCGCCGCATCATCGCGGGGAGCGTCATCGCCGCGACGCTGTCCGCCGGCGGCGCCGGAGCCGCCATGGCCACCGGTGCCTCGCTGAACCCGTGGGCCGTGGACGACCCCGGTCCCGCAGCCGAGACGCTCGCCTCCGCGGCCTTCTGGGGCGCGGGCTACACCGCCCTGGACCTCGAGGCGCTCGCCGAGCTGTGGCAGGTGGACGCCGCCGAGGCGGAGGTCGCCGCCGGCACCGCCATCCTCAAGGGCGAGATGCTGCCGATCGCGCCGAACTCCACGGCCGTCGACGAGGCCGACCCCGCCGCCGCCGCCGATGCCGCCGCCGATGCCGCCGCCGACACCGTGCGGATCATGGCGTTCTGGGACGCGGGCTACACGTTCGAGGACCTCGGGGTGCTCACCGACCTGTGGCAGATGGAGCCGATCGAGGCGAAGGCGATCGCGGGCCAGATGATCCTCGACGGCGAGGCGCTGCCGATCGAGCCGGGCAGCACCCCGCTCGCCGACCCGGAGGCGTACCAGGAGGGCCAGCGGTACATCGCGTTCTGGGACGCGGGCTACACGTTCGAGGACGCCACCGTCCTCGCCGAGCTGTGGGCCCTCGACGTGAACGAGACCAAGGCCACGGCCGGGCAGATGATCCTCGACGGCCAGGCCCTGCCGATCCCGCCCGGAGGCACCCCCGCGGCGTCCTGATCGACCACCCTCACGACACCGGGACGAGGAGACGGGCGCACACGTGACCGAGCTGCCCATGCGCACGGGGTTCGAGGTCGAGCTGCTGGCACCCGCCGGCTCCGACCGGCAGGTGCTGGCGGACGCCATCGCCGAGCGGTTCCGCGGCTGCGTGCACCGCTCGTTCCACATGGACTCCGAGCCGTCTCCCGTCCCGGGCGTCGGGGTGTTCCGTCACCTCACGCCCGCCTTCGACGTCGTCGACGCGGCCGGGCTTCCGGTGGCGCGGCTCGTGGACGACAGCACGATCGAGGCGGACCTCGCCCCGGTGCCCGGCCGCCCGTCCGGGCGCGGGCACCGGGGCTGGTTCCGCGTGCTCTGCGACGACGCGCGCCTGCTGCGCCTCGTCGAACGCCACATCGACCCGTCGGCACCCCTGGCGACGGTCCTCGACCCGGTCGCGGACCTCTTCGGGGTCCGGGTGGACCTGTTCCCGGAGGCGGCCCGGGTGAACGACCACACCGGGGCGACCATCGCCGTGGCCATGTCGTTGCCCGCGGGCCGCGAGCGCCCGTGCGAGATCGTCACCCCGCCGCTGTCCGCCGGGCACACGGCCGCGCTGGAGGCGCTCCTGACCCCGGCGCGGGACCTCGGGTTCGTCGTGCCCCGGGAAGCGGCCGTGCACCTGCACGTCGACGGGGAGCCCTTCCGCACGCCGTCCGCGTTCGCGAACGTCGTCCGGCTGTTCGGGCTGTGGCGTGACCCGCTGTGGCACGCGCTGGGCACCAACCCTGCGTGCCGTCGCCTGGCCCCGTTGCCCGGCCCGCTCCTGGAGCTCGTGGACCGTGACTGGACGGGCGGCGTCGGGACGTCGGGACGGGCCGGGGCCGACGGGTGGAAGGCCCTGCGCGCGGCGGTCCGCGCCGTCGGGATCACCAAGTTCGCGGACGTGAACCTCACCCAGCTGGTCGCGGAGCGGCCGGTGCGGGACACGGTGGAGGTGCGCATCCTGCCGGGCGAGATCGAGGGTCCGGCGGTCGTGGCGCGTGCCGCACTCGTCCAGGGACTCCTGCGGCGTTGCCTGCGGCCCGAGCCGATCCCGGCCCCCGGTGTCCGCGCCGCACACGACCCGCGAGCGGCGCTCGACGACCTCGCCGGGGTGGCGGCCTGATCCCCGTTCGACCGGGCGCCACACAACGGGTGTGAACGGCCGGCATACGCACGGCCGCCATCGTGTTCACTACCCATGTGACCGCCACGAGCCCCACCCGCCTGCCCCGCGTCCGTGCGTCCGAGCTCGTCGGTCGCGGCTGGCTGAACACCGGGGGCCGCGACGTCGCGCTCGCGGACCTGCGCGGCAAGGTCGTCGTCCTCGACTTCTGGACGTTCTGCTGCATCAACTGCCTGCACGTCCTCGACGAGCTGCGTGAGCTCGAGGAGGCCTACCGCGACGTCCTCGTGATCATCGGGGTGCACTCGCCGAAGTTCGTGCACGAGGCCGACCCGGTCGCGCTCGCCGCCGCCGTCGACCGGTACGAGGTGCACCACCCCGTGCTCGACGACCCGGACCTGACCACGTGGTCGGCGTACTCGGCGCGCGCGTGGCCGACGCTCGTCGTCATCGACCCGGAGGGGTACATCGTCGGGCACATGGCCGGCGAGGGGCACCGGCACAACCTCGAGATCCTGGTCCGCGAGCTGGTCACCGAGCACGAGGCCACGGGCACCCTGCACCGCGGCGACGGCCCCTACGTGCCGCCGCCCGCGACGTCGGGCACGCTGCGGTTCCCCGCCAAGGTGATCCGGCTGGCCAACGGGAACCTCCTGGTGGCCGACGCCGGGCACCACAGCCTCGCCGAGCTCGCGCCCGACGCCGAGACCCTGATCCGGCGCATCGGCTCCGGCGAGCGTGGCTTCGCCGACGGCGGACCCGGTGACGCGCGCTTCAGCGAGCCGAACGGGCTGTGCCTGCTGCCGGGTGAGGTCGCCGCGCGCGTCGGGTACGACGTCGTCGTCGCCGACACCGTCAACCACGCGCTGCGCGGCGTGCGGCTCGCCGACGGGCGCGTGACGACCCTCGCGGGCACGGGCGAGCAGTACATGGTCGGCGGGCCCGACAACGGCACGCACGCGGACGGGCCGCTCGGCATGCGGCTGTCCTCGCCGTGGGACGTCGTGTGGTGGCCGAACCCCGGGATCGTCGCGGTCGCCATGGCCGGCAACCACACCCTGTGGGGCTTCGCCCCCGACGGCGGCCGGGTGGCGCCCATCGCCGGCACGATGAACGAGGGCCTGCAGGACGGGCCGCTCCGCGAGGCGTGGTTCGCGCAGACGTCGGGCCTCGCCGTCGGCGACCCCGAGCGCGACGGCCGGCTGTGGCTCGCGGACTCCGAGGTGTCGGCGCTGCGCTGGGTCGACCCCCGGCCGCCCGAGCCCGGGGGGGAGCCCGGGCTCGAGGGCGCCCTGGGCGGGGCGGGCGCGCTGGGCGAGGGGATCCTCGGCCCGCAGAGCCGGGTGGGGACCGCCGTCGGGCAGGGGCTGTTCGACTTCGGGCACCGCGACGGGCCCGCGGACCAGGCGCTGCTGCAGCACCCGCTGGGCGTCGCCGTCCTGCCCGACGGGAGCGTCGCGATCGCCGACACGTACAACGGCGCGGTGCGCCGGTACGTCCCGGCTGCGGTCGCCGGGGAGGCCGGCGGCGAGGGGCCGGGCGAGGTGACGACCCTCGCGCGCGACCTCGCGGAGCCCTCCGGCCTGCTCGTCGAGCCGCGCGACGACGGCGGGCTCGACCTGCTCGTCGTGGAGTCCGCCGCACACCGGATCACGCGCCTGTCGCTCCCGGCACGGCTCGCCGGCGAGATCCTCGACGCCGGCGCGCACCGCACGCAGCGCCCCGAGTCGGCGATCGGGTCGGGCGAGGTGACCCTCGACGTCGTCTTCACGCCCGCACCCGGGCAGAAGTACGACGACCGCTACGGCCCCTCCACGCGCCTGCAGGTGTCCGCGTCCCCGCCCGAGCTCCTGCTCGACGGCGCGGGCGACGACGTCCCGCTCACGCGCGTGCTGCGGATCAACCCCGACGTGGCGGGCGGCGTCCTGCACGTGACCGCGCAGGCGGCGTCCTGCGACGCGGACCCGGCCATCGAGTACCCCGCGTGCCACCTCAACCAGCAGGACTGGGGCGTGCCCGTGCGGGTCGTCGACGGCGGTCCGGCCACCCTGGCGCTCCCGCTGCACGGGTGATCATGGCGGTCCGGAGGCGTTTGCGCAGGTCCGCCGCCTGTAACCGGTGAATCCTGATCACTTCCGTACTACCGTGGGTTCCTTCACCGCACGACGTCAATGCCGACGCCGTGCGGCCTCGGCCAAGGGGGGGTCGATGCAGTGATCGCCGACGACGACGCCCGCGCCCACGCGCGCAGGCACAGACCGGGGCCGACGACGGCCCAGCGGCGGATCACCGCCCTGTCCATCGCCGGGGTCGACCCTGCGGCCGCAGTGGGCGCGCTCGCCGACATGAGGACCTTCGCGGCGCTCGGGGCGTACGGCACGGCCGTGCTCACGACGCTCACCGCGCACGGGTGGCACCGGGCGCACGGGGCCGACGCCGGCCACGTGACCGGCGGGGCGACCGGCGCCGGCGGATCGAACGGGTCGTACGCCGGCCCCGCTGTGCACCCGGTCCCGCCGGACTTCGTCGAGCGCCAGCTGCGCACCCTGGTCGACGCCGTCGAGCTCGACGCCGTGCGCATCGGGATGCTCGGGACGGCCGAGGTCGCCGACGCCGTCGCCGGCGTCCTCACCGACCGGCCGCACGACGTCGTCGTGCTCGATCCGGTGTTCGCGTGCGCCGGGGACACCGGGCCGGTCGACACGAGGCTCGTCGCCGCGGTGCGGCGGCTCATGCCCGTTGCGGCGCTCGTCACGCCCAATCGGGAGGAGGCGGCGTTGCTGCTCGGGACGGACGTGGCGCGCGACGTCGGGCAGATGTTCGACCAGGCGCGGCGGCTCGTCGACGCCGGGGCGCCGCGCGTCCTGCTCAAGGGCGGGCACCTCGGGCGGGAGGACGCCGTCGACGTGCTCGTCGGGCCCGAGGGCGAGGACGTCCTCGCGGCGCCGTGGGTCGACACCTCGGGCAGCGCGTGCGGCGGGTGCGTGCTGTCCGCGGCGATCGCCGTGATCCGCACGCACAAGCCGGAGTGGCAGGACGCCGTGGGCGAGGCGAAGCAGTGGGTCAGCGCGACGATCCGGTCCGCGCAGTCGTGGCTCGCGGTGCCGCCCGTCGTCGAGCCGACGCACGCCCCGCACCAACGGCAGGCGGCGCGCACCGGGGCGTGAGGGGGAGCGGCGTCGGGCGGTGAGGTGCGGGCGG
>JAEYXM010000076.1 GCA_023428465.1 Actinomycetes bacterium
GACCAGGCCCTTGTAGCCGAAGATCGGCTTGCGGCTGAAGACCGGGATGACCTCGGAGATGATCCCGAAGAACGGCAACGCGATGATGTAGACCTCGGGGTGCCCGAAGAACCAGAACAGGTGCTGCCACAGCACGGCGCCGCCGTGCTCGGGGTCGAAGACGTGAGAGCCGAGCCGCCGGTCGGAGCCGAGGGCGAAGAGCGCCGCCGCGAGCGGCGGGAACGCCATCAGCACGAGCAGGCTCGTCACCAGGGTGTTCCAGGTGAAGATCGGCATCCGGAACATCGTCATTCCGGGCGCGCGCATCGTGATGATCGTGGTGATGAAGTTGACGGCGCCGAGGATGGTGCCGAAGCCCGTCAGCGCGAGGCCGAAGACCCACAGGTCACCGCCCACGCCGGGCGAGTACGTCGTCGTCGAGAGCGGGGCGTAGGCGAACCAGCCGAACGCCGCGGCGCCCTGCGGCGTGAGGAACCCGCCGGCGGCGATGAGACCGCCGAACAGGTACAGCCAGTACGAGAACGCGTTCAGCCGCGGGAACGCGACGTCCGGCGCGCCGATCTGCAGGGGCATGAGGACGTTCGCGAATCCCGCGAAGAGCGGCGTCGCGAACAGCAGCAGCATGATCGTGCCGTGCATCGTGAAGAGCTGGTTGTACTGGTCCTTGCTCTGCACGAACTGGATGCCCGGCTCGAACAGCTCGGCCCGGATGACCAGCGCCAGCACGCCGGCGAAGGCGAACCAGAAGAACGCCGTGACCAGGTACATGTACCCGATCGTCTTGTGGTCGGTGGTGGTGACCCAGCGGATCACCGCGGCACCGGGCCGTCGGGTCGGGGCGGTCCGCGACTCCCGCGACTCGTTCGGGGCGTACGTCGTCATCAGCCCTCCCCGGCCGGGTTCGCATTGTCGTCGCCGCCACGCTGGAGGCGGTCGTACTCCGGGCCGAGGCGCCCCGTCTGCCCGGCGTCGCGCAGCTCGGCGACGTGGGCGTCGTAGTCGGCGCGGGAGACGACGGCGACCTGGAAGAGCATCCCGGAGTGGTGCTCGCCGCAGAACTCGGCGCACTTGCCCTGGTAGACGCCCTCGCGCGTCGGGGTGACCTGGAAGACGTTGGTCTGCCCCGGGAACACGTCCTTCTTGTAGAGGAAGGCCGGCACCCAGAACGAGTGGATGACGTCGCGCGACTCGAGCCGGAACTCGACGAGCTCGTCGACGGGCAGGTAGAGGGTCGGCAGCGTCTCGGGGTTGCCCGGCGCGCCGATGTCCTCGACGTGGATGCCGGTGTCCCACACGTCGTCGTCGAGGTAGTTGAAGTCCCAGCTCCACTGGCGGCCGTAGACCTCGACGGTCACGTCCGGCTCGGCGGAGGTGTCCTCGATCGCGGTGATGTCCCGCGCGGTGAAGACGTAGAGGACGCCGATCATGAGCACCGGGATGACGGTGTACATGACCTCGAGGGGGACGTGGTACCGCAGCTGCACCGGCAGGACGTCGTCGTCACGACGCTTCCGGTACACGGTGACGGCCCACAGGATGAGGCCCCAGACGATGACCCCGACCGCGAGCGCGGCGATCCAGGAGCCGTTCCAGAGGGTGGTGATGCGCTCGGTCTGGTCGGTGACCTGGCCGTCGGAGTAGCCGGGCAGGAAGCCGCGGCCCACCTCCTCCGAGGAGCACCCACCGAGCACCAGGGTGGTCACGCCGATGCCGGCGAGCCACGCCGCGCGGCTCCTGCGCCGCCGTCCGTCCACGTCCACTCAGGCCCTCTCCCTGGTCGGGTCCGTGCTTGATCAACAACCTACGCCGGGACTTTAGTCCTTATCCCCGAACAGTACCGTGCAAGCACGCACGCGAAGGTGCGCGACGGCCGCGCCGGACGCCGTGACGCGCGTCACCTCGGGCCACCGGGCTACCGTGGCGCCGTGCGCACCTACCTCGACGCCGGCGGCCGCGCCCCGGTGCACCCGGTGGCACGCGAGGCGCTCCTCGCCGCCCTGGACGAGGGCTGGGCCGACCCGCGGCGGCTGCACGCCGAGGGCCGCCGCGCCCGACTCCTCCTCGACGGGGCGCGGGAAGCCCTCGCCGACGTCCTCGGCGCACGCCCCGCAGAGACCCACCTGGCCCCCTCCCTCACCGCGGGCCTGCACACCGCGGTCCTCGCGGTCGCACGCGCCCGACGGCGCACCGGGAGCCGCGTCGTCGTGTCGGCCGTCGAACGCGCCGCGGTGCTCGCTGCCGCGGCGCACGTCGGCGGCACCGACGGAGGCGACGTCCCTGGCGGCGTCGGCGGCGTCGTGCGTGTCCCGGTCGGGCGCGACGGGGCCGTCGACCCGGCCGCGTGGACGTCCGCCCTGACCACCGACACCGCGCTCGCCGCGATGCAGCACGCGAACGGCGAGGTCGGCACCCTCCAGCCCGTCGGGTCGGCCCACGAGGCGTGCGCCGCGCTCGGCGTGCCCCTGCTCGTGGACGCCGGCGCGAGCGTCGGGCACGTGCCGGTCGGCCCGGCCTGGGACGTCCTGGCGGCCGACCCGGCCGACTGGGGCGGCCTGCCCGGGGTCGGCGTCGTGGCCGTGCGCACGCGCGTCCGCACCACGCCGAGCGGTCCCGAGGACGAGGAACCGTGGGCACCCGGTGGTGTGAGCGTCCCGGCCGCGCTCGCCGCCGCAGCGTCACTGCGTGCGGTGCTCGCCCAGGCCGAGGCGGCCGACGCCGCCCGCCGCCCGCTCGTGGCGCGCATCCGTGCGGCAGCGGCCGCGGTGCCCGACGTCGAGGTGGTCGGCGACCCCGACCACCGGCTCCCCCACGTCGTGACGTTCTCCTGCCTCTACGTCGACGGCGAGGCACTCGTGACGGAGCTGGACCGGCGCGGCTTCGCCGTCGGCTCGGGCTCGGCGTGCACGTCGAGCGCACTGGAGCCGAGTCACGTCCTCGCCGCGATGGGCGTCCTGACGCACGGCAACGTCCGGGTCGCCCTGCCGACCGGCGTCACCGCCGACGACGTCGAGCGCTTCTGCACCGAGCTGCCCGACGCCGTCGCGCACGTGCGGCGCCTGGCCGGCGCGGAGGGCCTGTGAGCGCCCCGCGGCGCGTCCTCGACGCGCGGGCCCTGCGCTGCCCCCGGCCCGTCCTGGAGCTCGCGAAGGCCGCCCGCGACGCCGCGCCCGGCGACCTCATCGACATCTGGTGGACCGACCCCGCCGCCGCGCACGACATTCCCGCTTGGGCCCGGATGCGCGGGCACGCGGTCGTGGCCACTGCTCCCCTGCCCGAGGACGCCGCTCCCCTGCCCGACGACGCCGCGTCCGCGCGGCCCGCCTCCGTGACCACGGTGCGCATCGGCGGCGACTGAACGACGAAGGCCGCCCGGATCGCTCCGGACGGCCTTCCGTGTCGACAGGTGCGCTCAGCCGAACGAGCCGCCGCACGCGCAGGACGAGCCCGCGTTGGGGTTGTCGATCGTGAAGCCCTGGCGCTCGATGGTGTCCGCGAAGTCGATCGTGGCGCCGTCGAGGTAGGGCACGCTCATGCGGTCGACGACGACCTCGACGCCGTCGTAGTCGCGCAGGGCGTCGCCGTCGAGCACGCGCTCGTCGAAGTAGAGCTGGTAGATGAGACCGGAGCAGCCGCCCGGCTGCACCGCCACGCGCAGGCGCAGGTCGTCACGACCCTCCTGCTCGAGGAGAGCGCGCACCTTCGCAGCGGCGACGTCGGTCAGGTTCACGCCGTGGGTGGCGGTCTCGGTCGTCTCGGTCATCGTGTCTCCTCGTCGTGGCCGCGGTCCTACTGAGAGCAGAACACCCGGCCCGGGCCTGTTCTTCCAGACTACGGCCTTCCGGCGGGGTTGCTCGCGTCACAGGTCCCGGGTGGGGTCCGGACGCGACCACGTGCGCGCGACGCGGGCCGTGCGCTCGGCCAGGGTTCCCGCCGGATCCGCGAGCGCGGCACCGAGCTGACCTGGCGTCTCCGCGACCGCGTACGCCCCGGAGATCCCGGCGGCACCCCACTCCCGGCGGCCGAGGGCGACCTGCCCTGCGACGACGACGACGGGCAGTGCCCGGGCGAGCCCCCGCTGCGCGACGGCGGCCACGACCTTGCCGTGCAGGGACTGCCAGTCGAGCGTGCCCTCCCCCGTGACGAGCAGGTCAGCGTCCTGCGCGGCGTCGTCGAGCCCGACGGCGTCGGCCACCACGTCCGCACCCGGCAGCAGCCGCCCGCCCAGGACGGCCAGCGCGAAACCCAGGCCCCCGGCGGCGCCCGCTCCCGGCAGCTGGGCCCACCGGCGAACCGACGTCGACCCGCCTCCCGCGAGCGGCAGCAGCGCGGGGCCCACCGACGCCGCCTCCTCGAGCGCTGCCGCGAACGCCCCGAGCGCGCGCTCGAGCTCCTGCGCCTGCTCCGGCGTCGCACCCTTCTGCGGGGCGAACCCCGCGCTCGCGCCGTGCAGGCCGAGCAGCGGGACGTCGACGTCCACCGCGACGACCAGGTCGATCCCCGCGAGCGCGCCGCGCACCGCCTGGACGTCCGCGAGGTCCGCGGCGGTCAGCGCACCGACCCCGCCACCCCCGCCGCGCAGCGCGCGCGCGGCCATGCCCAGCCCCGCGAGGAGGCCGGCACCGCCGTCGTTGGTCGACGACCCGCCCAGGCCGACCACGACACGCGTCGCCCGAAGGTCCCGCGCGGCGAGCAGCAGCTCCCCCAGGCCGACGGACGTCGTGCGCGTGGGGTCGCGGCGGTCCTGCGGCACGAGGTGCAGCCCGACGGCCTGCGCGCTCTCCACGTACGCGGTGACACCGGAGGGACCCGGGACGGTCAGCACCGTGGCCGGGACCGGCTCGCCGAGGGGCCCGGTGACCACGAGCGGCGTCACCTCACCCCCGGTCGCGGCGGCGACGATGTCGACGAAGCCCGGCCCGCCGTCGGCCAGCGGCAAGGCCGTGACGTCGTCGTGCGCGGCGCCGGCGAGCCACCCGGCCCGCATCGCCGCCGCAGCCTCGGCCGCCGACAAGGTGCCGCCGAAGCAGTCGGGGGCGATGAGGACGCGCACGCGACCATCCTGCCTCGTGCCGGGGCCACCGCGCCGCGGGGGCGTTCGGGCGCGCTGTGGGAGAATCGCGACGTGACCGCGCAGACCTTCTCCGAGCCCGCGCCGTCGGCCCTGCTGCTCCTCGGCAGGGGCGCGGACCTGGCGTCCGAGCGGGGCGTCGAGTGCCCCGGTGACCTCCCCGCCCCGAGCGACCCCGAGCTCGCCGAGCGCGCCCGCGCCGCGAAGGCGGCCCTCGGCGAGCGCGTGTTCGTCCTCGGGCACCACTACCAGCGCGACGAGGTCATCGAGTTCGCCGACGTCACGGGCGACTCGTTCAAGCTCGCCCGCGAGGCGGCGGCCCGGCCAGACGCCGAGTACGTCGTCTTCTGCGGCGTGCACTTCATGGCCGAGTCCGCCGACATCCTGACGTCGGACGCGCAGGCCGTCGTGCTCCCCGACCTCGCGGCCGGCTGCTCCATGGCGGACATGGCCGCCATCGACCAGGTCGAGGAGGCGTGGGCCGTCCTGCAGGACGCGGGCGTGGCCGAGCGCACCGTCCCCGTCACCTACATGAACTCCACGGCCGCCATCAAGGCGTTCACCGGGCGCCACGGCGGCACGGTGTGCACGTCGTCCAACGCACAGGTCGCGCTGCGCTGGGCGTTCGACCAGGTGGGCGGCGTCGACGGCACCGGGAAGGTGTTCTTCCTCCCCGACCAGCACCTGGGCCGCAACACAGCCGTCCAGCAGCTCGGCCTGAGCCTGGACGACTGCGTCGTCTACGACCCGCGCAAGCCCGGTGGCGGCCTGACCACCGACCAGCTCGAGCGTGCCCGCATGATCCTCTGGAAGGGCCACTGCTCGGTGCACGGCCGGTTCACCGCCGCGAACGTCGCCGCGATCCGTGAGCGCGTGCCCGACGTGACGGTGCTCGTCCACCCCGAGTGCCAGCACGAGGTGGTGACGGCAGCGGACATGGTGGGCTCGACGGAGTACATCATCCGGGCCCTCGACGCCGCCCCCGCCGGCTCCGCGTGGGCGATCGGCACCGAGCTCAACCTCGTGCGGCGGCTCGCCAAGGCCCACCCGGACAAGCAGGTCCACTACCTCGACTCGACGGTGTGCTTCTGCTCCACGATGAACCGCATCGACCTGCCGCACCTCGTGTGGGCACTCGAGTCCCTGGTGGAGGGCCGTGTGCCCAACCGGATCGTCGTCGACCCGGACGACGCGCACTGGGCCCGCGTGGCCCTCGACCAGATGCTCGCACTGCCCGGCCTGTGACCGGAGGTGATGCCATGACGACGCGTCCGCTGCGGATCGGCGTCTTCGTCTTCGACGACGCGGAGGAGCTCGACGTCGTCGGACCGTACGAGGTACTCGCGGCCTGGGCCGCGGACAGCCCTCTGCGGCCCCAGGTCGTGACGTTCTCGCCCGACGGCGCGGGCGTGCGGCTCCGGAAGGGCCTGCGGCTCGTCCCGGACCACTCGGCCGACGACGTCGGGCCGCTGCACGTCCTGGTGTACCCGGGCGGGTGGGGCAC
>JAEYXM010000110.1 GCA_023428465.1 Actinomycetes bacterium
CGCGGCGCCTGCTTCCCGAAGACGATCGCGCGGGCGGGCCGCGAGCGGGGACGCCTCGACGTCATCGACGACCAGGTGGGCCAGCCCACGTGGACGAAGGACCTCGCCGACCTCGTGGTGCGGCTCGTGGACGCCGGGGCGCCCACCGGGACCTACCACGGCACGTCCGGTGGGCAGGTCTCGTGGTACGGCTTCGCGCGGGCCGTGGTCGCCGCGGCCGGGCTCGACCCCGAGATCGTGCACCCGACGACGAGCGAGAAGTACGTGCGCCCCGCACCGCGCCCCGCCTACTCGGTGCTCGGGCACGACCGGCTGCGCGCCGTCGGGGTCGACCCGATCGGGGACTGGGCCCAGCGCTGGGAGCTCGCATCCGCCGAGGTGCTCGCGGACGTCGTCGCCGGCTGAGCCCGGGCCCGAGCCGCGGTCGGCGTGCCCGGCCGGCTACCGGGGCAGGGCGGCGGCTACCAGGACAGGACGCGCGCCGCCTCGTCGTCGGTGAGCTGCGCGCGCAGGGCCTCGGCGGTCTCCGGCGGCGCGACGACGTAGGCGCCAGGGTCGGCGAGCACGGTCCTCGCGGCCACGAGCATGTCCTGGCGCGTCCCCTCCGCGGCCACGAGGGTGGCCACCGCGAAAGCGTTCGCCTCGCCCGTCCACCGGCCCGTGAGACCGAGGTGCCACTGCTGTGCGCTCAGCGGGTTCAGGGCGTGCTCCACCTCCGGCGTCAGCACGACGGTGCGCGGCGCGTCGTCGCCCACGCCCGGCAGTGCTGCGGCGACGTCAGCCGCCGCCAGCGCCGCCTCGGCCTGCGGCACCTTGAACGACGGGACCGGGAAGATCTTCTCGCCCATGACGACGCCGCCGAACACCTGCGTCGTGCCACCGGCCAGCAGCAGCGACGCAGCGGCCACGCGCAGCCGCGCACCGCGTGAGCGCCCCGGCCCGGCGGCCGGCACCCGGCCCGCCAGCGCCACGCCGAGGACGACGACGGAGACCAGCTCCACGCCGATCATCAGCTTCCAGAAGTAGTACGACAGGCCCTCGCCCGAGCTCAGCTGGAGGTAGGCGACGCCGGCGGCCGCGACGAGACCGAACGCGGGTCCGGCGACGACCCACGTGGCCCGCGGGTGGCCGCGCGTCGCGCCCCACAGAGCCGCGGCGAAGGTCGCGGCCACGAGGAGCACGAGCGTCCCGACCTTCGGGCCCAGCACCCCGCCGGGCATGACCAGCACGGCGTCGACGTCGTGGACCAGGAGGATGCGTGCGGCAGCGAGAAGACCGACCGCGGTCGCGGCCACGACGGCCCCGCAGACCCACCACGTGCGTCGGTCGGCGCGCCAGCGGGCCCGGCGCAGCGGTAGGACGAGCACCGCGGCCATGGGCAGCGCCATGACGAGCAGCAGCGCCCAGCCGTGGGCGACGGCGACGAGGAGCCCGCCGAGTGCCGCCAGCGGCACCGGCAGCGCGACGCGCGGCATGCCGACGACGACGAGCGCGACGCACGCGGTGAACGCGCACGTGACGACGAAGTTCACGAAGCCGTGCGTGAAGGACACCCCACCGGGGCCGACGACCAGCGCAGCGACGGCCAGCGCGACGACGGGCGTGGCGACGGCCGGCCTGCGGCGCAGGCGGGGCAGCGCGCAGATGCCCGCGGTGATCAGCACGGCGGCGGCGATGAGCGCCAGCGCGGTGGCCCGCAGGTACGCGACGAGCTCGGTGCCCTGGTCGGCGACGTCGGTGCCGAGCATCGCCTCCATGACGGTCGCGACCAGCGCGTGGTAGCCATGCGGGTACGACGCGAACTGCCACGTCTGGCCGGAGGGCGCGGCGACGACGTCGGGCGTCGCCCCGTACAGGCGCAGGGCGCGGACCATGCCGTAGTGAGCCGAGTGGTCCCACCCCGGCACGAGCACGGCGAGTGCCTGCGCACCCGTCGTGACGCGCAGCCAGCCGAGCAGGAACCACGACGACCCGAGTGCGGCGCCCGCGGTCAGCAGGTCCACGACCTGCCAGACCGGCACGAGGCGCCGGGCCCGGGCTCGAAGACCGGCCAGGCCGTCCCACAGGAGCCACGTCGCGAGGCCGCCCGCGCCCAGGGCGAGCAGCGCGCCGGCCCGCCCGACGGTGCCCAGCGGCAGGTCCACCCACCACAGCACCGGGACGGCGCCGGCCAGGATCGCGCCGTGCCACAGGACGCGGCGGGCCAGGAGCGTCGACGTCGGGACGGCCGCCACGAGGACGACGCCGAGGACCAGGGCGGCCGGTCCGGGCAGCACCCCGACGGCGCGCGCACCGGCCACGACCGTCGCGACCGCGAGGCCGGCGCCCCCGGCGAGGACGCGATGGCCTCGCGTGGGGGGCGGAGTCTGCACAGGGGTCCGTTCGGGCGGCGGGCGCCGGACCGTCAGCGGTCGGCGGCGGGCGTGCTCCGCGGGAGGTCGTCACGCTCGAGCAGGCCCAGCAGGTACGTACCGTACCCGGACTTGACCAGGCCCTCGGCGCGCTCGCGCAGCTCGTCGTCCGACAGGAAGCCCTGCCGCCAGGCGACCTCCTCCGGCGCGCCGATCTTCAGGCCCTGCCGGTGCTCGATCGTGCGGACGTAGTCCGAGGCCTCCACCAGCGAGTCGAACGTGCCCGTGTCGAGCCACGCCGTGCCGCGGGGGAGCACGTCGACCTGGAGGCGTCCCTGCTCGAGGTACGTGCGGTTGACGTCCGTGATCTCGTACTCGCCGCGCGCGGACGGTGCGAGGTTCTTGGCGATCTCGAGCACGTCGTTGTCGTAGAAGTACAGGCCGGGGACCGCGTAGCTGCTCCGCGGCCGGGCGGGCTTCTCCTCCAGGGAGAGGGCCTTGCCCTCGGCGTCGAACTCGACGACGCCGTACGACGTCGGGTCGGCCACGCGGTAGGCGAAGACGGCTCCGCCGTCGATGTCGGAGAACCTCGACAGGCGCGAGCCGAGGCCCGGGCCGTAGAAGATGTTGTCGCCCAGGACGAGCGCCGCGGAGTCGGCGCCGACGAAGTCCGCGCCGAGGACGAAGGCCTGCGCGAGGCCGTTCGGGACCGCCTGGACCGTATAGCTGATCGAGATCCCGAACTGGGAGCCGTCGCCCAGCAGGCGTCGGAACTGCTCGGCGTCGTGCGGTGTCGTGATGACCAGGACGTCCCGGATCCCCGCCAGGATCAGCGTCGAGAGCGGGTAGTAGATCATCGGCTTGTCGTACACCGGCACCAGCTGCTTGCTGACGCCGAGCGTGATCGGGTGAAGTCGCGTGCCGGAGCCGCCGGCCAAGATGATCCCTCGCATGGTGGAACAGTCTGTCGTACGCGGGCGGAGCGGCCAACGTCGGTGGATCAGTACGATCGACGGCGGTTCGTACCGTCGACGGTGAGGTGCCGATGCTCAGGCTGGTCAACAGGGAGCAGCAGTACGCCTGGGGTTCGGCGACGGCCATCCCCGAGCTGCTGCGCCGGGTGCCGTCCGGTGGCCCCGTCGCGGAGGTCTGGCTGGGCGCCCACCCCGCCGCGCCGTCGCGCGCCGTGCTCCCGGCGGGCGAGCTGGCGCTGGACCGGCTGCTCGCGGACGAGCCGGAGGCGATGCTCGGCGCCGACGTCGTCGCGCGCTTCGGGCGGTGCCTGCCGTACCTGCTCAAGGTCATCGCGGTCGAGCGCCCCCTGTCGCTGCAGGTCCACCCGGACATCGAGCGTGCCCGCGAGGGCTTCGCCGCCGAGACGGCGGCGGGCATCCCGCTGACGGACCCGCGGCGCAACTACAAGGACAGCAACCACAAGCCCGAGCTCGTGTACGCCCTGACCCGCTTCGAGGCGCTGTCGGGCTTCCGGGCGCCGCGGCGCGCCGCGGAGCTGTTCAGCGGCCTCGACGCCCCGCTGGCGGTCGCGCTGCAGGGCGTGCTCCGGGCGGAGCCCACGTTCCGTGGCATCCGCACCGCATTCCGGCGCCTCCTCGACCCGGACCTGCGCCCCTCGCCCGCGGAGGTCGAGGAGCTCGCGGCGGCGTGCCGGCGCCGGCTGTCCGAGGGGTCGCCGTCGCCGCGCGCGGACCGCACGGTCGTGCGCCTGGCGGAGGCGTTCCCGGGCGACCCGGGTGCGGTGACGTCCCTCCTGCTCAACCCGGTGACCCTCGAGCCGGGTGAGGCGATGTTCGTCCCGGCGGGCGGCGTGCACGCCTACCTCAGCGGCGTCGCGGTCGAGGTGATGGCGAACTCCGACAACGTGCTCCGGGCGGGGCTCACCGCCAAGCACGTGGACGTCGGCGAGCTGCTCGCGAACGTGGACTACGTCGCCGCGCCGCCCATCCGGGTCGCCCCGGAGGTCTTCCATGCGGCCGCGCGCGTGTTCTACGCACCGGTCGACGACTTTGAGCTGTCCGTCGCCGAGGCTGCCGACGAGGCGTGCCCCCTGCCTGGCCGCGGGCCGCGCATCCTGCTGTGCCTCGCGGGCCGGGTGACGGTCCGGGCCGCCGGCGGCGACGAGGTCACCCTCGCGCAGGGTGAGTCGGCGTTCGTCCCCGCGGCCGACGGCGCGATCAGCGTCACCGGGCCCGGGACCGTGGTCCAGGCCGACGTGCCCTGACGGCTGTCAGGCGCTCGCGGGGCGACGCGCGAGGAGCACGAACTCGTTGTAGGTGAACACCTTCCCGGCCACGCGGGGGAACGGGAACGAGTACGCCCGCTCGGTCTCCAGGCCGAGGTCCGTCGCGAGCTCGGCCAGGGCCGCGGTGTCCGTGAACGCCACGTGGGTCGCGTCGCTCGCGTAGCCGCGCTCCTGCGGCGTGATGAGGACGACGCGCCCGCCCGGCCGGATGCACGGCACGTAGCTGGCGAGGACGGCCCGCGCCGTCGTCGGCTCCAGGTGCTCCACGACGTGCGCGACGAGCATCGACTCGAACGCGGCGGGGCGGCTCAGGTCAGGGTCGGCGAAGAACTCGTCCGACGTGACGGCCGTGAAGCCGGCCTCACGTGCGATCCGGACGGAGAACGGGTTGTGGTCGACGCCGACGCTGCCGGCGTCGAGCGCGTGCAGGTTGCGGCCCGTGCCGCACCCGACGTCGAGCGTGCGGCCGAGCGCGAGGCGTCGCAGGTGGGCGCGGTAGGGCGCCTGCACGTCCAGGACGCGCTTCCAGCGAGCCGTGCTGAGCGTCTGGAGACGTGCGGCGTAGTCGGCTCCGGCGGTCGCGGGCACGGCCCCGTCGTCGGCGGGCGGGGTCTCGGGCGTCGGCGGCACCCGGGGATCGTCCCGCGGGTGCCCGGCGAGGTCAACCGTTCCCGAGAACCAGGCTGCGGGTGACGCGCTCCGTGGCGACGAGGTGGGCGCGCTTGGCGTCGTCCGTGATCGGCTCGTGGATGAGCAGCGAGCCGTTCGCGCCGTACACGGCGACGGCGGCGCCGAGGGACGCCAGCAGGTCGCCCCGCGGGTCCGCCGGCTCCACGAGCACGCGGGCGCGCTGCTCGACGGCGTCGGCGACCCCGAGGCTCCCGGTCGCCCACTCGGGCAGGGCGCGGTGCAGGACGGAACGGCCGTCCAGGTCGATCGCGGGGGCGAGGGGGTCCGGCTCGGGCATCCAGGTGAGCACGTCGCCGTAGCCCATGACCGAACCCGTCGCGTCGACGACGCCCTCGGGCAGCGGGCCGTCGAAGGCCCGGGCGAGCGCGGGCAGCCCGAGCGCCACGACGGGGGTGTCAGCCTCGGCGGCACGCTCCGCCGGCCGGTCCGACACGACGAGGTGGATGCGGCCGGTGCGTGACGCGGTGAGGCAGGCGCCCACGCGCCAGACTGCGAAAGCCCACACGACGGACCGCCAGTGCACCGGGAGGTCGAGGCGCACCCGCGTACCTGGTCCGGCCTCGTACTCCTCGACGAGGAAGTTGGCGACCTTCGTCACCCAGTTGTCGAGGACCTGGCCGGAGAGCTCGATGCGTTCGACGCCGGAGTACCAGGTCAGACGCGGACGCGCCTCAGCGGTGAGCTGGGCGAGGAGGCCGGGGAGCGGCATGGCGCTGGTCACGTGGACCAGACTAGGGATCCGGCGCAACCTGGGGGCCGTGCGGGTGAAATTCACCCGCTTTGCCGTGTGGCGGAGCGTGGATCTAGCACAACTCCGCTTGACGCCTGCGGATGACACGCGTGTAATTCTCTTGTTGGGGTTCTGCCGGACCACTGGGCCAGACGGCCCGCGCAGCGACCAAGCAAGCGTGACCCTGAGGGGTACCGAAAGGGCGTACGGAGACATGTGGAACTTGCTCGATGACGACGCAGCGTTCCCGTCGGACCTCACGAGCCCGATGACGGGTGTGGCGCCCGTCCTGCCGCTGTTCGGTGACGACGACGAGGACGCAGCCCTCGGCTGGCAGGAGCGTGCGCTCTGCGCGCAGACGGACCCGGAGGCGTTCTTCCCCGAGAAGGGCGGCTCGACGCGCGAGGCCAAGAAGGTGTGCACACGCTGCGACGTGCGCGGAGAGTGCCTCGAGTACGCGCTCGCGCACGACGAGCGCTTCGGCATCTGGGGCGGGCTCTCGGAGCGCGAGCGTCGCAAGCTGAAGAAGCGGGTCGTCTGATCCCGGGCGCGGCGTGAGCGCGCCCCGCTCGCCCCGCGGTCATGATGGAACCGATGAGCACTGACCGCGCGGACGTCCGCACGCCCGTCCGCAGCCGTGTGCCGGTGACCGCCGTCGTCGTCACCCGCGGACCGACCGAGTACCTCGAGGCGACCCTGACAGCCCTGGGGAAGCAGGGCCGAGCGCCCACACGGGTGATCGTCGTCGACGCCGCGCGCGGCGCCCAGGACGTCCACCCGGAGGTCGCGGCGCTCGCGGAGCGGTTGCCCGTCCCCGTGACGCTCGTGGGCGCGCCCGGGGTGCGCACCTTCGGCGGCGCGGTCCGGTCCGCTCTCGCCGCGGTCGCCGCCGACGACGCGTCGGGCTGGCTGTGGCTGCTGCACGACGACAGCGCGCCCGAGCCGGCCGCCCTGGCCCGGCTGCTCGCCGCGGTCGAGCGCGCGCCGTCGGTCGCCGTGGCCGGCTGCAAGCAGTGGACCTGGGACCCGCCCGCCCGCGTGGTGGAGGCGGGGTTCACGACGTCCCGCTTCGGTCGCCGCATGACCGGGATCGACGAGCCGGAGGTCGACCAGGGCCAGCACGACGCCGCCGATGACGTCCTCGCCGTCGGCGTCGCCGGTGCACTCGTCCGGCGCGACGTGTGGGACGACCTGGGCGGGCCGGACCCGTCGCTCGGCCCCTTCGGCGACGGCCTCGACCTGTCCCGCCGCGCGCGCCTGGCAGGGCACCGGGTCATCGTCGTGCCGGGTGCCGTCGTGCGCCACGCGCAGGCCGCGCACCGCGGCGAGCGCCCCGACTGGGACGCCGGCCGCGCGGTCCGCGAGCGCCGCGAGGCGTTCCTGCACGCCCAGCTCGTCGCGGCGCCCGCCGCGCTCGTGCCCGTCGTCGTGCTGCTCGCCGTCGCGAGCAGCCTGGTCCGCGCGCTCGGCCGGCTCGTCATGAAGGAGCCGCACCTGGTCGCGGCCGAGCTCGTCGCGCCGTGGACGACGGCGTCCCGGGCCGGGCGCATCGCACGGGCCCGACGGCGCGCAGCCGCGTCGGCGCGCGTCCCGCGCCGCACCCTGCGGCCGCTCCAGGCGACCTGGCGCGAGGTCGTGGGGGAGCTGCGCGACCGGCGCCTGTCCGCCGCGGCGTTGCGCCGCGCCCGGGTGGCCCCGTCCGAGCTCGAGCTCCGGGAGCTCGCGGCGCTGCGCCGTCGGCGACGGACGGCTCTCGCAGCAGTGCTGGTCGGTGCCGTCGCCGTCGCCGTGACGCTCGGCGGTCCGTGGTTGGCGGACCTGCTCGACGGCGGTCGCCTCGTCGGCGGCAGCCTCCTCGTCGGGGACGCCGACGCGGGCGGCCTGGCCCGGGCCGCGACGTCGTGGTGGTCCGGCGGGGGGTACGGCTCGGCGACGCCGCCGGACCCGCTGTGGGCCGCGCTCTGGCCGTTCGCCGCGCTCACCGGGTCGGTCGGCACGGCGGCGGCGCTGCTGGTCCTCGGCTCCGTGGTCGTCGCGGCCCTGGGCGCCTGGTTCGCCGCCGGCGCCGCGACCCGGTCCCGCGCCCTGCGTGCCTGGGCGGCGTTGGTGTGGGTCGCCTCGCCCGCGCTGCTCGTCCCGCTGGGCGAGGTGCGTGTGGGCGCGATCGTGGCGCACGCGGTCCTGCCCTGGGTCGTCCTCGGGGTGCTCCGGGGCATCGGCGCCGCGCGGGTGGACACCGTGCAGTCCGGCCTGGTCGGCGCCGCGCGGCTCGCTCCGCGGCCGACGTCGCGCGAGGAGCCCGCCGCGCATGTGCCGGCGGTCGCCGAGGGGGACGACGCCGCGGTGCACGACGCCGCGGTGCACGACGCCCGCGAGGCCGTGGCGGATGACGCGGCTGAGGTCGCGGCCGAAGCCGTGACCGAGACCGTCCCCGAGGACGAGCGCGAGGGCGACCCGGACGACGAGCCTGCGGCCGAGCCCGCCGTCGAGCCTGCGGCCGAGCCCGCGGACGAGCCTGCGGACGAGCCCGCCGTCGAGCCCGAAGCTCCTCGGACGCCGGTGTTCGCCGAGCCGTCCCTGGCGGCCGCCGCAGGCGCTGCGCTGGGCTTCGTCCTGCTCACGGCCGCCGCGCCCGTCCTGCTGCCCGCGGGGATCCTGGCCGCGCTCGTGCTGGCTCCCGTCGCGCGCCGTCGGGGCCGCCTGGTGTGGCTGCCCGTCCCGGCGCTCGCGATCCACGGGCCGATGATCATGGCGGCGCTGACCACCGAGGGCGGCTGGCGCGCCCTCCTCGGCGAGCCCGGGCTGCCGCTGGCGACCGAGCCCGCTCCGGCATGGCAGCAGCTGCTCGGCTGGCCCACGTCACCGGACGCCTTCGCCGGTCCCTGGCCGGACGACGTCGCGGCGTTCCTCCCGCTCGTGGCCACCGGCGTCGTCGTGGCGCTCGCGGTGCCCGCCCTCGTCC
>JAEYXM010000111.1 GCA_023428465.1 Actinomycetes bacterium
GTGCCTCGTCCTGCGTCGACCGGGCCGATAGGGTCGCGATCGTGGTCCGGCATCGTCGTCGAGCGGGCGCGCGCGTCAGCGTCGTGCCGGCCCTCGCGATCCTTGCGTCGATCGGGCTCGCGGGGACGTCGGGCGCGGTGCCCGCGGACGGGGCCGGCCCGGGCGTCGGCGCGGAGGGCCCTGTGCCCGAGGCCGGTGGAGCGGCCGCCGAGGGCGAGTACGCGACCATCCCCCTGTACGCGGACGGCCTCGAGCTCGGCGCGGACGGACACCCGCGCTCGGTCCCCGTCGGCGCCCCCGCGGCGCCGCCGCCGGTGACGCAGGACCTCTGGCTCGCCGCCGGCGACCTGCCTGGGCCCGCCCGGTACGCCGACCTCGCCGAGCAGGCCCTGCGTGACCTCGACGCGCTCGTCCTGCCCGGTGGGGCCGCGGTCGCCGGGCTCACCGAGGGGTGGCACTACGTCTGGCCGCGGGACGCCTCCTTCGCAGCGGCCGCGCTCGCGGCGACCGGCCACGCCGACGACGCCTACGAGGTGCTGCGGCACCTGCAGGCGCTGCAGCGCGACGACGACCCCGACCCGGTGTTCCAGGCCCGCTACCTGCCGGACGGCTCGGGCGAGGTACCCGACGACCGCGGCCCCCAGCTCGACGGCAGCGGCTGGGTCCTGTGGGCGGTCGCCCGGTGGTACGACGCGGCCAGCGCGTCGGAGGCCGTGGGCAGGGCCGGCTCGTCGGGCAGCTCGCCGGGCGACCCGAAGGGCCACCCGAGGGCCGACGCGACCGGCGCCACCCGCGCGACCCGCGGCGTGGCCGACGCCGACCTCCTGCTCGCCCGGCTGCGCCCGCTCGTCGTGCGGTGCATCGCCGCGATCCGCGCGAACGTCGGACCCGACGGCCTGCCCGCCGTATTCCCGGACTACTGGGAGGTCCGGGAGGAGGAGCCGACGCTCGGGACGGCCGCCGCGCTGCTCCTCGGCCTCCGGGCAGTCGGCCCGGTGCTGGACCGGATCGGCGAGGCGCCCGTCGACGACCTCGTCGAGGCGCTCGACGGCGCGGTCACCGCCGAGTTCGGTCCAACCTACGGGCGCCACCCGGGCCGGGGCGACCACGACACGTCCGTGGCGTTCCTCATGCCGCCGTTCGCGGTCGCGACGCCCCAGGTGCAGTCCGCGTGGTCGGCGGCCGCGGAGTCCATGGGGCGCCCCGCCGGGGGTCTGGCGCCCGGGTCGGGCTGGCGTCAGGACGGTGTCTCGTGGACGCCGACGACGGCGATGTTCGCCCTCACTGCCGCGGCGTCGGGCGAGCGCGTGCAGGCCCTCGGATGGCTGGACTGGCTGGACGCCCACCGGACCGACCTCGGGGCGCTGCCCGAGAAGGTGCTCTGGGACGGCAGCCCGTCGGCGGTCGCGCCGCTCGCGTGGACGTGCGCCCTCGTCCTCCTCACGCTCGACGTGCTGGACGACCCGGTGATCACCGGGCCGACGCCGCTGTGAGCCTTGCGCTGGTGGTCGGGACGCTCGCGGGTCGCTGCTCCTCATCGCGGGTCTGACGATGGTCGTTCGGGTCGGGTCGTGGATGGCCGGGCGGGACGCAGGTGGGCGCGCCTAGGCTCGCACCATGGGTGATATGCGGCGATTCGTGTCCCTCCTGCTCGCGGTCCCGGCGTGCGCCGGTGTGCTCGCCCTGACGGGCTGTGCCGACTCGGGCGGCGCCGAGCGCGTGACCGTCCCGTACACCGAGGACGCGGTGACGATCGGCGTCGGGGACACGCTGGTCGTGGACTTCGGTCAGATCAACTCGTCCATCGGCGACTCCTGGGAGCTCACGCAGCTCCCCGACGAGGCCGTGCTCAGCGAGGGTGAGGTCGAGATCGACGTGCTCGACGAGGATGTCGTCGGGGGGTACACCGAGCTCGCCTACACGTTCGTGGGGGAGTCCGCGGGTACGACGACGATCGGCTTCACGTACTCCTACCGCGGCAATGTCGGCGACGAGGAGGGTCGTACCCAGGACCCCACCCCGACGATCGAGGTCAGGGTCGTCGAGCAGTGAGCGCGGCCCCGCGCCGGCCGAAGCGCCCGGCGCGGACCGACCCGGACTGACCTGACCCGGACTGACCCGGGCCTACCCGGGCCCACCCGTTCCTACCCGACCTGCCCGGGCCGGTGGTGGTGTCGGCAGGGTGCGTGGAGGCGGCCGCTGGTCGGCCGCCAAACTCAGACGAGCTCGGCGGCGGTCGGCGGGTCGGCGCCCGGCCGGGACACGGTGACCGCGGCGATCCGGACGCAGCGCTCGAGCACGTCGCGCAGGGCCTGGTCGTCGCACGCGGCCAGCTCGTCGCGCCGGTCGGGCCCGAGCAGGTGCGCGGACCACAGCCCGTCGATCAGCCCGCCCATGAACGAGTCCCCGGCCCCGACGGTGTCCGCGACCCTCACGCGCGGTGCGGCCACGTCCACGCGGGTGCCGTTGCGCGTGAACGCCGTGGCGCCCGCGCTGCCGCGCGTGACCACCACGACGGCCGGGCCCGAGGCGGCCCATGCCTGCGCGGAGGCGTCCACGTCGGCGCCGGGGTACAGCCGGTCGAGGTCCTCGTCGCTGACCTTGACGACGTCGGCGAGGGCGACGAGGGCCGCCACGCGCTCGCGGGTGTCGTCGGCGGGCGGCATGAGCGTGGGCCGGACGTTCGGGTCGTAGGTGATGGTCGCCGTCTCGCGGTGTGCGGCGAGGATGCGGGCGACGTCGGGGCCGCCCGGCTCGAGCACCGCGGCGATGGAGCCGGTGTGGACGACGAGCGGTGCGGCCGCAGGCGCTGTCCACGAGTCCGGGACCTGCCAGGTGACGTCGAAGTCGTAGGTCGCGGCGCCGTCGTCGGCGATCCGGGCGACGGCCGACGACGTGCGCTCGGCGCCGTCGCTGCCCGGCACGATCTCCAGGCCCGACGCCGTCAGGTGCCGCACGAGGAGCTCGCCGAACCGGTCACGGGCGAACCAGGTGAGCAGGTCGACGCCGCGGCCGAGGCGCGCGAGGGTGAGCGCGACGTTCGCGGGGCTACCCCCGGGGTGCTCGCTGTCCTCGATGCTCGCGTCGGGGACGGCGCGTCCGGCGTGCCGCACCACGTCGACGAGCGCCTCCCCGATGACGAGCGCGCGGCGCTCCTCGGGCTCGATCGCGAGCAGGTCGGGACTCTCCTCGACGACGTCGTCGAACTCCCGGGCAGCCGGGGGCGCCGGGGGTGCCGGCGTGGCGGTGGCCCCAGCCTCAGCCTCTGCCTCGGTGCTCATGTCCGGTGCCCTCTCTGTCGTCGTGCCGACGGTCGTGCATCGTCGCGTCGATGGGCTCGTGCCGCCCGGCGGTGGCCGGGCGCGCGCTCACGCGTCGTCGGGCCGTGCCGTCTCTGTCCTTGCCGCATCGGGTCGGGCCGCATCGGGTCGGGCCGCGTCGAGCCGTGCACGGGCGCCGTCGAGCCACTCGAGGCAGCGGGCCGCGAGCGCCTCGCCGCGCTCCCAGAGCGCGAGGGACCCCTCGAGGGTCTCGCCGCCCGCCTCGAGCCGGGTCACCACGGTGACGAGCTCGTCCCGGGCCTGCTCGTAGCTGAGCTCGGCGACGGGCGGTCGGTCGGTGGCGGTCTCCTGGCGCTTCGGGTCGGTGGGCACGGGACTAGTTAACCGTGTGCTGCTCGGACCGCGCGCCCGGTGTGGAGGACCCAGCGGCAATGCCCGCGACCTGCACCCGGGGCGTGCCACCGGCTCGCGGCCCCAGCCCGAGCGCTCGGCGGGGCGAGCCCTGCCCCCGCACGCGACGCGCACGCGCATCGCCGCCCCCGTGGCCTCAGCCCGTGCGCTCGGCGGGGAACTCGCCGCCTGCGACGCGCACGCGCAGCGCCTCGCCCACGGCGACCTCGGACGGGTCGCGCACGACGGCGTCGTCGGCGCGCTGCACGACGGCGTAGCCGCGTTCGAGGGTCGCCGCGGGGGAGAGGGCGCGGACCTGCGCGGACAGCTGGGCGACGACGCCCTGACCGTCGCGCACGGCGTCGTCGAGGGTGCGCCACGCCTCGCGGCGGAGCTCGAGGACCTGCCGCTCGCGGGGCTCGATCAGTGCCTCGGGACGCGCGAGGACGGGCCGGCTGCGCATCGCCGCGAGCGCGTCGGCCTCGCGGCGCACGAGGTGCGTGAGCGCGCCCCGGGTGCGCGTGCGGGCCTGCTGGACGCGGGCGCGCTCCTCCGCGACGTCGGGCACGATGCGCTTGGCCGCGTCCGTCGGGGTGGACGCGCGGTAGTCGGCGACGAGGTCGAGCAGGGGAGTGTCGGTCTCGTGGCCGATGGCGCTCACCACGGGGGTCCGGCACGCCGCGACGGTGCGGACGAGCGACTCGTTGCTGAAGGGCAGCAGGTCCTCCACCGAGCCGCCGCCCCGCGCGACGACGATCACCTCGACGTCCGGGTCCGCGTCGAGCTCGCTCACCGCGGCGCTCACCTCAGCGACGGCGCGGGCCCCTTGGACGGCGACCTCGCGGATGACGAACTCGATCTGCGGCCAGCGGGCGCGGGCGTTCACGACGACGTCATGCTCTGCCTTGGACTCGCGGCCGCACACGAGACCGACCACGCGGGGGAGGAAGGGCAGGCGGCGCTTGCGTGCGGGGTCGAAGAGGCCCTCGGCGGTGAGGAGGCGCTTGAGGTGCTCGATGCGGGCGAGGAGCTCGCCGAGGCCGACGGGGCGGATCTCGTCGGCCTCGAGCTGGAGCGTGCCGCGCTTGGTCCAGAAGGTGGGGCGGGCGTGGACGACGACGTGGCTGCCCGCGGTCACGGGGGCGGTCGCGGCCTGCAGGACGCGCGTGTGGGCGGTCACGGAGACCGAGACGTCGGCGTCGGTGTCGCGCAGGGTGATGAAGGCGATCGTGGTGCCCGGTCGTTGGTTGAGCTGCACGACCTGGCCCTCGACCCACAGTCCGGGCATCCGGGCGATGTACTCGGCGATGCGCTGGGCGAGGTGCCGGACGGGCCAGGGGCTCGTCGGTGTGGTGTCGACGGCGCGCGCCGGGGGTGGGCCGGGTCGGTCCTGGGGTGCGTCGTCGGTCACGGGCACCAGGGTGTCACGGCCTCCCGACGCTCCTGGGCGCCGGCACTGCGCCCGACCTTCACCGGACCTGCGCGTCTCACCCCCGGGGCGTCCGCATGCGGCCGGGGTTCCGGCGGGCGGTGTTCGTAGACTGTGGTGGTGACGGACACGACCCCTCGCCCGACCGCGCCCGCCCCTTCGTCGGCTGTTCCTGCACGTCGGCGGGTGCTGCTGGCGGCGCCGCGCGGCTACTGCGCCGGCGTCGACCGCGCGGTGGTGGCGGTGGAGAAGGCCCTCGAGCACTACGGGCCGCCGGTGTACGTGCGCAAGGAGATCGTGCACAACAAGTACGTCGTCGAGACGCTGTCGAAGCGCGGCGCGGTGTTCGTCAACGAGACGGACGAGGTCCCCGAGGGTGCGCGCGTGGTCTTCTCGGCGCACGGTGTCTCGCCGGCCGTGCACGCGGCGGCGGCGGTGCGGTCGCTGCAGACGATCGACGCGACCTGCCCCCTGGTGACGAAGGTGCACAAGGAGGCGGTGCGGTTCGCCGGGGACGACTTCGACATCCTGCTCATCGGGCACGACGGGCACGAGGAGGTCGAGGGCACCGCGGGTGAGGCGCCTGAGCACATCCAGATCGTGAACTCGCCCGACGCCGTGGACTCGGTGGTCGTGCGGGACCCGGAGCGGGTCGTGTGGCTGTCGCAGACCACGTTGTCGGTGGACGAGACGATGGAGACGGTGCGGCGCCTGCGGGAGCGGTTCCCGGCGCTGCAGGACCCGCCGAGCGACGACATCTGCTACGCGACGCAGAACCGTCAGGTCGCGGTGAAGAAGCTCGCGCCGGAGTGCGATGTGGTGGTGGTGGTGGGTTCGGCGAACTCGTCGAACTCGGTCCGTCTGGTGGAGGTCGCGCGGGAGTCGGGCGCGGGTGGGGCCTACCGCATCGATGCTGCGGACGAGATCGACCCGACCTGGCTCGACGGAGCGGTGACGGTCGGCGTGACCTCGGGGGCGTCGGTGCCGGAGATCCTGGTGCGCGACGTGCTGGAGCGCCTGGCATCGTTGGGCTTCGGCGACGTCGAGGAGGTTCGCACCGCGACGGAGGACTTGATGTTCTCGTTGCCGCGTGAGCTGCGGGCGGACCTGAAGGCGGCCGGCCAGGGCGCCGACCGGCCGCGCCGCGAGGCTCGCCGGTCGCTGCCCGTCGAGACCGTCTGACTCTCCGGTCCAGGGCCGTACACACGGGCCGGCCGATGATTCTCCGGCTCAGGGCTGTGCGCCCTGGTCGGCCGATGACTCTCCGGTTCAGGGCCGTACGCCCGGGTCGGCCCAGCGCGCTCTGGGGCCGGCCAGCCGGACTCGCTCGTCAGCCCAGTGCGACCCGCTGGTCGACGTCGAGGGCGACGACGCGCTGCTCGTGGGCGGCGACCAGCTCGGGTGCCTGGAGCTGCCGGGCCGCGCGGTCGACCTGGGGCGGGCAGTCGAGCTCGGCGTCGGTGACCTTGAGGTCGGCGAGCCGCCGCGCGCTCACGAGGACGCGGGACTCGAGGGAGCTCACGCTCTCGTTGTAGGCGCGCACGGCACCGTCGAGCTGACGCCCGAGCCGGCCCACGTGGCCGCCGAGGGTCGCGAGCCGCCCGTGAAGCTCGCGGCCGAGGGTGAGCACCTGCTGGGCGTTGGCCGCGAGGGCCTCCTGCCGCCAGGCGTAGCCGATGGTGCGGACCATCGCGACGAGTGTCATGGGGGTGGCGAGGACGACGTTGCGGTCCATGGCGTGCTCGATGAGCCCGGGATCGGCGTCGAGGGCGGCGTGCAGGAACGCCTCCGCCGGAAGGAACATGACGACGAACTCCGGCGCCGGTGCGAACTGCTCCCAGTACTCCTTGGCGGCAAGGTCGTCGATGTGCTTGCGGACGTGCCGCGCGTGGGCGGCGAGGCGGTCGCGGCGCACCGTGTCGTCGTCGGTCTGGGCGGCGTCGAGGTACCCGGCGAGTGCGACCTTGGCGTCGACGACGACGTTCTTGCCCCCGGCGAGCCGGATCACCATGTCGGGGCGCAGCATGCCGTCGTCGGTGCGGACCACGTCCTGCTCGACGAAGTCGACGTGCTCGAGCATGCCCGCGGACTCGACGATGCGGCGGAGCTGGATCTCCCCCCAGCGGCCGCGTACCTGGGAGGAGCGCAGCGCGGTGACGAGCTGGCCGGTCTCGGAGCGCAGCAGCTCGGAGGAGTCCCGGACGGCGCGCAGCTGCTCGACGAGTGCGGCCTGCGCCTCGGTTCGCGCGCGTTCCGCCGTCTCCACCTCGACCTTGACCTGGTCGAGGGTGCGCGTGAGCGGCTCGACGAGCTGGCGGACGGCGTCCTCGCGGCGCCCGAGCTCGGCCGACCCGGCGAGCTGGCTGCGCTTGAGGCGCTCCTCCGCGACGAGCATGAACTGCTCGGAGTTGGCGTGCAGTGCCTCGGAGGCGAGGGCGCGGAACCGCTCGGCGGCGCGGTGCTCCTCCTGCTGCGCGGCCGCCACCCGCTCCGCGGCCACGCGGCGCTCGGCTTCCAGGAGCGTGCGCAGCTCGGTGGCTCGCAGCTCCGCACGGCGCACGGCCGTCGCCGCGCGCGAGGCGGCGAGGGCCCAGCCCGCGGCGAGACCGAGGGCTGCGACGACGAGCATCATGGGGATCTCCATGGCTCGAGGGTCGCAGCGAGCACCGACATGCGGGCCGTGCCGGGCGCCGGCCTGCCCAGCGCTACGTGCACGGCCACCGGGGCCCCGTCGCTCGCGCCACGCCCGGGTGTCCAGGTCCGCCGTGGCTCGCCGACCCGTGAGCCGTCGGGCGCTCGCCCGCGACCGTCGGCGACCAGTCGCCCGCCCGGCGTCGTCACGACGTACGCCGCGGTGCGGGCGTCCGGGCCGGAGCACGGCGGGAGGTCGAACCTGGTGACGACGAGGTCGAGCCGGTGGATCTCGTGGTGGTGGAACGAGCACACGAGCGCGCCGTCGAGGACCGCGGTGCGTCCGCCGTCGCGGTCCCACCACACGAGGTGGTGGACCTCGCACCACCGTGGCTGCGCGTCGCAGCCCGGCCAGAGGCAGCCGCCATCGCGGGCGGTGATGATCCGCCGCTGACCCGGGGTGAAGGTGCGGACCGTGCGGCCGAGGTCGAGCGCGTCGCCGTCGGCCCCGAGGACCACGCGCGTGAGCTCGCAGTCGCAGAGCATCCGGGCGAGCTCGGACGGCGGCAGCGGCGTGCCGTCCTCGAGCGTCGCAGGGGCACCGCCCGGCGCGGGCACCGTGAGCGCACCCGGGTCTCCCGCCGCCGTCGTGCCCGAGTCCGGTCGCGGCGACCGGGCCGCCGCGCGCAGGGCGCCCCACGTCTGCGGAGACATCACGACGGACACGTGCGGACGGCGGCCTGTTGTGCCATCAGCCTGCGGCGGGGCAGCGAGCGTCGCCCCGGCGATCGCGTCGAGCGCGTCCGCCCAGCGCTGGGCGCGCGTCCGCGTGTCCTCGGGTGCGGGCTTGCCGGCCACGGCCTCCAGCGCGAGACGCAGCCGGTGACCGGCGACCGGGTCGAGGAGGCCGGTGAGCCGGGTGCCGGTAGGGGTCTGCGCGAGCGTCAGCGACCGGGCCGCGTGCCGCGCCTCCTGGGAACGCTGAAGTGCCGCCTGATCGAGGCTCGCCGACCACCGCGCCGCGCTCTGGGCGAATCTCCCGGCGTCCACCCGGCGCGCGAGCTCCAGCAGGCTGGACTGGCCCTCGGGGGAGGAGAGCGCAGCCTGCACCGCCTCCGAGCCCATGGCGGCCGTCCGCGCCACCACGTCGACGTGCGCGAGGGTCAGCTCACCCGCCTCGACCGCCGTGCGGACCGCGGGCAGCTCGGCGAGCGTGTCTGCGCGCTGGGCCTCCACGCGTGCCTCGCGGACGCCGACGCGCGCCGTCCGCCCGCGCCACGCCTCGAACGTCGGATCGCCCGACGCCTTCCACGAGCCCGCCCGCCGCTCCGCCACGAGCAGCTCGCTGCGCAGCGACGTGAGTGTGGTGATCGCCTGGTCGACCTCCGACAGGACCGCGCGACGCCGCTCCACGGGCCACGTCGCGGCATCGCCCTGCGCCTTCAGCTCGGAGACGGCAGCGCGCAGCGTCTGCGTGGCAGGCAGTGCCTGCGACTCCGGAGCGCGCACTTCGAAACCATCCCTTCGAACTGGTGTTCGACAACACTACCAAGTCTGTGCGATCCAGACAATCCGCGCACAGCGAACGGAGGTGCCGTCAGGGACCTCGCCGTCAGCCCCGTAGACTGCACGCCCGTGGCGCTCACCATTGGCATCGTCGGACTGCCCAACGTCGGCAAGTCGACCCTCTTCAACGCCCTCACCCGCAACCAGGTGCTGGCGGCGAACTACCCGTTCGCCACGATCGAGCCGAACCTCGGCATCGTCGCCCTCCCAGACCCGCGGCTGCAGACGCTCGCGGACCTCTTCGGGTCCGAGCGCCTCGTCCCGGCGACCGTGTCGTTCGTCGACATCGCCGGCATCGTGCGCGGTGCGTCCGAGGGCGAGGGCCTGGGCAACAAGTTCCTCGCGAACATCCGTGAGGCCGACGCGATCTGCCAGGTGGTGCGCGCGTTCGCGGACGACGACGTCGTGCACGTCACCGGCCGCGTGGACCCGGCCGACGACATCGAGACCGTCAACACCGAGCTGATCCTCGCGGACCTGCAGACCCTCGAGCGCGCCATCCCGCGCCTGGAGAAGGAGGTCCGCGGCAAGAAGACCGACGCCGCCGTCCTCGCCGCGGCACAGGCCGCGAACGCCGTCCTCGAGGAGGGCACCACCGTTTTCGCGGCCCGCGACCGCCTCGCCAAGCAGGGCGTCGACGCTGCAGCCCTGCGCGACCTGCAGCTCCTGACCGCGAAGCCGTTCATCTTCGTCTTCAACACCGACGACGCCGGTCTCGCCGACGCAGACATGCAGGCCCGCATGCGCGAGCTCGCCGCCCCGGCGGACTGCGTGTTCCTCGACGCGAAGTTCGAGGCCGAGCTCGTCGAGCTCGACCCCGAGGACGCCGCGGAGATGCTCGCCGACTCCGGTCAGTCCGAGCCCGGCCTCGACCAGCTCGCTCGCGTCGGGTTCCACACGCTCGGCCTGCAGACCTACCTCACCGCCGGGCCCAAGGAGGCCCGCGCCTGGACCATCAAGCAGGGCTGGACGGCCCCGCAGGCGGCCGGCGTCATCCACACCGACTTCGAGCGCGGCTTCATCAAGGCTGAGGTCATCAGCTTCGCGGACCTCGTGGAGGCGGGCTCGGTCGCCGCCGCCAGGTCCGCCGGCAAGGCGCGCATCGAGGGCAAGGACTACGTGATGGTCGACGGCGACGTGGTGGAGTTCAGATTCAATGTGTGAGGCAACGCGGCCCCTCGGAGGACGGATCTAGGAGAACCGGACACTGCTCGCGGCGTCGGCCGGTGAGTTTGGTCCCGTACCCCCCGGTTGAGTCCGCGCGGGCAGCGGCATGACCGTTCACGGCTCACAGCAGCTCGCCCGTGCCGCTCACGCGGATGCGAGTGCCGTCGTAGAAGTCTTCGCGCGCGCGGCGTTCGCCGGTGGGCTCAAGATCGGAGCGCACGATCACCGAGGTCTCACCCAGGTCCTCGAAGTAGACCGCGTAGAACTCCGCGCCATCGTCTCCCCGGCTTCGACCGAGCACCGTCCCGCGCCGGCCGACGCCGTGACCGCCGGCGGGCGGACACACGAGCACCACCTCGAAGAAGTCGACGCTGAACGGCACCTCGTCGAGCGGCTCGTCGCCGGTCATCGCCATGTCGTCATGATGCCGCCCGCCGTTGGTGACCGTCGCGCTCATCGACAGGCGCGCGTCGTCCGCGGCATGACCGGACGCGCTGCCGTCCGGCACGATGGCGTCGTGCTGTCTGGCCGTGACGCGAGGTTCGTGCCACTCCTCGTGCTGACCGAGGGGCCGCGCTCCGCTGCCGGGGTGACGGAAGCCGAGGCTGCGGACCTCGTCGTGTACTGCCTCCAAGGAGGTCAGGAGTGGTGGGTCGAGCATGCGCTCAACTGGGTCGAGCAAGGAGTGCGATCGCAGCCGATGGTCCAAGCTCTCGTTGACGCTTCCCGCGACCGTCGGCTGAGCCAGTCGCTCAGGCACAGGGCCCGGCGCTGGCATCGCCTCCTCGCGGACGCGAGCCAGACTGACGGGCCAGGCGAGCTCGGCGGCTGACGCCACTGCACCATCTGCGGCATGAGCTGATGGTCGGACGGGTCTCCTACTCAGCGTCGCGGGCCGACAACCAGATGGCTTCGAACTCCTCGGCGGTCAGCGGCATCGTCGTGAATCCTGGTTGCTCGGTGATGGCCGCTTCCTCGGGCACCGGGAGCCACGACAGACTCGTCCGAAGTCCCGGGGTGATCTGCTCGGTCCGTTCCAGGTGCCCGTCGCGGAACTCGTGCACCTTCCGCAACTCGACCCGATCCGGTCCCAGCTCTTCGTAGATGACGACCGGCTCCTCCGAGAGGTCGTGATCCCAGCGGCAGGCGAAGTAGTCGGGCACGTGTGCACCCTAGTGACAGGCGACGCCCCGTCGACCGAGCATGACCAGCGGTAGGCCCTGGCGAGGACGATCGCGCTTTGGCGGCTCTTCGGACTTCCGGTGGGGGTGACGGCTCGCCGGTGAGCTGGGTGCGGGGGTGAAGGGGTCGAGGTCCCCGATGATCAGAAGCGCCAACCACTGATCAAGCTCGAGGACCTCGACGGTGTCCA
>JAEYXM010000153.1 GCA_023428465.1 Actinomycetes bacterium
GGCACGGCTTCCAGGCCGGCCATGTCGATCTCGTTGTCGAAGTGGCCGATGTTGCCGACGACCGCCTTGTCCTTCATCGCGGCCATGTGCTCGACGCGGATGACGTCCTTGTTGCCCGTGGTCGTGATGAAGAAGTCGGCCTCGTCGAGGACGTCCTCGAGGCGCGCGACCTCGTAGCCGTCCATCGCCGCCTGGAGCGCGCAGATCGGGTCGACCTCGGAGACGATGACGCGCGCACCCTGGCCGCGCAGCGACTCAGCCGCACCCTTGCCGACGTCGCCGTAGCCGGCGACGAACGCGACCTTGCCGCCGATGAGGACGTCGGTGGCCCGGTTGATGCCGTCGGGCAGCGAGTGGCGGATGCCGTACTTGTTGTCGAACTTGCTCTTGGTCACCGAGTCGTTGACGTTGATCGCGGTGAAGAGCAGGCGCCCGGCCTCGGCGAGCTGGTACAGGCGGTGCACGCCCGTCGTCGTCTCCTCGCTGACGCCGCCGATGCCCTCGGCGATGCGGGTCCAGCGCTGGGGGTGCGCCTCGAGCGAGCGGCGCAGGACGCCGAGGATCACGTTGTACTCGTGGCTGTAGCCCGCCTCGCCGGGCGCGAGGTCCGCCGGGACCGCACCGGCGGCCTCGAAGTCCACGCCGAGGTGCACGAGCAGGGTCGCGTCACCGCCGTCGTCGAGGATCATCGTGGGGCCCTCACCCGGCCAGAGGAGGATCTGCTCGGTGCAGTCCCAGTACTCCTCGAGGCTCTCGCCCTTCCAGGCGAAGACCGGGATGCCCTGGGGGTCCTCCGGGCTGCCGTGCGGGCCGACGGCGACCGCGGCGGCCGCCTCGTCCTGGGTCGAGAAGATGTTGCAGGACGCCCAGCGGACCTCGGCGCCGAGGGCGACCAGGGTCTCGATGAGCACGGCCGTCTGCACGGTCATGTGAAGGGAGCCCGCGATGCGGGCGCCCGCGAGGGGCTGGCTCTCGGCGTACTCGGCGCGCAGCGCCATGAGGCCGGGCATCTCGTGCTCGGCCAGGCGGATCTGGTGCCGGCCGGCCTCGGCCAGGCGCAGGTCACGGACCTTGAACCGGCCGGGGACCTCATCGAACGTGGACATGTTCACCTCGGGTGTGATGGTGGGCACCCGGCGTCGGGAGCCGGGGACCTCGAGTGGTGGGCAGGTGACGACGCACCGGGCCCGCGTCGTCACGACGATCGGGACGAGCTCGACGAGCTCGACGAGCCTGACGAGCCTGACGAGCACAGCGGTGCATCAGCCCGGCGCGGCCCCTCCGGGCCGGCGGCATCACCTACGCCAAGCACCGCCATCGTACGTGACATCACGTGCGGAGCGAGGCTCGCGGGCCGCCCGCAAGGAAGATGTGCCGGTACACGGCAGATGCCGTCGCAGCTGCCCACCAGCGTGGACGAGCCACCCCCGGGTTGGGCTGATCGGGTGTACCTGGCCCCGAGCTTGGTAACGGCTGAGTAACGATCGAGCAAAGGTGTCCTGACTGGTCACAGCAGGAAGTGGCCCCGCGGGCGTGCCTGTTCTGTCATGGTATTCCCGTTTTGCCGGGATGGACCTCCACCCACTCGACCCCCCATGGTGGTCTGCGGCCCGGATGCGGCCGGCTCCCCTCACGCGAGTCGGTCGAGCGTGGCCGATCGCGGCGCCGGCCCTGGACGAGAGGGGCCGGTGGCCCCGCCGGCAAGGACGAAGAGGTGAGACGTTGTGACGATCGTGCGTGTGCAGAGCGTGTACAAGGTCTTCGGACGACGACCCGCGGAGGCGGTTCGACAGCTCGAGGCCGGCGCCAGCCGCGACGACGTCGCCCCCCTCGGCACCGCCGCCGTCATCGACGCGAGCTTCGAGGTCGAGGCCGGCGAGACGTTCGTCGTGATGGGGCTGTCCGGGTCCGGCAAGTCGACCCTCATCCGGATGCTCAACGGGCTCTGGCGACCGACGTCCGGCCACATCCGCCTCGGCGACGCGGACCTCGCCACGATCAGCCCCCGCGACCTGCGAGCGCTCCGGCAGAAGCGGGTCTCGATGGTCTTCCAGCACTTCGCCCTGCTCCCGCACCGCACGGTCCTCGACAACGCCGCCTACCCGCTCGCACTCCAGGACGTCGAGAAGTCCGAGCGTCGTCGCCGGGCGGGCGAGGCCCTCGAGATGGTCGGCCTGGCCGGCTGGGAGGACAACCTTCCGGCGGAGCTGTCCGGCGGCATGCGTCAGCGCGTCGGGCTGGCGCGGGCCCTGGCCGCCGGGACCGACATCCTGCTCATGGACGAGGCGTTCTCCGCCCTCGACCCCCTCATCCGGCGCGAGATGCAGGACCAGCTCGTCGAGCTCCAGCAGAACCTCGGCAAGACGATCGTCTTCATCACGCACGACCTCAACGAGGCGATGCGGCTGGGCGACCGGGTCGCCGTCATGCGCGACGGGCGGATCGTGCAGATCGGCACCTCCGAGGAGATCCTCTCCGAGCCCGCCAACGACTACGTTGCGCAGTTCGTCGCCGACGTCGACAAGACGCGCGTCCTCACCGCCGGCACCGTGATGGTCCGGCCCAAGGCCGTCGTCGTCATCGGAGCCGGTCCCCGCGGCGCCCTGCGCGAGATGCGCGAGGCTCAGACATCCGCCGCCTACCTGGTCGACCGGAGCCGCAGGCTGCAGGGCGTGCTGCGCGACGAGGACGTCCTGGCCGGCCAGCGCCGCGGCGTGGAGCACCTCATCGAGCTGCTCCACGACACGATGACACCGGTGTCCGTGGACGCCCCGCTCGCGGAGATCTTCGCACCATCCGCGGAGACGCCCCTGCCGGTACCTGTGGTCGACGACGCCGGTCGCCTCGTCGGGGTGATCCCGCGGGTCACGCTCCTCGAGGCGATGGTCCCGGGTGAGACCAACGGCAACGGCACCGACACGGTCGCCGAGACGGTCGCCGACACCGACACGGTCGCCGAGGCGGTCGCCGGTGCCGACCCCCATCAGACGACCAATCCGGACCCGAGACCCGAGCCCACGACGGAGCTGGCCTCGTGAAGGCCGCGAGCGGCTTCGAGTTCCGCCTCCCCCTCGGTGACGGCGTCGAGAGCTTCGTCGACTGGCTCACGTCGTCCGCAGATCTGCTCTTCGACCTCGTCAGGACCGTCCTGCTCTTCTGCTTCGACGCCGTCGAGTCGGTCCTGGCGGGGCCGCCGTGGTGGGTCGTCGCGCTCGTCCTCACCGGGCTCGCGATCTGGGTCAAGGGCTGGCGACTCGGCGTCGGTGCGATCGTCGGCTTCGTCCTGATCCTTGGCATGGACCAGTGGGAGAACGCGATGGCGACGCTCTCGCTCGTCATCGTGGCCAGCACCATCGCGCTGTCGATCGGCATCCCGACGGGCATCTGGGCCGCCCGGAGCGAGCGTGTCTCCTCGTCCGTCCGCCCCGTCCTCGACTTCATGCAGACGATGCCGGCCTTCGTCTACCTCATCCCCGTGGTCGTCATCTTCCGGGCCGGCGTCGTCCCCGGCATCGTGGCCACCATCGTCTTCGCACTGGCCCCCGGGGTCCGGTTCACCGAGCTCGGGATCCGCCAGGTCGACCGCGAGGTGGTGGAGGCCGGCCACGCGTTCGGCTCTCCGCCAGGACGCATCCTGCGGCAGATCCAGCTGCCCCTCGCTCTGCCGACGATCATGGCCGGCGTCAACCAGGTGATCATGCTCTCGCTGTCGATGGTCGTCATCTCCGGCCTCGTCGGCGCGCGAGGGCTGGGGCAGGACGTCGCGACCTCGCTCGGCACCATCGACATCGCGCTCGGCTTCGAGGCCGGCCTGTCCGTCGTCATCGTGGCGATGTACCTCGACCGGGTCACCGCAGCCCTCAGCGACCGGTCCCCGGTCTCCCGCGCGCTGCGCGTCGCGGCAGCCGACTGAGGCCACCTGGACCAACCCCGCAGCCCCCTGCGGAGCCATGGCCCCCTGGGCCGAACACGGGCGGTACGCACCGTCCAGGAAGGAAACGATGATTCCGCACAGGAAGATCCAGCACAGGAAGACACTGACCACGGTGGCGGCCGGTGCCGCCGTCGTCCTCGGCCTCGCCGCCTGCGGCGGTGACACGGAGGACGCCAACGACGCGGGCACCGACGCGACGGACCTCGGCGAGGTCACCATCGCGCTCCCGCCCGGCGGCTGGCCGGAGGGCGATGCCGCGACGTACCTGTGGGCGAACTTCCTCGAGTCCGAGGGCTACACCGTCGAGCTCGAGTCCGGCGGCGACATGGGCGTGATCTACACGGCCGTGGCAGGCGGCGACTACGACCTGTTCTTCGACGCCTGGCTCCCCGTCACCCACGGTCCGTACTTCGAGAAGTACACCGAGCTCGAGCGGGTCGCCGTCTGGTACGACCAGGCGGCCCTGACGATCGCCGTGAACGAGGACGCCCCGATCGACTCCTTGGCCGAGCTCGCCGACAACGCCGATGCCTTCGACAACCGGATCGTCGGCATCGAGCCGGGCGCCGGCCTCACGCGCGTGACCAAGGAAGACGTCATGCCGACGTACGGCCTCGACGCGATGGAGCTCGTCGAGTCGTCGACGCCCGCCATGCTCGCCGAGCTGAGCGGCGCGGTCGACGAGGGCCGCAACGTGGTCGTCACGCTGTGGCGGCCGCACTGGGCCTACGACGCGTTCCCGATCCGCGACCTCGAGGACCCCGAGGGCATGCTCGGCGCCGCCGAGACCATCGAGATCACCGCACGGCCGGGCTTCGCGGAGGACTTTCCGCAGCTGACGGCGTGGCTGGAGAACTTCACCATGACCGGTGACCAGCTGCACTCCCTCGAGAACATCATGTTCAACATCAACGACGGAGAGGACCCCGAGGGCTCGGTCGAGCAGTGGCTCGAGGAGAACCCGGACTTCTTCGACGACATCAAGGCCGCAACCCAGGACTGAGGGACGACGCCAGACGGCGGCCCCGGGGTGCGGACGACGACGATCGCACCCCGGGGTCGCCCCATCCTCCGTCAGGTACCGGTCAGGGACACCGGTCAGTCGGCCTGCGCGACGCTGTGGCGCAGGTCCGGCTCCAGGTAGATGAGTGAGGCGTACGGCACCGCCGCCCGCACGCGCTGCTCGGCGTCGTCGATCGCCTGCGCGACCTCCCCGGCCGTTGCGGCGCCCGGGACCTCGATCTTCGCGGCGACGAGCACCTCCTCGGGGCCCAGGTGCATGGTCCGGAGATGGATCACCGACGCCACGCTCCCGCCGACGAGGGCCGCGCGCACGGCCGCCACGTCCTCAGGGGTCGCCGCCTCGCCGAGGATCATCGACGTCGTCTCGCGTGCCAGGACGATGGCGATCACGACGAGCAGTAGGCCGATCGCTGCCGACCCGATCGCATCCCACTGACCGTTGTGCGTGTACAGGGTCATGCTCACACCGAAGAGCGCGAAGACGAGGCCCAGCAGGCCCCGACGTCCTCCAGCAGGACGACGGGGAGCTCCGGGGCACGGGAGGTGCGTACGAACTCGGCCCAGCCCCGGTCGCCCCGGACGACGTTCGACTCCCGGACGGCCGTGCGCAGCGAGAACGACTCCATGCCGATCGCCGCGACGAGCACGACGACCGGCACCCACCACCACCGACCTTCGATGGGGTGCGGGTCGGCGAACTTGTGCCAGGCCTCGTAGAGGGCGAACAGTCCGCCGACGCTGAACAGCACGATCGCGACGACGAACGCGTAGAAGTACCGGTAGCGCCCGTACCCGAACGGGTGCGTGGCGTCCGGTGCGCGCCGGGCCCGCCTGCCGGCGAGCAGCAGGAGCAGCTGGTTTCCGGAGTCGGCGACCGAGTGCACGGCCTCCGCGAGCATCGACGCGGAGCGGGTGAGCAGGAACGCGATGAACTTGGTGACCGCGATGCCCAGGTTGGCCAGGAGCGCGGCGACGATCGCCTTGGTGCCGCCGTGCGTGGACATCAGACCGTCCCTGATGCCGGGTAAGCCTCGTCGACGAGGAGGACGGGGATGCCGTCCTGCACCGGGTACGCGAGCGCGCATGCGGCGCCGAGGCACACGAGCTCAGGCCCGCCGTCGGGCCGCACGCCGTCGCGCAGCGGCGAACCGCAGGCGGGGCACCGCAGGATGTCCCGCACCCACGTCTCGATCATCGGGCGTCCCCCTCACCGTCGGCGCCCCCACGGACCAGGCCCAGGACGTCGTCGCGCACCTTCTCCATCACATCCTCGTCGGCTGCCTCGACGTTGAGCCGCAGCAACGGCTCGGTGTTCGACGCCCGCAGGTTGAACCACCAACGGGGGTGGGCGTCCCAGTGGCTCACGGTGAGCCCGTCGAGCTCGTCCGTCACGACCGGGCCAGCGCCCTGGCGGGTCACGTAGGCGTCGACCACGCGCTGCCGCGCCGCGGCGACGTCCACCACCCGGGAGTTGATCTCACCACTGGCCACGTACGGCTGGTACGTCTCGCCGAGCTCCGAGAGCAGCATGGGCGAGCCGTCCGGCCGCGTGGCCTCGGCGAGCGCGGCGAGCACATGCATCGCGGCGAGCATCCCGGTGTCGGCGAAGAAGAAGTCCCGGAAGTAGTAGTGCGCGCTGTGCTCGCCGCCGAAGATCGCGTCGTTCTCGGCCATCTCCGTCTTGATGAACGAGTGGCCCACCCGGGTCCGGACGGTGCGCGCCCCGGCGGCCTGCAGCAGGTCGGGAACGGCACGCGACGTGATCAGGTTGTGGATCACCGTCGGCGTGCGTCCGGCGGCCAGCTCACGGTGCACCTCGCGAAGCCCGACGAGCCCGGTGATGGCCGACGGGCTCACGGCCCCGCCGCGCTCGTCGATGACGAAGCACCGGTCCGCGTCGCCGTCGAACGCCAGGCCGATGTCCGCCTGGTGCGCGACGACTGCGGCCTGCAGGTCGAGCAGGTTCGACGGCTCCAGGGGGTTCGCCTCGTGGTGGGGGAACGAGCCGTCCAGCTCGAAGTACAGGTCCACGATCTCCAGGGGCAGGGCGGGCAGCCCGGCCGCGTCGCCCAGGACCGCGGGCGCCGTGAGACCGGCCATGCCGCTCCCGGCGTCCACGACGACCTTGAGCGGGCGCGCGCCCGACAGGTCCACCAGGCCGCGCAGGAACGCGGCGTACTCCGCGAGCATCTCCCGCTCGGAGACGACGCCCGGCTCCGCGACCGGCGCGGGCAGGCCGTCCTCGAGGTACCGGCCCGCGAGCCGCCGGACGTCGGCGAGCCCCGTCTCCTGGCCGACGGGCCGCGCGCCGGCGTGGCACATCTTGATGCCGTTGTACTCGGCCGGGTTGTGACTCGCGGTGAACATCGCACCCGGCAGGTCGAGGGCGCCCGACGCGTGGTACAGCCCGTCGGTCGAGCACAGGCCGATGAGGACCACGTCGACGCCGCGCGAGGTCAGGCCGTCGGCGAAGGCGGCGACCAGGTCCGGGCCCGACGGGCGCATGTCCCGCCCGATGACGACGCCCGGCCGCGCACCGACGCTCGCCGCGGGAATCGCCACGACCTCGGCGAACGCGGCACCGATGGCGCGCGCGACGTCGGTGGAGAAGGGCTCCGGCACGACGCCGCGGACGTCGTAGGCCTTGATCAGCAGGTCGAGGAGTCGGCCGTCGGTCATGCGGGCAGCCTAGTGAACGCCACGGGCGTCCCGGGACGCCGGGGTCACTGCCGCTTGGCGGACCGGGCGAGCACGGAGGCGATGGGCAGCGACTCCCACAGGCCGTCGGCGCCCTGGGCCAGCCACTCCCGCGCCTCGCACGAGTGGCAGTTGATGAAGGTGACCTCGGTGCCGTCCGTCAGCGTCATCGGCAGGCGGGTGAGCTCACCGCTGCCACACGCGCCGCACGTCGCCGGAGAGCGGTCCGGCTGGGCGCTCACGGGTGCTCCCCGCGCAGTACCCGCAGGTGCCCGCGACGCACACCCTCGGGGACGTCGGCGGGCTCCGGGGCGACGTGACGGGGCCGACCGGCCTCGCGGACCGCCTCGGCGAGCGCGACCAGGTCGTCCGGGCTGGGGCCCGTCGGGACGAACTCCGGCATCAGCCGCACGACCTCCCAGCCGCGCGGCGCCGTGAGGCGGCCGGCGTGCTCGCTGCACAGGTCGTAGGAGTGCGGCTCGGCGAGCTGGGCGAGCGGCCCGAGCACGGCGGTGGAGTCCGCGTAGACATAGGTGAGCGTCGCCACCGCGGGACGCCCGCACGCGCTGCGGGAGCACTGACGACCTGACCTCACACCGGGAGGCTACCTGGCCGCGCCGACACGATGCCCGGCACACGCCGCGGAGGGCCCCGTCATCACCCTCCCGGCGTCCGGCCCGGGGCCTCCCCCGTCGTTACAGTGGCCGGTGTGAAGCACCGCCTGCCCGCACCCCCGACGCTCCCGGTCAGACGCCGCGACCGTCGCGGCCGCGGGCTGCGCGGGCCGGTCATCCCGCCCACGCTGCCGGCCTACCGCACGCGCGCGGAGCGCTTCGACGACCACGTGCTCGACGCGGTCGAGGCCCTCGAGCGGCGCTGGGCCCGCCAGCTCGACGGCACGGAGTTCGCCGTCGAGGAGGTCCCCCCGTCCTCCCCCGCGCCGTGGGAGCACGGGGGCGTTCCCCTCGGTCGCTACTTCCCCGCCGACGCCGGGATGCCGGCCCGGATCGTCGTGTACCGGCGGCCCGTCGAGACGCGGGCGATCGACGCGTCCGACCTGGCCGACCTCGTGCGGGACGTCGTCGTCGAGCAGGTGGCGCACCTGCTCGGGCGGCGGCCCGAGGAGGTCGACCCGCGGTACCACGCCTGACGACAGGCCTGACGACTGGCCTGACGACTAGGGTTGGCGCCCATGACCCCCCGGCCCGGCGTACGCGTCGTGTGCGTGACGTACCGCCCGGGGCCGGAGCTCGAGGAGTTCGCGACGTCGCTGGGCGCGGCCACGGCCGCGCCCGTCGAGCTGGTCCTCGTCGACAACGGCGACGACCACACGGTCGCCCGCGAGGTCGCCGAGCGGCACGGCGCCACGCTCCTGACCCCGGGACGCAACCTCGGGTACGGCGCGGCCGCGAACCTCGGCGCGCGACGCGGTTCCCACGACGGCGCGCAGGCCGACGCGCCGCCCTGGCTCGTCGTCGCGAACCCCGACGTCGTCTGGCACCCGGGCGCGCTCGACACCCTCCTCGCCGCGGCCGAGCGCACGGGCGCGGGCGCCGTCGGGCCCCGCCTGCTCAACACCGACGGCACCACCTACCCGTCGGCGCGCGCACTGCCCTCCCTGACGCACGGCATCGGGCACGCGCTCCTCGCGCGGGTGTGGCCCGGCAACCCGTGGTCGCGGGCCTACCGGCGCGACGACGACGACGCCGAGCGCACGACCGGCTGGTTGTCCGGCGCGTGCCTGCTCCTGCGCCAGGAGGCGTTCGTGCAGGTCGGGGGCTTTGACGAGGCCTACTTCATGTTCTTCGAGGACACCGACCTCGGCGACCGCCTCGGCCGCGCCGGCTGGGCGAGCGTCTACGTGCCCACGGCCCACGTGACGCACGTCGGCGGCACGTCGTGGCGTGCACGGCCCGCGCCGATGATCCGCGCGCACCACGCGAGCGCGCTGCGCTACCTGTGCGGGCGCTACGACCGCTGGTACCAGTGGCCCACGCGCGTCGCGCTGCGCGTCGGCCTGGCGGCCCGGCAGACGCTCGAGCTGCGGCGCGCCGCGCGCGAGGGCTGACGGCGGCCCGTCAGCCGCCCGTCAGCGGACGTCGACGGTGACCCCGGCCTGCGGGCGCTGCAGCGGCACGGGGACGAGCACCGACACCATCGCGTCGTCCTCGAGGACCACACCCCACACCACCCTCGGGTCGGTCGTCCGCACGACGACGCCCTGCAGGGCATCGGTCGACGTGGCGCCGCCGCCCGCGGCCTCGCCGACGCCGACCAGGTCCGCGAGGGGGATCGACACGGTGCCGCCCTCGTCGATCGTCCGCTCGACGCGCCGGCCACCCACGGTCTCGACCACGACCGTCGAGCGCCCGCGCAGCTCGCCGTCGGGCGCGACCGCGAGCACGAGGCGCCCCTCGACGCCGTCGGGCAGCGCGAGGGGGCCGCTGCCGCCACTCGCCGCGGGGACCCACGCCCGGTCGGAGGGAGCCGTCGGGTCCACGCCCGTCCGCGTGACCATGGCGCCCACGACGACCGGCACGTCCGCGTTCACGATCGCCGTGTAGTCACCGGCGGGCAGGCCGCTCAGCGGGATGTCGAGGACGGTCCCGGCCCGCAGGTCAGTCGACCCGCCCGGGAGCGGCACGTGGCCCTGTGGGCCAAGCAGGCTGACGCTCACGGCGCCGCCCTGCTCGCCCGGGGCGAGGATGCGCACGAGCGCCGCCTCCGGGTCGTCGGTCGCGCTCACCGCGATCGCCGGGACGACCTGCCGTGTCGCAGGCCGGCTCCCCGCCACGACGTCGTCGACGCCACGCGGGACCAGTCCGTCCAGTCGGCTGTCCTGCAGGTAGGCGGTGACCATGCCGCCCACGGCCGACGTCTGCACCACGAGGCGCCCCTGCTCGGCCGCGAGACCCTCGAGCAGCACGACACGTTCGCTGCGCGGTGGCACGAGGTACTCCGGCACCCCGGCGGGCTCGACCGGGCCGTTCGCCCCCCAGAGCCGGACGGTCACCGACGCGGGCGTCAGGCCCGGGTTCTGCAGGACCAGGCGCGCGCTCGAGCCGAGCTCGGTGCTCCCGCCGACGAGCCACGCCTGCGCGCCGGGCTGCTGGCACGGTGCGGTGACGAGGCCGCGGACGTCACCGTCGCCGGTGCGCACGTGCAGCGTCGCGGCGACCCACGCCGGGACGCCGTCCACCGGGTCCGCACGCAGGACGAGCGGGCCCGCGGGCCGGCGCACGCGCGTCGCGGCGGCGTCGCCCGCCGCGACGACCTGCCCGGCAGGGTCGTCGGTCCCCAGCGGCGTCAGGACGGCGTCGCCGCCCAGGCCGCCCTCTCGGGTGCGCGCCGTGACTGCGTCGACCTGGGTGACCGACTCGCTCGGCGCCGTGTCGAACTGCGGGTCGTAGGCCGCGTCCTCGCCGGGCTCGAGCTCCGTGGGAAGGCGCACCGGGCCGGGGCACACCAGGACCGTGGGCGGCGCGGGCACCGGCACCGCCCCACGGGTCACGGGGGCCGGCTCGGGCGACGGGTAGGTCGTTGCGGCGAGCACGACGGCGCCGACGACGCCGAGGACGAGCAAGCCGGCCAGCGAGCGGGCCACGAACGCGAGCAGGGTCCTCATGTCATGCCCTCCGGCGTCGGACGGGAAGGGCGAGCAGGACCGTCACGAGCAGCACGGCCCCCTGGAGCACGAGCCACGGCGTCCGCGTCGCGGGCTCGTGGCTGACCACGAGGTCGCCGCCGTCGGGACCGAGCTCGAAGGCCTGGTGCCAGCCGGACGCGACGCTGCGCAGGCCGCGCCCGTCGAGCGTCGCGCGCCACCCGGCGTCGGCACGCTCGGCGAGCACGAGGAGGCGCGACCCGGTGCCCGGCTCGACCGTCGCCTCGAGCGCGCCGTCGGTCTCCGCGGGCAGCCCGGCCACGACCGAGCTCTCGGGGCCGGAGCCCGTGACGATGCGCGCCCAGCCCGCGGTGCCGGCGCCGAGCCCGGACGAACGCCAGATCGTGCCGACCTCCGTGGACGTCACGCGCTCGAGCCCGGGCGTCGCGTCGAGCCGTCCCGCGAGGACCCCGTCCCGGTCGCCGTTCGGCGGGACGAGGACCGCGCCGATGCCGAGGTCGTCGAGCGCGGCCGACACGTCCGTCGCGGATCCGACGGCCAGGCGCGCCGCGACGTCGGCGACCGCGACGTCAGGGTCGGAGTCGGCGGAGGTCGTGTCGGCGGAGGTCGTGTCGGCGGCGTCGGGGTCGGCTGTCCCGGCGGCGTCGACCGCGAGCGCCGCGACCAGCCGCGACGTCTCGGTGAGCTGGCGGCCGTCGTGGCGCAGGACCGTCGCGACGACGCCCGTCCCGGCGCCGTCGTCGACCGCCCGGTCGCCGTCGGTGAGCTCGAGCACGAGCACGCGCAGGCCCGCCGAGCCCTGCAGCTGCCGCCCGACGGCGGGCACGACGTGCCCGGGCACGGTGGTCAGGTCGAGGTCGCGGTGCGCGAGCGCGGTGCCGAGCACCGACGCCGGACCGGCCAGCGCGAGCAGGGCGAGGACGCCCGCGAGCACCTGGCGCCAGCCGAACGTGTGCCGGGCCAGCGCGTCGCGGGCGCCGGCAGCCGAGAGAAGGGCCGCCCCGAGCAACCCGGCGAGCGCCAGGCTCAGCCCGGGTGCCGCGGACGCCACGGACGTGACGGCGTCCGCGGCGACGACGACGCGCGTCGCGACGGCCGCCGCGGCCAGGCCGAGCGCAGCCG
>JAEYXM010000168.1 GCA_023428465.1 Actinomycetes bacterium
GTCCAGCTCTCCCCGAGCGGCCCGGGACGCGTCGCCGCGGCCGACCAGGCGGCGCGCACGGCCCCCGTGGCCATGGCGCCGGCGACCACGGTGCGGGCCGCGTGCTCGGCGGGCTCGGCGACCGTCTCCGTGACGAGGCGCTCGAGCGCCGGACGCGCATCGACCTGCGCCTGGACGGCCTCCGCGAGCTCGGCGACCCAGGGCTGCAGGCGCCGGAGCGTGCCCTTCTGGGTGCGCAGGATGACGGAGCGGGCCCGGTCCGGTCCGGCGACCATGGCGAGCCAGCGGCGGATCGGCGCGACGAGGGACGCGTCGAGAAGCCCCTCGTGCGGGCCGAGGTCGGGGATGAGGAACAGCGGGACCGACGCCATGCCGCGCTCGCGCAGCCGGCCCATGAGGTCGGTGCGGATCGTCGACACGGCCGCCGGGGGCACGCGGTTGAGCACCATGGCCATCGAGACGCCACGCTCGGCGGCCTGGGCGAGGACGCCCCACGGGAGCGCGTCGCCGTAGCGGGCGGCCGTCGTGAGGAAGATCCACAGGTCGGCCGCGTCCATGAGCCGCGACGCGGTCTGGCGGTTCTCGGCGAGCAGGGAGTCGAGGTCCGGCGCGTCGATGACCGTGAGCCCTCGCGGGACGCCCTCGTGCACGCGCACGTCGAGGATCTCGAGCAGCGGGTGCGCCGCGAGGAGCTCGCCGTCCGCGGGGTGGTGCACGAGCACCGGCTCGCGCGTCGTCGGCCGCAGGACGCCCGCGGTGCTCACCTCCTCCCCGAGCAGGGAGTTCACGAGCGTGGACTTCCCGGCGCCCGTCGACCCCGCCACGACGACCACGGCCGGCGCGGACAGCTCGCGCAGGCGCGGGATCAGGTGGTCGTCGAGCTGGTCGAGCAGACGCTTGCGGAGGCGTCCCGCCGCGCGGTAGCCGCGCAGCGGCAACGGCAGGCTCGTCGCGACGACGTCCCGGCGCAGGGCCTGGACGGCGTCGAGCAGCGGGGCGTCGGCCCCCGCCCGCGCCTCCACCGGGGCGTCGGTCGCCGAGGCGACCACCGGACCGGCAGCGGGAGTCATGCGCCTATCCTCCCGTGCCCCGCGGTCCGGACAAAACGCGCGCGCCGGACGACGGCGGGTCGTCTGACCTGGACTTCCTCAGCCGGTGGCGCACCACCACGGACTCGATTCAGGCGCAGGTGTAGCCCTGGGCCATCGGCTCGCCGCACAGCACGGCGCTCGGCGGCCCTTCACCGTCGTCGTTGTACGCGACCACCTGGAAGTAGCCCAGCTGACCCCGGACGGCCTCGACGTACTGCAGCCCCTGATCGGTCGAGTGGATGCCGATGTACTCGTAGGTCCCCGTGTACTCGACCGTCGCCTCGCCGCTCGCCACGTCGTACCGTGCGGCGGCGACGAACGGCCCGTCGGGACTGTCGGAGCGGTACACGCGGTACCCGGTCGCGTCGGGCACGAGGCTCCAGCCGACGAGGATCTCGCCCGAGCCGCCGCCCGGCACCACGTACGTCACCGTCACCGCGCCGGGCGGCTCGGAGAGGACCGGCGGCTCGGTAGTGACCTCGGGCTCGGGCTCGTGCGTGGGGGTCTGCGTCGGCGAGGGCGTCCCGACGGGCGCGGGCGTCGCGGTCGGCATGGGTGCCGTCGTCGCCGTCGGCGTGGGTTCGGGCGTCGGGTCCTCGGAGGGCGCGGGTGAGCTCGTGACCTCGCCGACCGGCGCAGGTGCGGCCCAGGGCCGCGCGACGCCGAGCGCCGCCCCGCCGACCACGACGAGGCTCGCGGCGGCGACCAGCGACGTCCCGACGACGCGGCGGCGCCGGACGTCCGCCACGTACCGGGCGACGCGTGTGGGCGGGAACGGCACCTCGGCCGTCACCGCCGCGATCTCGGCGTCGACCACACCCCGGACGAGACCGGCCAGCTCGTCGCTCATCGCCGACCTCCCTCCGTCATCCGGACCTGCGCGGCGGCGCCGTCGCGGGCGTCCGCCGCGGTGCCCAGGAGCTCGTTGAGGTGGTGGATCCCGTCGGAGAGGTACCGCTTCACCGCGCCCTCGCTGATCCCGAGGGTCGCCGCGATCTCCGCGACCGTCAGGTCGTCGTAGAACCGCAGGACGACGCAGGCCCGCTGCCGCTGCGGCAGGGTCCGCAGGGCCGCACGCGCGTCGAGGCGCCCCGCCGCGTCGTCGTCGGCGACCGACGCGCCGGCCACGAGCTCGGGCAGGGCCGCCAGCCACCGCCGCCGCGACCGGGCGCGGTCCACGACGGTGCTCGCGATCGCCCGCCGCACGTACGCGTCGGCGGCGTTGAGGCTGGGGAAGGTGCGCGGCCGCGCGAACGTGCGCACGACGGCGTCGTGCACCACGTCCTCCGCGCCGGCCCGGTCGCCGGTGAGGACGGCGGCGTACCCGACCAGGGCCGCGCCCCGGTCCCGGAGCAGCTCGTCCACGAGGGCCTGCCAGCCGCCCATCGGACGACGCCTCCCTCCCGCTTCGCTCCCGTGCCTGTCGATGTATGAACGCCCGGCCGTCGCGGGACGTTGTGCGGTTCAGCAGTGCGGTTCAGCAGTGCGCGCGACCCCGCCGGCCCGGGCAGCGCGGACCCCTCACTGAGTAGGCTCCTCCTCCAGGCCCCCGTAGCTCAGTGGATAGAGCGTCGGACTTCTAATCCGTTGGTCGCAGGTTCGAATCCTGCCGGGGGCGCCCCGCCCGGAATGGCCGTGAGTATTCGAGATATTCACGTGCGCCCGCATGCGCCGCCCTGGTTTTCTTGTGATCACCGCGGTGAGAGGACCTGGCCCGTCCCGATGCCCAGTCCCTTCACATGCTCAGGAGCACCCTCATGTCCCCGATGACCCTCTACGACGCCCTCCTTCTGGAGCACTGGCTGTCCACGCAGACTCGCGCCCGGCAGCACGTGCTGGTCCTGCGTCGTCGTGAGCGCGCAGCGCGCGCCCGGCACGTCGCCACCGCCCGCCCCGCGGCTCTCTGAGCCGCGGGGCCGGGCCCCGCACCCCCGCACCGGCGGCCCCGGCCACCCGATCCGACCACCTCGCCCACCCGGTCCGCACGTCTGTCACGATGTGGCACATGAGGGTCGAGGACTGATGGGGCGCCACTCGGCGGCCGCCCCCGCCCCCGAACCCGAGCCGTTCGAGCCCCGCTCCGGCTCCCCCCGCCCGACGCCCGCCGTGCC
>JAEYXM010000199.1 GCA_023428465.1 Actinomycetes bacterium
TGCACGGCCTGCCCGGGGCGGCCGACGACGTCGTGCTCCGCGGCGACCGGGACCAGCCCGCGGGCGCCTTGTGGTTCGCACCCGGGACGGACCGGCTGACGGCCGTGCTCACGGTCGACCGGCCCCGCGACGTCGGGGCTGCGCGACGGCTGCTGGCGGGCGACGGGCTGCCGCACCTGGACCGGGTGGTCGCCGCCGACGCCGGACGGTCGCTCAAGGACGCCGTCGTCCGCTGACGCCCGTGGGGCGCCCGGCACCTGGCCGGACGCCCCACGGGTCACACCTGGGCGCTCAGTGGGCGCTCAGTGCGCGAAGTGCCGCGACCCCGTGAAGTACATCGTCACGCCGGCGGCCTGGGCTGCCGCGACGACCTCGTCGTCGCGGATCGAGCCGCCGGGCTGGACGACGGCCCGCACGCCGGCGTCGGCCAGGATCTGCAGGCCGTCGGCGAACGGGAAGAACGCGTCCGATGCCGCGACGGCACCACGGGCCCGCTCGCCGGCGGCGTTGGCGCGCGCGACGGCGAGGCGGCACGAGTCGACCCGGTTGACCTGCCCCATCCCGACGCCGACGGACCCGCCGTCCGCGGCGAGCAGGATCGCGTTCGACTTCACGGCGCGCACCGCGCGCCACGCGAACGTCAGGTCGGCGAGCGTCGCGTCGTCGGCGGCCTCGCCGGCCACGAGCGTCCACGCGCGCGGGTCGTCGCCGGGGGCGTCGATCGCGTCGCGCGACTGCACGAGCAGCCCGCCGCTGACGGGCCGTGTCTCGACGGCGGCGGACGGCGCGCCGTCGACGACCAGCAGCCGGAGGTTCTTCTTCGCGGTGAGGATCTCGAGGGCGTCGTCGTCGAAGCCGTGGGCGACGACGACCTCCGTGAACACCGGCGCGATCTGCTCGGCGAACGCGCGGTCCACGACCCCGTTCGCGGCGATGACGCCCCCGTACGCGGAGGCGGAGTCGCACGCGTGCGCCTTCGCGTGGGCCTCCGCGAGCGTCTCGCCGACGGCGATCCCGCACGGGTTCGCGTGCTTGATGATCGCGACCGTGGGACCGGCGTGGTCGTGCGCGGCGCGCAGGGCGGCGTCGGCGTCGACGTAGTTGTTGTAGCTCATCGCCTTGCCGTGCAGCTGGCGGGCCTGTGCCAGGCCCGGGCCACCGACGGCGCTCGTGTAGAGCGCGGCGCGCTGGTGCGGGTTCTCGCCGTAGCGCAGCACGTCCGAGCGCTCCCACGTCGCACCGACCCAGGCCGGGAAGCCGGTCGGGGCGCCGTCGACGTCGTCGGTGGGGGCGAGCACGTTGCCGATCCACGAGGCCACGGCCACGTCGTACGTCGCGGTGTGCACGAAGGCCGCGGCCGCGAGTGACCGGCGCTCGGCGAGCGTGAACCCGCCCCGCCCGACGGCGGCGAGCACGCCGTCGTACCGCGCGGGCTCGACGACGACGGCGACGCTCGGGTGGTTCTTCGCGGCGGCGCGGACCATCGACGGGCCGCCGATGTCGATCTGCTCGACGCACTCGTCCGGCGTCGCGCCCGACGCGACGGTCGCGGTGAACGGGTACAGGTTGACGACCACGAGGTCGAAGGGCGCGACGCCGAGCTCGTCGAGCTGGGCGAGGTGCTCGGGGCGGCGCGTGTCGGCGAGGATCCCGGCGTGCACGCGCGGGTGCAGGGTCTTGACCCGCCCGTCGAGGCACTCGGGGAAGCCGGTGAGCTCCTCGACGGGGGTCACGGGCACCCCGGCGGCGGCGATCGCCGCGGCGGTGGAGCCGGTCGAGACGAGCTCGACGCCGGCGACGTGCAGGCCGGTGGCGAGCTCGATGAGCCCGGTCTTGTCGTACACGCTCACGAGCGCGCGACGGATGGGGCGGCGGGTGTCGTCAGCGGTCGGGTCGGCGACGGCGGGCAGCGCGGAAAGGTGACTCATGGCGTCTCCTGGGTCGGCTTACGTTCAGCGATGGACCCAGGCACCCAGGCGGGCGGCGCTCTGCAGGGGACTGCGGTCGCTCCCCGATGGTTTCTTCCACCCTCCGCCAGTCACGACCGCGGCCAGTCTAGCGGGCGGGCCCCCGCCCGAGGTCGACGCGCAGCCCGACGCCGGCGGCGGCCGTGGCGATCATCGCGTCGAAGGCCCGCGCGCCGTCGGCGGTGACGCGGTGGAAGTGGCCGAACAGCTCCGCCGTCACGGCGCCGAGCAGGGCCGTGACGAGCGTGAACGAACGCACGGCCTCCTGCGCCGACCAGCCGGGCCGCGCCGCGAGCGCATCGGCGCGGCCGGGCGCCTCGGCGATGCGGGCAGCGAACTCGAGCACGCCCGGGTCGACGAGGCCGTCGTCGTCGAAGTCCGGGCCGGCCGGGTCGAGCGTGCCGTCCGCGTGCGCGTCGAGCACGATGCCGACGACCACGGCCCACAGGCGTGTCGCCGGCACGATGGTGTCCTGCGGTGCGGCGTAGCCGGGGACGGGCGTGCCGTAGATGAGCTCGTAGGCGCGCGGGTTGGCGAGCGCCCACGCGCGGAAGGCGCGCCCGACGGCGAGCCACACCTGCGCGGGCGGCTCCCCCGCGGCCCGCGCGGCCTGGGCGGCGTCTTCGCAGGCCGCGCCGACGGCGTCGTACGCCTCGACGATGAGGATCGTGAGCAGGGCGTCCCGCGAGGGGAGGTAGCGGTAGACGGCCGACGACGCGACGCCGAGGTCGCGCGCAACGGCCCGCAGGGAGAGCGCGGCGGGGCCGTCGGCGACGAGGCGCGCGCGCCCGGCGTCGAGCAGGTCCGCCATGAACGCCGCCCGGGCTCGTTCGCGGGGGGTGCCTCCGGTCGTCATGGCGCCCATCATGCCCACATGTGAGCGCTGTTCTCTACCGAGAGCACCGCTCTTGACTCGCGCACCACCGATATGTGAGCATCGTTCTCAATCGAGAGCACTGCTCACAGTCAGGCGCCGCCTCGGCGTCCACACCACCCGGAGGCACCCGTGTCCCGTCACGTCATCCTCGGCAAGGGCCCCATCGGCCGGACGCTCGCCGACCACCTCCTCGCCGCGGGGCACGACGTCGTCGTGGTGAGCCGCTCGGGCGCGCCCACCCCGGCCCCGGCCCCCGTGCCGGCCGCGGGCGCCCGCACGCCCGTCGCGGCCCCGAGCCACGTCGCGCTCGACGTGACCGACGCCGCCACCCTCGCCACCGTGGCCGCCGGCGCCGACGCCCTCTACGTGTGCATCAACCCCGCCTACCACCGCTGGCCGACCGACTGGCCGCCGGCCTTCCGCGGTGCGCTGCACGCGGCCGAGACCTCCGGCGCCGTGCTCGTCACCGCCGGGAACCTCTACGGGTACGGCGCCGGCACCACCCACATGCGCGAGGACTCCCCGCTCGCGAGCACCGAGACCAAGGGCGTCGTGCGGGCGTCCCTGTGGCGCGAGGCGCAGGCGGCGCACCGCGCCGGACGGGTCCGCGCGACCGAGGTCCGCGGCAGCGACTACCTCGGCCCCGGCGCGGGGGCAGGGGCCCACGCGGGAGGGCGCATGCTCGACCCCCTGCTCGCCGGCCGCCGCCTGCGACCCATCGGCTCCGCGGACCAGCCGCACACCTGGACCTACCTGCCGGACTTCGCACGGGCACTCGCCGCGGCCGCGCAGGAGCCGCGTGCGTGGGGCGAGGCCTGGCACGTGCCCAGCCCCGAGCCGCTGACCTACCGCGAGCTCGCGACGCGCTTCGCCGCAGCCGCCGGGGCCCCGAGCCCGCGCATCTCCCCCGTGCCGATGGGCATGGTCGGGCTGATCGGCGTCGCGGCGCCGATGATGCGCGAGCTCCGGCGCGTCGGGTACCAGTTCACGCAGCCGTTCGTGGCGGACTCCACGCGGTCGCAGGAGGTCCTCGGCGTCACCCCGACGCCCTGGGAGACCGTCGTCGCGGAGACGCTCGCGGCGCGCTGAGCCGATGCGGTCAGGGCCCGAGGACCGCGGTCACGGCCGCGGTCCCTCAGGCCCCGCCGAGGCGCACGTGGCGGCCGTCCACCCGCATGCCCTCGCGCGCGATCCGTCCGACGACGTCGACGAGCATCTCCCGCTCGACCGTCTTGATCCGCTCGTGCAGGCCGGCCTCGTCGTCGTCGGGCGCGATGTCCACCGCGCACTGGGCGATGATCGGACCGGTGTCGACGCCTCGGTCGACCACGTGGACGGTGCACCCCGTCACGCGCACGCCGTGCGCCAGCGCGTCCCGCACCGCGTGCGCGCCCGGGAACGACGGCAGCAGCGCGGGGTGGGTGTTGATGACCCGCCCGGCGAAGCGGTCCAGGAACGCCGCCCCGAGGATCCGCATGAAGCCCGCGCTCACGACCAGGCCCGGGCCGAAGACGTCCACCGCGTGCGCCATCCCCGTGTCCCACGCCGGGCGGTCCGGGAAGTCCGCGGGCGCGACGACCGCCGTCGGTACGCCGGCCTCGCGCGCCACGTCGAGCCCCCGCACGCCCGGTCGGTCGCTCACGACGCCGACGACGCGCGCGCCGTAGGCCGGGTCGCCGTGCGCCTCGAGCAGGGCCGCGAGGTTGGTCCCGGTCCCGGAGATCAGGACGACGACGCGCGCGCGCCGCGGCACGGTCGCGGCGGGTGGGCCGGCCTGCGGTCCCGTGGCCGGTCCGGCGGGCGAACCGGTGTGAGGACCGGTGGGCGGTCCGGTGGGCGACATCTCGGGCGTCGACGGCACGGTCGGACCCTACCGGGCACGTGACCGCCCCGAGCAGCCGGTCCGCGGGCTCAGGTGCGAGACTTGGCCCGTGGACGACGAGGCGCAGCACTCCCCCGGGGACGACGCGCCTCCCCGTGGTCGCACTCCCGGTGACTCTCCCCCGCACCCCGGCGGCCCCCCACTGCCACCCGGCCGGCCCCCTGGCCGACCACCCGGCCGCCCGCCGACGCCGCCCGCCGACGAGGCCACGGTCCGCGCCGTCATGCGCAACGCCCGGACGTTCCTCCTGCTGCTCCTCGCAGCCCTGGCGACGACCATGCTCCCGCTCCCGGCCCGCGTGGGCTCGATGGCGTTCGTCATCGCCGCACTGGTCCTGGGCGGGATCACCCTGCGCCGTGCGTGGCGCCCCGGCCTGCGCGAGCAGGTCGCACCCCTGCTGGTCTTCGGCCTGGTGTTCGCCGGTCTCCTCGCGACGTCGATGGCCGGCACGTTACTCATCTGGCCCGTGGAGACAGCCCACCAGGAGTGCCTCGACCGCGCGGTGACGATCAGCGCCCGGGCGCAGTGCGAGGAGACCTACCAGGACGCGGTCCAGGACCGCATCGACCAGCTCACCGGCCGCGGCTGACCGCCCGGCCGGCCCTTCCGGTCGTCGGCTACCGGTCGTCGGCTACCGGTCGTCGGCTGCGGCGTCGGCTACCGGTCGTCGGCTGCGGCGTCCGCGGCGGCGCCCCGCCGCGCGTTCGCCCCGACCGCAGCAGCGC
>JAEYXM010000217.1 GCA_023428465.1 Actinomycetes bacterium
CAGCTCGAGCACGCCCGTCCCCGCCGTGATCCGGTCGCCCGGGCGCACGAGCGCCGCGCCGACGACCCGCCGACGGCGAGGTGGGCGGCCGCGGCGTCGACGTCGCCGCACCCGCACCACCGGCGCGGAGCCGAGTCGCCGCACGAGCCACCACCGACCCACCCGCCGGACGGTCAGGTGCCGCCGGGACGCGTGCGGGTCGTGGAGCGTGAGCACGCCGCCCGACCCGACCGCCCCGCCCGACCCGACCGCCCCGGACCCGCCGGCCCCGCACACCCCCCGCCCGATCACGAGCCGCGCGCCTACGGGCGTGCCGACCGCGCCGGCGTCCGGACCGGCGACCGCCACGACCTGCCACCCCGCGTCGACCGGTGGCGCAGCCTCGGGCGGGCCCGCCGTCAGCCGGCTGCCCGCGACCCACGGGTGCACACCGGCGACGTGCGTGTCCGCCAGCGCGACGCCGGCCGCACTCAGCGGCGCATCGACGGGCGTGCCGGTCAGCTCGGCGAGCGCCGCCCGGCACGCGCCGAGCGTCGTCCCCACGGTGACCTCGAGGTCCCAGCCCGGTTCGACGGAGAAGTGCACCCGCGCAGACTGGGGGAGTCCCGCCCGCCGCGCCCGACGGGACCGGGCGGCCTGGGGACACCCGAGCGTCGTCCACAGGCAGGCACGCTGCGACGCCCGCCCGGCCGTGGGCTCACTCGACCGCGAGCGCCTCCACGGGCGACGTCCGCACGGCGCTGCGGGCGGGCAGCACCGACGCGACGAGCCCGGCGAGCATCGCGACCACCACGACGGCGGCCACGTCACGCCACACGACCGCGAACGGCGTCGGGCCCACGCCGTCCAGCACCGTGCGCGCGCCGACCCAGCCGTACACGGTGCCGATGACCGCGCCGGCCAGTGCGCCGACCCCGGCGATCACCATGCCCTCGGCGGCGAGCGACGCCCGCAGCTGGCGGCGCGAGAGCCCGATGGCCCGCAGCGTCGCCGACTCCCGGCGCCGCTCGATCACCGACAGCGAGAGCGTGTTCGCGACACCGACGAGCGCGATGACCACGGAGACGGCGAGGAGCCCCACGACGATCGCGAGCATCGTGTCGATGACCTCCTGGAAGGCGGCCCGCTCGGTCGCCGGCCCGGCCACGGCCACGGCCGGGCCGGTGGTCCGCGAGGCCGCGGCCTCGATGCGCGCCGCGGCCTCACGGGCGTCGGCCGCGTCGTCGAGCCGGACCCACACCAGCCCCGCGGCCGACTGTGCGTCGACCACCTGGAGCGTCTCCGGGGTGAGCAGCACGGAGGTGCCCGGGAGGTCGGAGACCACGACGTGCAGCACGATCTCCTGGCCCTCGGCGCGCTGCGGCTTGAGAAGCTCCCCGTCGGGGCCCACCTCGAACGTCTGCACCGGGGCGAGGGTCACGACGTCGCCGTCGACGACCCCGCTCCACTCGGCGACCTGCACCGGCACGACGACGGCGTCGTCGCCCAGGCCCGCGAACTGCTCGTCCGCCCGCAGGACGCGCTCGGCGTCGGAGGTCGACATGCCCACGGCGTCCGCGTAGAGGGCAGTGCCCGGCGTCTGGATCTCGACCGCACCCACGGTCAGCACGGCGACCTCGGAGACGCCCCCGACCTGCTCCATCTCCTGGACGAGCGTGGGCGGCAGCTCCCCGGGGAGGCCGTTGTCGTAGAACGCACGCGCCTCCACGTCGAACGGGAACTCCTCGTCCAGTCGCTCGGCGAGGGCGTAGCGGGCCGCCGCGGCACCGGTGGACATCATCACGACGAGCGTCACGCCGATGAGGAGCGCCGCGCTCGTGGCCGCGGTGCGGCGGGGGTTGCGGCCGCTGTTCGCCGCCGCGAGCCGCACGGCCGCGCTGCGCGAGCCGAGGCGGGACGCCAGGGCGACGAGCCTCGGGGTCCAGAACACCGCGCTGAGGAGGATCCCGATGAAGGACAGCCCGCCGCCGAGCACGCCCAGACCGAGAGCGGTGCCCACGTCCGAGCTCGTGACGACGATGCCGAGGCCCATGGCGGCCGCGCCCGACGCCACGAGGGCGCCCGCGAACCAGGCGCGCGCCTTCCCGGAGCGTTCGGTGAACCGCGGCACGTCGGCCGGTCGCATGGCGGCGAGCGGCGAGACGCGGGTCGCCGCCCGCGCGGGGGCGAGGGCCGCGACGACCGTCACGGCGACGCCGACCACCAGCGGCAGGAGGACGGAGGACGCCGTCACGCGCGCGCCGTTCGGCAGCGGGACCTCCGGCCAGGTCTGCGCGAGCACGAGCAGCGCGCCCTGGACGAGGAGGACGCCGAGCGCGATCCCGGCCGCGGCACCGAGTACCCCGAGCACGAGCGCCTCGAAGATGACGCCGCGCCGCAGCTGGTACCGGTCCGCGCCCACGCAGCGCAGCAGCGCGAGCGTGCGGACCCGTTGGGCGACCAGGACCTGGAAGGTGTTGGCGATGACGAGAGCGGCGACCAGCAACGCGATCGCGGCGAACCCGAGCCCGATCGTCGTGACCAGGCGGGCCTCACGCGTGACGTCCGCGATGATCCACTCCGCCTGCTCGTCGAGGGTGCGCACGGTGATCAGCCCGGAGTCGCGGTTCGTCGAGTCGAGCGCGTCCCGCACCGCGGTCCGGAGCTCGGCGTCGCTCACCGTGCCGTCGCCCGCCACGAGGAGTCGCTGGTAGATCAGCTCGTGGCCGAGCGCGTCGTAGCCGAGCCACTCCAGGACGTCCGCGCGCGGCGCGAGGCCCGCCGCCTGCCCGGTGAGTCCGGACGCGGTGTCGTCGACGAGCCCGACCAGCCTGAGGCGGTGCACCGAGGTGCTCAGCTCCATCCCGTCGTCGCTGAGGTGCGTGAACGCCAGCGCCACCTGGTCGCCGAGCTCGAGGCCCAGGCTCTCGGCCGACGCCGCCGGCAGCGCGATCTCCCCGTCCCGCGGCGGGTGGCCGTCCACGAGGCGGCGCGGCTCGAGGCGGGGCTCCGTGGCCGGGGCGTCGATCTGCAGCCAGAGCGTGCCGTCGGCGGTGCTCACCTCGGCCCAGACGCTGGCGCGGGGTTCCGCGAGCCGGACGCCGGGCGCCTCGCCGATCGCGGCCGCGTCGGTGTCGGTGATGCCCTCGCCCTCGACCACGACGTCCGCGTTCGCGTACTGGGCCGTCACGGCGCGGTACGCGGTCTGGGTCATGACGTCGCCGGCCAGGAGCGCGACCGCGACGAAGGCGCTGCCGAGCGCGATCGCGACGCCCGCGGCGGCCAGCCGCCCGGGTGTGCGGCGCATCTGCGCGAGCGCCAGGCGCCACATCAGACGGTCACCTCGTCGAGCGAGCGCAGGGCGTCGAGGCCCGCGAGGACCGACTCGGGCGTCGGGTCGGTGATGTCGCCGGCGATCCGGCCGTCGGCGATGAGGACGACGCGGTCGGCGTACGCCGCGGCCGACGGGTCGTGGGTGACCATGATCACGGTGCGTCCGAGCTCGCGCACGGAGCGCCGCAGGAAGCTGAGGACCTGCGCGCCGGCGCGCGAGTCCAGGTTGCCCGTCGGCTCGTCGGCGAAGACGACGTCCGGCTTCGCGACGAGCGCGCGTGCGATCGCGACGCGCTGCTGCTCGCCGCCGGACATCTCGCTCGGCCGGTGGCCGAGGCGGCCCGCGACGCCGAGCGTCGCGACGAGGAGGTCGAACCAGTCCCGGTCGAGCGCGCTCCCCGCCATCTCCAGGGGGAGCACGATGTTCTGCTCGGCCGTGAACATCGGCAGCAGGTTGAACGACTGGAAGACGAAGCCCACCCGCTCGCGCCGCAGCCGGGTCAGGGCGCGGTCGTCGAGGCCCGTGGTCTGCGCGTCGCCGATGAACGCCTGGCCCGCGGTCGCTGAGTCCAGGCCGGCGAGCACGTGCATGAGCGTGGACTTGCCCGAGCCCGACGGGCCCATGATCGCCGTGAACGCACCGGCCGCGAAGTCGACGTCGACGCCGTCGAGCGCGCGGACCGCGGAAGGGCCGCTGCCGTAGACCTTGGTCAGTCCGCGGGCGCGGACGGCGGAGGCCGCAGTGGTCGGCGTGGTGGTCGTGGTGGTCGTGGCGGTCACGTGTCCTCCTCGGGTCTGCCCCGACGGTAAGGACTGCGGGGGCCCGTGGTCGTCGCGCCCGGGCATGGTCCGGCGGCCGGGGCCGTCATCCCGTGGTGGGACGGGCCCGCCCGCCGGGGCCGGTCACGTGCCGGGCCGGACCAGCCCGCTCTCGTAGGCGACGACGACGGCCTGCACCCGGTCGCGCGCGCCGAGCTTGGCGAGGATGCGCCCGACGTGCGTCTTCACGGTCGCCTCGGCGACGAAGAGGTCCTGGCCGATCTCGGTGTTGGAGCGTCCGCGGGCCATGAGCACGAGGACCTCGCGCTCGCGGTCCGTGAGGTCCGCCAGCCCGGGGTGCTGCACCCGCGCGTCGAGGTCCGGCAGAGCCGTGACGAGGTGCTCCATGAGCCGGCGCGTGGACGACGGGGCGATGACGGCGTCCCCGGCGTGCACCGTGCGGATCGCGGCGAGCATCTCCTCCGGCGGCGCGTCCTTGAGCAGGAAGCCGCTCGCGCCGGCCTTGATCGCGGACAGCACGTACTCGTCGAGGTCGAACGTCGTCAGGACGATGACCCGGGGGGCCGGGTGGCGGCCAGGCGTCGCGTCCGTCGTGAGGCGTGCGGTCGCGGCGAGGCCGTCCATCTCCGGCATGCGCACGTCCATGAGGACGACGTCGGTCTCGACGACCGCGAGGCGGCGCAGCGCCTCGGCGCCGTTGCCCGCCTCGAGGACGACCTCGAGGTCCGGCTGGGAGTCGATCACCATCCGGAAGCCCGCACGCACCAGCTGCTGGTCGTCGACGAGCGCGACCCGGATGGGTCCGTCAGGGGCGGTGTTCATGCGGCCTCCGGAGGTGGTGGCGGTGACAGGGGCGGGATGGGGATCTCGGCGCGGACGCGGAAGCCGCCGCCCGGGCGCGGTCCGGCGGTGAGCGTGCCGCCCAGCATCGCGGCCCGCTCACGCATGCCGAGGACCCCCTGGCCGGCGCCGTCGGACGCCGCGGCGGCGCCGCGCCCGTCGTCGGTGACCTCCAGGACGAGCGAGGCGGTGGCCCACTGCAGGAGGACGGTGGCCTTCGGGTCCGGGCCGGCGTGCTTGAGGATGTTGGTGAGCGACTCCTGGCAGATGCGGAAGACCGTGAGCCCGGTGCCGGGCGGCAGCACGCGCGGCACGCCCATCCGGACGAAGGACACGCGCACCCCGCTCTCGCGCACCTGGGCGACGAGCGCGGCGACGTCGTCCACCGCGGGCTGCGGGGAGAGCGCGCCGACGGCGGGCGTCTGGCCCGTGGAGGTGCCGACGACCGGCGTCTGGCCCGTCACGGCACCCGGCTCGCCGGGCCGGGCCGGCTCCTCCTCGGCGGGCCGCAGGACGCCCAGCAGGCGGCGCATGTCCGCCAGTGCCGCCCGGCCGGTCTCCGCGATCGTGCCGAGCGAGCGCTCCGCCGCGCGCGGGTCCGACGCCGCGGCGTACCGGCCGCCGTCGGCCTGCGCGATGATCACGGACAGGGAGTGCGCGACGATGTCGTGCATCTCGCGGGCGATGCGGGCGCGCTCGGCGGCCGTCGCGATCCGGGCCTGCTGGTCGCGCTCGATCTCGAGCCGGCGGGTGCGGTCGACCAGGGCGTCGATGGCCACGCGCCGGGACCGGCGGACCAGGGCGAACGCGAAGGTGCTGAGCGCCATGAGCGACATCGCGACGATGAGGGACGCGGCCTGGTCGGGGGAGCCCTGGATCAGCGCGAGCTGCACGCCGACGAGCAGAGCGCCGCCCAACGCTCCGCCGACCGCGAGCCGGTACGCCCACCGCGGCCCGTGCACGGTGACCGAGTAGAGGGCCACGAGCACGATGAGGTCGGTCGGCACGATGAGCCACAGGCCGCCGACGACGTGCCCGAGACCCAGCGCGTAGATCGCGGCGACGGAGGCGGCGGGCGCGGTGCGGCGCCAGGCCAGCGGCACGGCCATCGCGACCGAGATGATCTGCACGCCGGGCGTCGAGCTGGTGTAGCCGTGCAGGGTCTCCTGCCCGAACCAGAAGGCGACGACGGCGACGGCGAGGGCGAGCGCGGCGTCGACGACGAACCGGTGGGTTCCGTCCCACGCCCCGACCCGTTCCCACCAGCGCACGTGCCCAGGGTAGGGCGCGCGCCCGCCCGGACCGGTCCGCCCACGGTGCGACGCGTGCGGGGCAGGTCTGCGACCGGGGGACGAGGGCCACGTCGGCCCGGGTCGGCGGGCCCGGCTGTGGCAGCATGGGCGTATGACGAGCGTGCTGTTGGCGGAGGATGACCCCACCATTGCCGAACCGTTGGCTCGTGCGCTCGGACGCGAGGGTTACGACGTCGTCGTGCAAGGGACGGGTCAAGGCGCGATCGACGCGGCGCCCGGGGCCGACCTGCTGATCCTCGACCTCGGCCTGCCGGACATGGACGGCCTGGACGTGGCCCGCTGGGTGCGCGGCCGCGGCCTCGCGACGCCCATCCTGGTGCTCACGGCACGCGCGGACGAGGTGGACCTCGTCGTCGGCCTGGACGCCGGTGCGGACGACTACGTGACCAAGCCGTTCCGGCTCGCCGAGCTCCTCGCCCGCGTCCGGGCCCTGTTGCGCCGCACGCACGGGGAGAGCGGCGACGGCGACGAGCTGTCGGCCAAGGACGTGCGGATGGACCTGGCCGCGCACCGCGCCTTCCAGGGCGACCGGGAGCTGCACCTGACCGCCAAGGAGTTCGAGCTGCTGCGCGTGCTCGTCCGCGAGGCCGGGTCGGTGGTCCCGCGCGAGACCCTCATGCGGGAGGTCTGGGACACGGACCCCACCGGCTCCACCAAGACCCTCGACATGCACGTGTCGTGGCTGCGGCGCAAGCTCGGGGACGACGCCGCCGACCCCCGCTACATCGCCACCGTCCGCGGCATGGGCTTCCGGTTCGAGACTCGCTGACGTGCGGCGCCGCGTCCTCCAGGCGACCATCGCGGCCGTCACGGTCACCGTCGTCCTGCTGGGCATCCCGCTCGCGTTCTACGGCGCCAGGCTGGTCCGGGACACCGAGCTGCGCCAGCTCTCGGACCGCGCGGAGGCCCTCGGGCGTCAGGTCGAGGCCCGCATCACGCTCGAGCGCGAGCTCACGGAGGACATGCTCGAGCCGTACGTCGGCGGCGGCGAGCGCGTGGCCGCGTCGGTGTCGGTGGTGGCACCCGACGGGACGCGCATCCGCGCCGGCGACCCCGTGGAGGGGCAGGCGTACTCGGAGGTCGTGACGACCGAGTCCAACGCGGTCGTGCTCCTGTCCGTGTCGTACTGGGACGTGTTCTGGCGGACGGCCCGCGCGGTGGCCCTCGTCGTCGCGGCGTCGTTCGTCGCGTTCGCGGCGGGCATCGCGATGGCCCTGTGGCAGGCGCAACGGCTCGCGGCGCCGCTCGTGTACCTCGCCGCGAGTGCCGAGCAGCTCGGGTCCGGTCAGGTGCGCCCGCGCCTGCAACCCTCCGGAGTGGAGGAGATCGACCTCGTCGCCGCGGAGCTCGCGCGCAGCTCCGACCGGCTCGCCGGGCGGCTCGCGGCCGAGCGCCAGTTCGCGGCGGACGCGTCGCACCAGCTGCGTACGCCGCTGACCGCGCTGTCGATGCGGCTGGAGGAGATCACGCTCGCGACCGAGCGCGACGACGTCCGCGACGAGGCGCGCATCGCGCTCGAGCAGGTGGAGCGGCTCGTCGGGGTCGTCGACGACCTGCTGACCCGGTCGCGGCGCGCGACGGGCGGGACGACGGAGGCGGTGCACCTCGCGGACGTCCTGCAGCAGCAGCGGGAGGAGTGGGGGCCGACGTTCGAGCGCGCGGGCCGTCTCCTGCGGGTCGACGTCCCGCAGGGCGTGGCGGTGCTCGCTACGCCGGGCGCGCTCGCCCAGGTCCTGGCCACGCTCATCGAGAACTCGCTCAAGCACGGCGGCGGCACCACCACGGTGCGCTCGCGGCCGTCGGGTCCGGGCGGTGCGGTCGTCGTCGAGGTCGCGGACGAGGGCCCGGGCGTGCCCGACGACCTGGCGCCGCGCATCTTCGAGCGCGAGGTGACCTCAGGCCGTGGGACGGGCCTCGGGCTGGCCCTCGCGCGCGACCTCGTCGCCGCCGACGGCGGGCGGCTCGAGCTCGCCCAGCGGCGTCCGCCCGTCTTCGCGGTGTTCCTGGCGGGTGTCCCGCGGTCCCTCGACCCCGACGTCGTGCTGCCCCGCGGTGCGCGCATCGACCTCACCCGGCGCGGGCGCCGGCGCCGCACCCGCCGTTGACGCGGCGCGGCCCCGCGCGGCCAGCGGGCCGACGGCGGTGAAGACGAAGGCGCGGTACGCGACGTAGCGGAAGATCGTGCCGAGGCCGATGCCGACGATGTTCGCGGCGTTGTCGGCGAGCGCGGACTGCAGTCCGAGCACGTAGTGCGAGAACGCGAGGGTGCCCAGCGAGATGCCCATCCCGACGACGTTCATCACGGCGAAGGTGACGAGCTCACGGGTGGGGTCGGCGGTGCGCCGGTGGGCGAAGGTCCAGTACCGGTTGCCGAGCCAGGACACGAGGGTCGCGACGGCGACGGCGGTGCCCCGGGACAGCAGGGGCCGGCCCTCGAGGGGCGTGGAGAGCACGTAGCAGAGGAGGTTGAACAGGCCGAGGTCGACGACGAAGGCCACGCCGCCCACCGAGCCGAAGCGCATGAGCTCCGGGAGCCGGTTCCGCATCCGTCCAGGGTAGACGCGCGCCGCGCGCCGTAGCCCGACAGGGGTCCCAGGGCCGGCGTCCACCCGCGTCGCCCCGGGGCCGGCCGGTGTCGGGGCGACCCTGTCGGCCCTGCTGCCCCTGTCGGCCCTGATGGCCCTGATGGACACGAGGGGCGGGACCGGGTTTGTCCCGGCAGAATGCGGGCGGGAAGTCGACGATGGGAGAGGGATGAGCGAGCAGCCGCTGGTCGGTGTCGTGATGGGGTCGGACTCGGACTGGGGGGTGATGTCCGCAGCCGGTGAGGCGCTCGCCGAGTTCGGGGTGCCCTTCGAGGTGAACGTGATCTCCGCGCACCGCATGCCGGACGAGACGATCGCGTACGCGCGGTCCGCCGCGGAGCGCGGCCTGCGGGTCGTGATCGCGGGGGCGGGTGGCGCCGCGGCGCTGCCGGGCATGATCGCGGCCCTGACGCCGCTGCCGGTCGTGGGTGTCCCGGTGCCCCTCGCGCAGCTGGACGGCCTGGACTCCCTCCTGTCGATCGCGCAGATGCCGTCCGGCATCCCGGTCGCGACGGTCGCCGTCGGCGGTGCGCGCAACGCGGGGCTCCTCGCGGTGCGCATCCTCGCGGCAGGCGACGACGAGCGGGGCGCCCGCCTGCGCACCGAGCTGGTGGCATTCGCGGGCAAGCTCCGCGACCAGGCCGCCGCCAAGGGCGAGCGCCTGCGTGCGAAGGTCGCGGGGGAGCAGACGACCGGCTTCACCGCCTGACGCACACCTGACGGTCCGCGGCCCCGGCCCCAACGTGGGGACCGGGGCCGCGCCGTCGCGCTCGACGCGCGATCACGAGCGGCTCGACCTAAGGTCACGGAATGGT
>JAEYXM010000004.1 GCA_023428465.1 Actinomycetes bacterium
CGGGTCGCTGCGCCAGTCGGAGTCCGTCGCGACGACGCCACCGGTGGGCGCCGTCGGTCGGGGGTGGGGGTACCGGTTCTGCGACGGGCCGTCCATCCCGGCATCGTCCCCGATCACGGCTCTACCCGTCATCGCGTCGGCGCCACCGGAAGGTCCGCAGCGCCACCACGAGGCCGAGGGCCAGGTACACCGCGAGGACCAGAGCGGTGGTGCCGTGCTCCCAGGCGCCTGCGGGTTCGAGGTCGGCGGCCCAGTCCGGGAGGAACACCGAGCGCATCCCCTGGGCCATCCACTTCAGCGGGAAGAGGGCCGCGACGTCCTGCATCCACCCGGGCAGGTCCGCGAAGGTGAAGAACACCCCGGAGATGAACTGCAGCACGAGCACGACGGGCGTCACGATCGCGTTCGCGGAGCGCGCCGAGCGGGGGAGCGAGGAGAACGCGATGCCGCAGATCACGCCCGCCGCGGTGCCGAGCACGAACACCCAGGCGAAGGTCGCCCAGCGTGCCGGGTCGTTGGGCAGCGCCACGTCGAACATGACGGCGGCCACGGCCAGGAGGAGCGCCATCTGGACCACGCTCGTGACGAGCACGGCCCCGATCTTCCCGAGGAAGTAGGCGGACGGCGGCAGGGGAGTGCCGCGCAGCCGCTTGAGCGCCCCGCTGTCGCGCTCCTCGGCGATGGCGATCGCGAGGTTCTGGAAGCTCGACAGGAGCAGGCCGGTCGCGATCATCCCCGGGAGGAAGTACTGCGCGAAGGGGACCTCCTGCCCGGGCGGGCCCGCCACGGCGCTGTCCTGCCCGAACACGGTGGCGAAGATCGCCAGCATGATGACCGGGTAGGCGAAGATGAAGATGACGGCGTCGCGCTCGCGGAAGAAGCCGGTGAGCTCGTACCTCACACGCGCGAGGCCGAGGCGGGCCGTGCCGGGCAGGGCCGGGCGTGGGGCGCCGGAGGTGGTCGTGGCGGTGGGGACCGTGACGGCGGTCATCGGGCGTGCTCCGTTCCGGTCGTGGCCGGCACCCGGGGCTCGGGTCGCTCGGGCTGGTCGGGTCGCTCGGGCTGGTCGGGCTGGGTCGAGGTGTGGTCGGTGTCGTCGGCGATCAGGCTGAGGTAGACGTCCTCCAGGGTCGGCCGCAGCACCTGCAGGCCGGGCACCTCCCCGCCGGCGAACCGCGCAGCGAGGTCGGCGACGACGGCCGTCGGGGCGTCGGTGGCGCGCTCGCGCACGACGCCGTCCTCCAGCCAGCGCACGACGGCGCGCCGCGCGGCCCGGTCGCCGAGGCGGGCGGGGGCGTCGAGGGCGACCACGCGACCGTCCTTGACGACGGCGCACCGGTCGGCCAGGCGCTCGGCCTCCTCCATGTAGTGCGTCGTCAGGAGGATCGTGGTGCCACCGTCGCGCAGGCTCTCGATGAGGTCCCAGAACGATCGGCGCGCCTCCGGGTCGAACCCGGTGGTCGGCTCGTCCAGGAACAGCAGCTCGGGGCGCCCGACGATGCCCAGCGCCACGTCCAGGCGCCGGCGCTGCCCGCCCGAGAGCTGGCGTGTGCGGGTGTGGGCCTTCTCGGAGAGACCGACCGCGGCGATGAGCTCGTCCGGGTCGCGCGGGTCCGGGTAGTACAGGGCGAAGTGCCGGACGAGCTCGGCGACGGTGGCTTCGGCCTGGTCGTTCGCGGTCTGCAGCACGACGCCGATCCGCTCGCGCCAGGCGCGGCCCGCCGTCGCCGGGTCCTCGCCGAGGACCTGCACGAGGCCGCGGTCCCGGCGCCGGAAGCCCTCGAGGATCTCGATGGTCGTGGTCTTGCCCGCGCCGTTCGGGCCGAGCACGGCGAAGATCTCGCCGCGCTCGATCACGAGGTCGAGCCCGTCGACGGCGCGCTTGTCGCCGTAGCGCTTGTGCAGGTCCCGCACGTTGACGGCGGGCTCACCGATGGCTGAGGTCATGCCTCCAGCCTCGTCGTCGGGGCCGCCTCGCCGACAGCACCGGACGTCGGTACCCGGTGTCCACCGGTCGGTGGACACCGGCCTCCACCGACCGTGACCGGTCGGGTCAGCGCGCCTCGGCCAGCAGGCGCTGGATGCGCCCGACGCCCTCGACGATGTCGTCGTCGCCCATGGCGTAGGACAGCCGCAGGTAGCCGCTGGGACCGAACGCCTCGCCCGGCACGACGGCGACCTCGGCCTCCTCGAGGATGAGCGCGGCGAGCTCGGCCGACGTCGTCGGCGTGCGGCCGCGGATGGTCTTCCCGAGGATCCCCTCAACGCTCGGGTAGACGTAGAACGCGCCCTGCGGCATCGGGCAGACGACGCCGTCGATCGCGTTCAGCATCGCCACGATGGTGCGCCGACGGCGGTCGAACGCCTCACGCATCTCGGCCGCGGCCGCGAGGTCGCCGGTCACGGCGGCGATCGCGGCGCGCTGCGACACGTTCGCGACGTTCGACGACAGGTGCGACTGGAGGTTCGTGGCTGCCTTGACGACGTCGGCGGGCCCGATCAGCCAGCCCACGCGCCAGCCCGTCATCGCGTAGGTCTTCGCGACCCCGTTGAGCACGATGGTGGTGTCGGCCAGCTCGGGCACGACCTCGACGATGTGCGTGGCGGCCACGCCGTCGTAGGTGAGGTGCTCGTAGATCTCGTCGGTGATCACCCAGATCCCGTGCTCGAGCGCCCAGCGGCCGATCGCCTCGGTCTGCTCGCGCGAGTAGACCGCTCCCGTGGGGTTCGACGGCGAGCAGAAGAGCAGTGCCTTGGTGCGCTCGGTGCGGGCGGCCTCGAGCTGGTCGACGGTCACGAGGTAGTCCTGGTCGGCGCCCGCGAAGACCTCGACGGGGACACCGTCGGCGAGCCGGATGCACTCGGGGTAGGTGGTCCAGTACGGCGCCGGGAGCAGCACCTCGTCGCCGGCGTCGACGACGGTGGCGAACGCCTCGTAGACGGCCTGCTTGCCGCCGTTGGTCACCAGGACCTGGTTCGGGGAGACCTCGTAGCCGGAGTCCCGCAGCGTCTTGGCAGCGATGGCCTCGCGCAGGGCGGGCAGCCCTGCGGCGGGGGTGTACCGGTGGTTGGTCGGGTCGGCGCACGCGGCGACCGCGGCGTCGACGATGTACTGCGGCGTCGGGAAGTCCGGCTCGCCGGCGCCGAACCCGATGACGGGCCGGCCGGCGGCCTTGAGCGCCTTGGCCTTGCTGTCGACGGCGAGGGTGGCGGACTCGGCGATCTGCGCGATGCGCGAGGAGATCCGGGCCTGGGCGCTGGAGGCTGGGTGCTGGCTCACGCCGCAATCCTCGCAGGTTGGCTGCAGGCTGCCGAGTGAGTTCTCATGGTGGGCGGCTGGTAGGCGGCCCGTTCGACCTCAGTGCCGAACACCCCGTACACTCGATCGCTGGTGGCTCGTCCGCCATGCTTCGGCGCGCCCGAGAGGGAGGTCGAGGTGCGGTGGTGGGTCCCCGAAGGGCAGTGGCGCAATTGGCAGCGCACCGGTCTCCAAAACCGGCGGTTGTGGGTTCGAGTCCCTCCTGCCCTGCGTTGAGCATCCGTCCGCCGGACGGGCGCCCCGGCGACCCGGTCCGGGCGAACTTCGACGTTGGGAACGAGACGTGAGCGATTCCGCTCGGGCAGGCGCCCAGGGCGCCGACAGCACCCGGCGCCCTGCGCCGCGCCCCGGTGGGAAGAAGGCCACCGAGGAGCTCGGTCCCTTCGCTCGCCTCGCCCGGTTCGTGCGCCAGGTGGTCGCGGAGCTGAAGAAGGTCGTCCGGCCCAGCCGGAAGGACCTGATCGGCTACGCGACGGCCGTGCTCGTGTTCGTGGCCGCCGTGATGGCGTTCGTGACCCTCGTCGACCTCGGCGTCGGCTCGCTCACGCGGACGGTGTTCGGCGGCTGACGCCGTCGGGGCCGCGCGCAGGCACCTGCCGCGTGCGGGCACCGACCGGGCACGAGCCGCAGGACCGCCGCAAGAGCACCGCAGACAAGCAGACAGAAAGCAGGTTCACCTCGTGTCCCAGGATTCGCTGGAGCCGCTCGAGCAGGACCCGACGCTGCCCGAGGACGGCGCGGACGACGCGCTGACCGCCGAGGTCGAGGTCGAGGCCGCCGAGGAGCCCGTCGCCGCTCCCGCCGACGAGCTGGGCGAGGAGCCTGTCGAGGACCCGGTCGCGGAGTTCAAGGGCAAGCTGCGGCGCCTCCCGGGCGACTGGTACGTCATCCACTCGTACGCGGGCTACGAGAACCGTGTGAAGGCGAACCTGGAGAACCGCATCCAGAGCCTCAACATGGAGGACTACATCTTCCAGGTCGAGGTCCCCATGGAAGAGGTCGTCGAGATCAAGAACGCCCAGCGCAAGGTCGTGCGTCGGGTGCGGATCCCGGGCTACGTCCTCGTGCGGATGGACCTCACCGACGAGTCGTGGGGCGCCGTCCGGCACACCCCGGGCGTGACCGGCTTCGTGGGCCACACGCACCAGCCGGTGCCGCTGACGCTCGACGAGGTCTTCTCCATGCTCGCGCCCACGCTGGCGCCGGCCGCCGCGCCGCAGAAGGCCGCCGCCGCGCAGACGATCGACGTCGACTTCACGGTCGGCGAGTCGGTCACGGTCACCGACGGGCCCTTCGACACGCTGCCGGCGACGATCTCCGAGATCAACGCCGAGGCGCAGAAGCTCAAGGTGCTCGTCTCGATCTTCGGCCGGGAGACCCCGGTCGAGCTGTCGTTCAACCAGGTCGCCAAGATCTGAGCGGACGCCTGGCCCGACCGCGACCGCGGCCGGGCACTGCAACCGGGTCATCGCCCACGGCGTCGGCCCACGAACCGGAACGGAAGGCATCATGCCCCCGAAGAAGAAGGTCGCCGGCCTGATCAAGCTCCAGATCAACGCCGGTGCTGCGACGCCCGCCCCGCCCATCGGCCCGGCGCTCGGCCAGCACGGCGTGAACATCATGGAGTTCTGCAAGGCGTACAACGCGGCGACCGAGTCGCAGCGCGGCAACGTCATCCCGGTCGAGATCACGGTCTACGAGGACCGCTCGTTCACCTTCATCACGAAGACCCCGCCGGCGGCGGAGCTCATCAAGAAGGCGGCCGGCGTGGCCAAGGGCTCGCCGACCCCGCACACCACCAAGGTCGCGTCGCTGACCAAGGACCAGGTGCGCGAGATCGCGCAGACCAAGCTCGAGGACCTCAACGCGAACGACATCGACGCCGCGATGAAGATCGTGGCGGGCACGGCCCGCTCGATGGGTATCACCGTCCAGGAGTGAGGACCTCGGCCTGGAGGTAGGACGACGCGAAGCGAGTCCTGCCGTAGGGCGAGGACCGCAGCTCCTGGACGACGGAGGAACCGTCCAGGACTGACCGTCCGGGACACCAGTGGCAGGGCCAGGCGCTGGCCCCCCGACCACGACTGCTGACACCAAGGAGAAGAGCAGATGACACAGCGCAGCAAGGCGTACCGCGCCGCAGCCGAGAAGATCGACCGGTCGCGTCTGTACGCCCCCCTCGAGGCGATCCGGCTCGCGAGGACGACGTCGGTGACGAAGTGGGACGCGACCATCGAGGTGGCCTTCCGCCTCGGGGTCGACCCCCGCAAGGCGGACCAGATGGTCCGTGGCACCGTCAACCTCCCGCACGGCACCGGCAAGACCGCCCGCGTGCTCGTCTTCGCCGTCGGCGAGCGGGCCGAGCAGGCCATCGCCGCGGGTGCGGACGAGGTCGGCGGCGACGAGCTCATCGAGAAGGTGGCCGCCGGCTACACCGACTTCGACGCCGCGGTCGCGACGCCGGACCTCATGGGCAAGGTCGGTCGCCTCGGCAAGGTGCTCGGTCCGCGTGGCCTCATGCCCAACCCCAAGACGGGCACGGTGACGATGGACGTCGCGAAGGCGGTCACGGAGATCAAGGGCGGCAAGATCGAGTTCCGCGTCGACAAGCACGCGAACCTGCACTTCATCATCGGCAAGGCCTCGTTCCCGGAGCAGTCGCTCGTCGAGAACTACGCCGCGGCGCTCGAGGAGGTGCTCCGGCTCAAGCCGGCGGCGTCGAAGGGCCGGTACGTGATCAAGGCGTTCGTCGCCTCGAGCATGGGCCCGAGCATCCCGCTCGACCCGAACCGCACGCGTAACCTCATGGCCGAGGAGGACGTCGCCTGACGACGCCGCTCGCCTGACGCCGCAGGCCCGGACCGCTCGTCGGTCCGGGCCTGCGCGCATGCCCACCCGTTCTCGCCCGACGGGGGATTTGGGGACCGCCCGGGCGTCGCGTAGTCTGTTCGACGCCCAAGACCGCAGGTCGTCCGCTCCTCTCGGGGAGCGACCGAAGTCCCGCTCCGGCGGAGGCCCGCGCAGGTGAGAGTTCCAGGCCCGGTTCGTCCGGTGCCTTCGAGCCCCGTGCCTGCGCCGGGGCTCTCGTCGTGTCAGGACCCGGATGGACGCCCTGCGGCACCATTACCGGAAGGATCGACATGGCGAGGCCTGACAAGGCAGCCGCGGTCGCCGAGCTCACCGAGCGGTTCCGTACCGCGAACGCGGTCGTGCTCACCGAGTACCGCGGACTGAGCGTCGCCCAGCTGAAGGCGCTTCGCCGCGCCATCGGCGGCGGCGCCACCTACGCCGTGGTGAAGAACACGCTGTCCGCCATCGCGGCCCGTGAGGCTGGTGTCGAGGGCTTCGACACGCAGCTGACCGGACCCTCCGCGATCGCCTTCGTCACCGGTGACCCGGTGGCGGTGGCCAAGGGCCTGCGTGACTTCGCCAAGGCCAACCCCCAGCTCGTGGTGAAGGGCGGCGTCCTCGACGGCCGGCTCGTCTCCGCGGCTGACATCACGACCCTCGCCGACCTCGAGTCGCGTGAGGTGCTGCTGGCCAAGGCGGCCGGCGCCATGAAGGCGAAGCTCTACCAGGCTGCCTACATGTTCACCGCGAAGACCGGCGAGGCCGTTCGCACCATCGACGCCCTGCGCGAGAAGCGGGCCACCGAGCAGGCGGCCTGACGGCCCTCTGCGTCTGCAACCACCGACACCTGCCGTCCGTGCAGGGCAACTGAAAGGACCGCCATCATGGCGAAGCTCACCATCGACGAGCTCATCGACGCTTTCAAGGAGCTCACCCTCATCGAGCTCTCGGACTTCGTGAAGAAGTTCGAGGAGGTCTTCGAGGTCACCGCTGCTGCCCCCGTCGCCGTCGCGGCCGCGGGTGCTGCCGGCCCGGCCGCCGCCGAGGAGGCCGAGGAGAAGTCGGAGTTCGACGTCGTCCTCGAGGCTGCCGGCGACAAGAAGATCCAGGTCATCAAGGAGGTGCGCGCCCTCACCAGCCTCGGCCTGAAGGAGGCCAAGGACCTGGTCGACGGCGCTCCGAAGCCTGTCCTCGAGGGTGTCAACAAGGACGCCGCCGAGAAGGCGAAGGCGCAGCTCGAGGGCGCCGGCGCCACCGTCACCCTCAAGTGACCCCCGCGCCCTGAGGGGCGCACGGCGTCCCTCAGGACGCCACCGAACACCGAGCGAGGCCCGCTCCCGGCACACGGGGCGGGCCTCGCTGGGTGCGACGTTCATGCACACATGTGGTCGCGTGACCAGCATCACCGGCGGCGTGTTGGACACCCTTGCACTACTTGAGTACGCTAGCGCTTTGCGCTGGCTTGTGCCCGTACCCCTCAACCGCCCATCGGTCCCGTGCGCTGCCCGGGTGCCGAGCCGATCGTCATGGGCTCGTGACGCCCGGCTGATCACAAGGCGAGTGAGCAGGGTAGGCCACAACGCGGCGCGTGTGCACACGATCCGCACTGGAAGGACCCCTCTTGGCTGCCTCGCGCACCCCTTCTGCTCCTACCGCCGAAGCCATCGCTAACCGCACTGCCTCCCGCCGCATCTCCTTCGCCCAGATCCACGAGCCCCTCGAGGTCCCCGACCTCCTGGGCCTGCAGACGGACAGCTTCGACTGGCTGCTCGGCAACGCGGCGTGGCAGGAGCGCGTGGCGGCGGCCGCCGCGGCCGGTCGGCAGGACGTTCCGACGTCGTCGGGCCTGGAGGAGATCTTCGAGGAGATCTCCCCGATCGAGGACTTCGGCGGGAGCATGTCGCTGTCGTTCCGCGACCACCGCTTCGAACCTCCGAAGTACACCCCGGAGGAGTGCAAGGAAAAGGACTTCACGTACGCGGCGCCGCTGTTCGTGACCGCGGAGTTCGTGAACTACACGACCGGTGAGATCAAGAGCCAGACGGTCTTCATGGGCGAGTTCCCGCTCATGACCGAGCGCGGCACGTTCATCATCAACGGCACGGAGCGCGTCGTCGTCTCCCAGCTCGTCCGCTCGCCCGGCGTGTACTTCGAGCGCACGGCGGACAAGACGAGCGACAAGGACGTCTTCACCGCGCGGATCATCCCGTCGCGGGGCGCGTGGCTCGAGTTCGAGATCGACAAGCGCGACGCCGTCGGCGTGCGCGTGGACCGCAAGCGCAAGCAGTCGGTCACGGTCTTCCTCAAGGCGCTCGGCATGCCCGAGGACCAGATCCGCGAGGAGTTCAAGGACTTCCCGGCCGTCCTCGAGACCCTCGAGAAGGACCACGTGCACACCGAGGAGGAGGCCCTCCTCGACATCTACCGGAAGATCCGTCCGGGCGAGCCGCCGACGGTCGAGGCCGGCCGCGCCCTGCTCGAGAACTTCTACTTCAACCCCAAGCGCTACGACCTGGCGAAGGTCGGCCGCTACAAGGCGAACAAGAAGCTCGGGCTCGACTCGCCGCTGACGGCGTCGGTCCTCACGGTGGAGGACGTCGTCGCGACGATCCGCTACATGGCAGCCCTGCACAACGAGACGGCCACCCTGCCCGGCGTGCGCGCCGGCGAGGCGATCGAGGTGCGCGTCGAGACGGACGACATCGACCACTTCGGCAACCGCCGGATCCGCGCCGTCGGCGAGCTCATCCAGAACCAGGTCCGCACGGGCCTGTCCCGGATGGAGCGCGTCGTGCGCGAGCGCATGACGACGCAGGACGTCGAGGCGATCACGCCGCAGACCCTGATCAACATCCGCCCGGTCGTGGCGTCGATCAAGGAGTTCTTCGGCACCTCGCAGCTCTCGCAGTTCATGGACCAGAACAACCCGCTCGCGGGCCTGACGCACAAGCGGCGTCTGTCGGCCCTGGGCCCGGGTGGTCTGTCCCGTGACCGCGCCGGCATGGAGGTCCGTGACGTCCACCCGTCGCACTACGGCCGCATGTGCCCGATCGAGACCCCCGAGGGTCCGAACATCGGTCTGATCGGCTCGCTCGCGTCGTTCGGTCGCATCAACCCGTTCGGCTTCGTCGAGACGCCGTACCGCCGGGTCGTCGCGGGCAAGGTCACGGACGAGGTGCACTACCTCACGGCCGACGACGAGGACCGCCACGTCATCGCGCAGGCGAACGCGCCGCTCAAGGAGAACGGCGAGTTCGAGGAGGACCGTGTCCTCGTCCGCACCAAGGGCGGGGAGATCGACTACATCCCCGGCGAGCTCATCGACTACATGGACGTCTCGCCGCGCCAGATGGTGTCGGTCGCGAC
>JAEYXM010000011.1 GCA_023428465.1 Actinomycetes bacterium
CCCCCGGAACGTGGGGGTGGCGCCGGCCGATGGTGCCGCAACGGTGACGTGGCTCCCGCCGACGGCCCCGTGGAGCCTGACCGGGTACGTCCTGACCTGCACCGAGGACGGCGGTGAGCCGTTCGAGTGCGGGACGAGTGCGACGTCCAGCGCGACCCTGAGCGGTCTGACGAACGGCGTGCCGTACCAGATCTGGGTCCACGCGGTGAACGCGAACGGGGACTCGCCCGCCGCCGGGCCCGTCACCGTGGTGCCGCAGGTCGTGTCGTCGACGTCGGTCTCGATCGCGCCGACGGCGCCCGTCTCCGGTGAGGCGTTCGTCGTCTACGCGTCGGCCGTGGATGTGTCCGACAGCTCGGTCCTCACCGCGGGCACGCTCACGGTGACGGTCGACGGCGTGCCGGTGGCCGACGTCGACCCGGGCGCGGGCTTCGTGTCCGCGCCGCAGACGCACCTCGCGGGTCCGATGAGCGTGGTTGCGGAGTACTCCGGGACTGCGGCCGTCGCGGCGTCCACGGACGCGCTGTCGGTGACGGTGGGCCAGATCGCGCAGGCCGTCACGATCGACCCGCTGCCCGAGGACGCGGTGTTCGGTGACGTGGTCGCCCCCACCGCGACGTCGTCCGCCGGTCTGCCGATCACGTTCTCGGCTGCGGGCGCCTGTGTGGCCGAGGGTGGCCCGGGCGAGCAGGTCGTGCGGATGACCGACGTCGGCGAGTGCGAGGTCACCGCGACCCAGGAGGGCACCGCGGAGGTGGCCGCTGCGAGCGACTCGGCGTCCGCGACCGTGGGTCGCGCGCCGCAGGAGCTGGCTCTGACGGGCGCGCTGGTGGACTGGCGTTACGACGCGACCCAGGGCGTCGCGGTCACCTCGGACGCGGGTCTGCCCGTGACCGTCGAGGCCGCCGGTGCGTGCACCCTGGCCGACGGCGTCCTGACGCCGACGGCGGTCGGGCCGTGCACCGTGACGGCGACCCAGGAGGGCGACGAGCACTACCTGCCGGCGGCGCCGCTGGAGGTGACCGTGCAGGTCCTGCCGCGACTCGACGTCGTGACCCTGTCGGACCTGCCGGCGAGCGTGCGCGGCGTCCTGCACCTGCCGGTGACGGCGACGTCGGCCCTGGGGCTGCCGGTGACGATCACCGGGTCCGGTGCGTGCACGGTCGCCGCGGGCGAGGTCGTGATGGTCAATGTGGGTGCGTGCACGGTGACCGGGGCGACCGCCGGTGACGCGGTGACCGAGGCGGCGTCGGCGTCGGCGACGATCACGGTCATGGGCGTTCCGGCGACGGTGTTCGCGCAGGTCGTGGGCGCGGTCGGTGACCCGGTCGAGGGCCTCGGGGTCCGCGGGTCGGGTTCGTGGTTGCGGCCGGGTTCGGAGCTGGCACTGACCGTGTACTCCACGCCGCGGAGTGTCGGGTCCGTGACGGCGAGCCTGGAGGGCACCGCCGTCGTGGGTGGTGTGCTCCCGGCCCTGGAGGACGGGACCCACCGCCTCCTGGCGACGGGGACCGCGCTCGACGGCACGCCGGCGACCTACGAGGTGCGCTTCGGTGTCGAGGACGGGGTCGTGGTGTGGATCGGCACCCCGCCGCTCGCCCTCACCGGCCCCGACCTCGGCGGAGCCCTCGCGCTGGCCGCGCTCTGGCTCACCGCGGGACTCGCGCTGGTGGCCTGGCGCCGCGGTCTCACACGCAGGGAGCTGCGCACCGTCTGACCAGGGGGTTCAGTCCCACCACAGGCGCCAGCACGGCTCGTTCGGGCGCCACGGGTTCACGCGCAACGCGATCTCGTGCGGCCCGCAGACGGACGGGTCGAGCTCGAGGCGTTCGGTGACGAGCGCCCACAGGCGGTCGCACTCGCAGCCCTCGCCGTGGTCGGGCAGGACGTCGAGGAACGGCAGCCCGTAGACGTCCACGCCCTCGGCGGTGAGGCGCTCGTCGGGCCGTGCCGGGCCGACGACGTACCCGTGCACCTCGACGTCGTCGGCGTGCCGGACGGCGGCCTGCAGGAGCGTGGCGAGGGTCGGCGCGGCGTTCTGCCGGTCGGCGAGCTGCTGCGGGGTGAGGGTCTCCAGCAGGACCCCGGCCGCCGACGCCGTCAGCCCCGCGTACCGGACGAGGTCGTGGTCGTCGCGCGGCAGGGCCGTCACGAACGGCTGCAGCACGTCCGCGACGCCCTGGTGGAGGAGCCAGCCGCGCTCGCCCAGGTGGCCCGGCGGCTCGGCGTGCGGGTCGATCTCGGCGAGCTGCGCGGTCAGGACGTCGCGCAGGCTCGCGTCGGTGGTGCACGGGAGGGGGAACACGAGGTCGGGGGTGTCGGGCATGGCGCGGGTCCTTGTCGGCCGGGGGTTGGTGCGCCCACCCTCCGGCCCGCCGACCCCGCCGCGCAGATCGGGACCGCCTCGCCTGTGCACGGCGACGTGCACCCGCGCCGCCTGTGGAGACTCGCGGGCCGGCGCCGGCGACAGGATCGGCCGAACCGGGAACGAAAGGCCGCCCACGGCACGTTGCTCGTGCATGGACATCGAGCAGATCCCGCTGACCACCATCGACGGGGAGCCCACGACGCTCGCCGCCTACCCCGGCGTCCGCCTGATCGTGAACGTCGCGTCACGCTGCGGCTTCACACCGCAGTACGCGGGGCTCGAGCGGCTGTGGGCCAGGTACCGCGAGCAGGGCCTGTGGGTGCTCGGCTTCCCGACGAACCAGTTCCTCCAGGAGCTCGGCAACGAGGACTCCATCAAGGAGTTCTGCTCGCTGAACTACGGGGTCACGTTCCCGATGTTCGCGAAGGTCCGGGTCAACGGCCGCTCGCAGCACCCGCTGTTCGCGCAGCTCACGCAGACCGCCGACGACGACGGCAAGGCCGGCAAGGTGGCCTGGAACTTCGAGAAGTTCCTGGTGCTGCCGGGCGGCGTCGTGCACCGCTTCCGGTCCCGGACGGAGCCGGAGGACGCGGCGATCGTCGACCGCATCGAGGCGGCGTTGGTTCGCTGACAGGCGGGCGACCCGTCGCGGTCAGGCGGGCGGCCCGTCGCGGTGCCGGTCGCCGGGAGCGGCGATCCTCAGCGCGTGATCTCGAGCGCGATCGCAGGCGGGTAGCCCGGCGGCGCGATGCCCGCCAGGCGCAGGGTCGGGCCGGTGGGGAGCTGCTGGGCCTCGCCGATGTGCAGCCGCGCGAACGTGACGTCCGGGGTCGCGCCGACCTTCACGGTCGCGTACTCCCCGTCCTCGTCGACCCCCGTCCCGACGACGGTCACCAGCAGCGGCCCGCTCGTGTGCTGGGCACCGACCTCGATGGTCACTCGATCAACCATGATCACCTCTCCGCTGCAGCCGGTAGGCCCACGCACGGCCGTCGGGCGCCGCTGTATCGGGACTCTGTGGCCATGATCTACCACACGGTCGCGCGATGGGGTGGCGCCACTCGGTCACTCGTCGTCTGCGGCCTCGTGGACGACGCGCGGCATGGCGGCGGCGGCGATCGTCATCGCCACGGCGACCCCGGCGGTCGCGACGAAGACCGCGGTCGCCGCGTCGTTGAAGCGCCCCGGCTCCGTGACGGCGTCGGCCCCACGCATGATCGCGTTGACGAGCGCCCCGAGCGCGGCGACCCCGACGGCTGCGCCGATGGACCGCGCGAACATGTTCGCCCCGGTGACGACGCCGCGCCGCGACCACCCGACGCTCGACTGCGCGGCGATCACGGTCGGCGCACCGACGAACCCGAACCCGAGCCCCATCACGAAGCAGCACACCGCGACGGTCGCGACCGACGGCGTCCCGGACGTCGCCGCGAGCGCGACCGCCCCGAGCACGACGACGGCAGACCCGATGAGAACGGTCGTCCGGAAGCCCACCCGCAGGTACACCTTCCCGGCCTGCGACGACGCGATGGGCCAGCCGATGGTGAGCGTCGCGAGCGCGAGCCCGGACACGATCGGCGACACCCCGGTGAGCGTCTCGAGGTACGTCGGCACGTAGGTGGTCACGCCGGTCAGCCCGACGCCGACGCCCACGCCGACCAGCGCCGTCGTGCCGAGGAGGCGCCGGGAGTAGACCCACAGGGGCAGGACGGGCTCGGGTGCGCGCCGCTCGACCGCCACGAACGCGACCAGCAGGACGACGCCCGCGGCCAGGACCCCGATGCTCGGCGCGGACGCCCACGCCCACGCGTTGCCGCCCTCGAGCAGCCCGAGGATCAGCAGGCTCGCGCCGATCATGAGCAGCGCGCCGCCGGCCCAGTCGATGCGGTGCTCGCGGCGGTGCACGGTCTCGTGGAACCGGGACACGAGCAGCCATGCCGCGGCCAGGCCGAGCGGGATGTTCACGAAGAAGATCCAGCTCCAGTGCACGTACTCGGAGAAGACGCCGCCGAGCGTCGGCCCCACCACCGCCGACGCACCCCACACGGCCCCGATGTAGCCCTGCACCTTGGCGCGCTCCGCGACGGAGTAGATGTCGCCGGCGATGGTGATCGCCATCGGCTGCACGGCGCCGGCGCCGAGGCCCTGCAGCGCGCGGAAGGCGATGAGCGCGGGCATCGACGTCGCCAGCCCGCACAGGAGCGAGGCCACCACGAACAGCCCGATGCCGATGAGGATGACCGGCTTGCGGCCGATCACGTCGGAGATCTTCGAGTAGATCGGGACCGTGACGGCCTGCGTGAGCAGGTAGATGCTGAACAGCCACGGGAACGAGGAGAACCCGCCGAGGTCGCCGACGATCGTGGGGATCGCGGTGGCGAGGATGCTCGCGTCGATCGCGACGAGGCCCGTGGTCACCATGAGCGCGAGGAGGACCGGCCCGCGGTCGCTGCGCAGGCCGATGGACGCCCGCGTGGGCTCGGCGGCCAGGTCGGGGGTGCTCAGCGTGGGGTCCCTTCTCGTCGCACGAAGGGTCTCAACCCCGCGGCCTCGGGGGCCATTCCATT
>JAEYXM010000098.1 GCA_023428465.1 Actinomycetes bacterium
CACCCGGCCTGCGGCGCAGCACCAGCCCCGCCGCGGCGGCCGGCAGGCACGGCAGGACGGCGGCGGCACCGGCCACCCCGAGCACGTCCTGCCCGGTGAGCACGAGCACCCGTGCACCTGCCACGAGGTCCGCGAGCGCCGGGTCGCCCCGCAGCGCGCATTCCGGGACATCGGCGACGACGTCGGCCCCGGACGCGAGCAGCCCCGACCACACGGCCCGCAGGGCGTCCACCGGCACCGACACCGAGCGGGACGCCGGCACCGCCACCGCGTCGAGTGCGCCGTCGCCGAACCGCCCGCCGCCCACGCCGGCGAGCGCGTCGTCCCGCGCGGGCACCCACGACCCCGAGGACGCCGACCGGTCACCGCTCAGCACCTCCACGCCCCGCCAGCGCGGCAGCAGCCCGTCGAGGTCGCCCGGCGTGAGGGTGCCGCGCGCCCGCGCGAGATCCGGCCACCGCGCGCCCACCGCCCCCTCGATCCCGAGGAGCACGTCGATGCCGCCCCGGTCCACGTCGAGGTCCACCAGGGCCACCCGGCGGCCGGCGGCCACGCGCTCTCGGGCGAGCAGCGCCGCGAGGGTGGAGGTGCCCACCCCGCCGACGGCGCCGACCACCACCGTCGCCGTGGCGACCGGACGCCCCGCCCGGAACCCCGCACGCCGTCTGCCTCGCACACCGCCTCCTCCGCGCCCGCACTCATCCCGCGCACCGCCCGCCACCCCACGCCCGTCGCGCAGACCAGGGTGCGGTGGCCGCGGCCCGGGGCGACGGGCGGGACCGCGCCGCCTGTGGAGAGCGGCGCGCGGTCGGGCCCTGTGGACGCCGGGCCCGACGACGTCCCATGGACGCCCGACACCACCCCGGCGCACCCCTCCACCGCCAGCCGCCAGCACCCCGGCGCGCCCCTGCGCCGTCCGCCCGTCAGCACCCCGGCCCACCCGGCGGGGCTCACACCCCACCCGCTACCCTCGACCGTGACGACGGAGGGAGGCGCTCGGCATGGCTCGCACGGCCGCCTTTTTCGACCTGGACAAGACGATCATCGCGACGTCGTCGGTCACGGCGTTCTCGAAGCCGTTCTTCGCCGGCGGGCTGATCACCCGGCGGGACGTCCTGCGCGCGGCCTACGCCCAGTTCCTCTTCACGCTCGGCCGCGCCGACGCCGACCAGACCGAGCGCCTGCGCCTGTTCATGTCCTCGATGGTGAAGGGCTGGGACGTCGCGCAGGTCTCCCAGATCGTCTCCGAGACGCTGCACCAGCACATCGAGCCGACCGTCTACGCCGAGGCGCTCGCGCTCATGGAGGACCACCGCGCGGCCGGGCGCGACGTCGTCATCGTGTCCGCCTCGGGCGCGGAGGTCGTCGAGCCGATCGCCCGGATGCTCGGCGCGGACCACGTCATCGCGACCCGCATGGCGATCGAGAACGGCCGCTACACGGGCGAGCTGGCCTACTACAACTACGGCGAGAACAAGGCCGCGGCGATCGCCGAGCTGGCCACGGAACGCGGCTACGACCTGGCGGACTGCTACGCGTACTCCGACTCCGAGACCGACGCCCCGATGCTCGACCTGGTGGGCCACGGCTTCGCCGTGAACCCCGACCGGGCCCTGCGCCGCATGGCCGCCGAGCACGGCTGGGACGTCCTCACGTTCGTGCGACCGGTCGCGCTCCGGCCGTCGTTCCCGCCGCCGGAGCGCTCGGTTCCCGCGATCGCGGTCGTCGCCGCAGGGGTCGTCGCGACGATCCTCCTGGTGCGTCGACACCGTCGCCGTCGCCTCGCCTGAGCGCCCGCCACGGGCCGGGCCCCCGCGCCCGACGACGATCACATGGCGAGCGGTTCCCTCTCGCCATCCGGGACACTCTCGCGGTGTCTTCGCAGGTCAGAGCCCTGGGCGGGTGAAGAGCCGCGCATCACTTCCCCTGACCGGCGCGGTAGCGTAGAAAGGAATCACAACAGCACATCGAGGAAGTCGAGAACCCACGCGCGACCAGTCCGCGAGAGGACCTGCCGACCGGGCTTGCCCGTTGCGGCACGATTCGAGCAGCGCCTGATACCTCGACTCCTGTGCTGTCGACGACGGCGTCCCGCACGGGGCGCCGTCGTTCGTGTCCGGGGCAGGTCAGCACCCCCGCACCACGGCGAGGGCCCCGGCGCAGTCGCGCCGGGGCCCTCGCCGTGAGTCCGTCCGTCAGTCGCGGAACGGGGCGTAGCTCGTGTGGAGCAGGTGGTGGGCCCGCTCCGAGTTGGGCTCGCCGTAGTACTCGTCGTAGAGCCGGAGGATGTCCGGGTTCTCCTGCGACTTGCGGTACGTGGAGCTCTTGTCGATGTCGACGAGCAGGTTCTGCCGGGCGGACATCTTGCCGACGAAGTCGGGCACCGGGTGGCCGGCACCGTTGATGCAGCCGCCAGGGCAGGCCATGACCTCGATGAGGTCGTAGCCGACGTCGTCGCCCGCCGCGATCCGCTTGGCGACGGCGGCGACGTTGTTGAGGCCGGAGATGACCGCGACGCGCACCTTGGTGCCGCCCGCCTCGTACGTGGCCTCCTTGATGCCCTCGAAGCCGCGCACCTCCTCGAAGTCGACGTCGGCGACCGGCTCGCCCGTGAGCTTCTCGACGGCCATGCGCAGCGCGGCCTCGGCCACACCGCCCGAGGCACCGAAGAGGACGCCCGCGCCGGTGACGCGGCGGTACGGCTCGTCGAACTCCATGGGCTCGATGTCCTGCGGCTTGAGGTGGAGCATCTCGACCATCTCGAGGAACTCGGTGGTCGTGAGCACGGCGTCGACGTCCCGGATGCCCTCGGGGGCGAACTCCGGACGAGCGGCCTCGTACTTCTTGGCCATGCAGGGGACGATCGAGACGACGTACAGGTCGTCGAGGCTGATGCCTGCCTGCTGGGCGAAGTGGTTCTTCACCGTCGAGCCCATCATCTGCTGCGGCGACTTGCAGCTCGACAGGTGCGGGATCAGCTCGGGGTAGCGACGCTCCACCAGGTTGACCCAGCCGGGGCAGCAGGACGTGAACTGCGGCATGACGCCGTCGGTGCCCACCCGGTTCAGGAACTCGGTGGTCTCCTCCATGATCGTGAGGTCGGCGGAGAAGGTGAAGTCGAAGACCTTGTCGAACCCGACCTTGCGCATGAGGCCCGCGATGAAGCCGGAGGCCTGCTCGACGGTGAGGTCGTACTCCTCCGCGATGACGGTCCGCACGGCCGGCGCGACGAACCCGACGACGACCTTCGAGGAGTCGTTGATCGCCGTGAAGACGTCGCCACGCTCGCGCTTGTAGTCCAGCGCACCGCACGGGCACGCCCGCACGCACTGGCCGCAGGAGACGCAGTCGGTCATCGAGAGCGGCTCGCCGTTGTGCGTGCCGACCGTCAGGCGACCCTCGTGGAACTGGTACGCCAGGACGCCGACGCCCTCGATCTCGGCGCATGCGGCGACGCAGCGGCCGCAGGAGATGCACTTGTTGTTGTCGCGGACGATGAACGGGTGGTCCTCGACGATCGGGGTGTACGGCCGGATGTGCAGCGGCGTCGCGAACTGCACGCCGTGCGAGCTGGCCTCGTTGCGCAGGGCGCAGTGGTTCTGCTTCGAGCAGCCGCACTTGAGGCAGCGGGCCGCCTCGGCCCGGGCCTGCTCCTCCGTGAGGCCCTTCTCGACCTCGACGAAGCTGTGGATCCGGTCGTCGACGGCGAGGGCGTTCATCCGCTCGCGCGCCAGGTTCGGGAAGTCGGCGAACTCCGCCTGCGGGAGGTCCTCGAGCGTCCCGCGGCTGCAGGCGTAGTCCTCCGCCGACGGGCGGACGTAGCCGCGCATCACGAACTCGTCGATCGCGCGGGCGGCACGGCGCCCGGCGGCCACGGCCTGGATGACGGTCGCCGGACCGGTCACGCAGTCACCACCGGAGAAGATCTTCTGCTCCGACGACTGCATGGTGTGACCGTCGACGTCGATGTCGCCCCACTTGTTGAGGCGGACCGGCAGGTCGTTGTAGAGGAACGTGGTGTCCGTCGTCTGGCCGATCGCACCGATGACGTAGTCGGCGTCGATGACGAAGTCGCTGCCCTCGACCATGACGGGACGACGGCGGCCGGAGCGGTCGGGCTCGCCGAGCTCCATGCGCACGCAGTGCAGCTGCTTGCGGCCCTCTGCCATCGTGATCTTGGTGGGCGCCGTGAGGAAGATCATCTCGATCCCCTCGTGCAGCGCCTCCTCGACCTCGAACGGCTCGGCCGGCATCTCGTCGCGCGTGCGGCGGTAGACGAGCTTGACGTTCTTGGCGCCCATGCGCAGGGCGGTGCGAGCGCAGTCGATGGCCGTGTTGCCACCACCGATGACGACGACGGTGTCGCCCAGGTCGACGTGCGCGCCCTTGGTGACGTGGCGCAGGTAGTCGATGCCGAGCTCGACGCCCTCGAGGTGCTCGCCGTCGATCCGCAGGGGCGAGGCGCGCCACGAGCCGATGGCCAGGTAGACGGCGTCGAAGTCGCGGCGGAGCTCGTCGAGGCTGAGGTGCGTGCCGAGCGCCTTGCCGGTGACGATCTGGACGCCCAGGTCCTTCATGAGCTGGATCTCGGCATCGAGCGTGGCCTTGGGGAGGCGGTACTCGGGGATCCCGTAGCGCATCATGCCGCCGGCGTAGTCCTGCTTCTCGAAGACCGTGACCGTGTGGCCGTTGATGGCGCTGTAGTACGCGGTCGACAGACCCGACGGGCCGGCGCCGATGACGGCGATCCGCTTCCCGGTGGGTTCGGCGACGCGCGGCGCCCACTGCTCGTCCTGGGCCATGTCCCAGTCGGAGGCGAAGCGCTTGACGTAGTTGATGGCGACGGGCTCGTCGACGAGGTTGCGGCGGCAGGCCGCCTCACAGGGGTGCGGACAGACGCGGCCGCAGACCGAGGGGAACGGGTTGCGGTCCTTGATGACGCGCAGCGCGGCGGCGTAGTTGCCGTCCGCGACGTGCGACAGGTACGTCTGGATCTCGATGTTCGCGGGGCAGGTCTGCTCGCACGGGGCGACGCAGTCCGCGTTGTGGTCGCAGAGCATCTGCTCGAGGCGCACCTTGCGGTACTCCTCCAGACGCTCGGAGTGGGTCGTGATCGTCATGCCCGCCTGGATGGGGGTGACGCACGCCTTGACGTCCCGCGGGTTGTCCTCGCCGACCTCGACGACGCACAGGCCGCAGTTGCCGTTGGACCGCTCCAGGCGGATGTCGTGACACAGCGAGGGGATCTCGATCCCCTCCATGACCAGCGACTCCAGGATCGACAGGCCACCATGGGCCTCGATCTCCCGGTCGTTCACCTTGACGGTGACGCGGTCGTTCTCCGAAAGCTCGCGCACGCAGACCTCCATGTCGTGCTCTCGTACACGCCGCGGCACGAGAACCTGGCCGCCCCTCTGCGCAGAGGGTGGTGCCGACGTCGGCAACAAGGTCACGGTAGGGGGGGCATCAGGGCCCGACTTCGGACTTCAGACCCAGGTGGGACGATTTCGTGGGGGGAATGGGCGCGCAGATTCGCCCGGAGCCCGCGCCCGGGGGTACGCGGCCAGGCGCGCGCCTAGAAGTGCGCGGCGTCCTGCGCGAGGTCGAGCGCGAGGTCGGCCCCGCGCAGGACGGCGGACGCGACGGTCCGCACCCACGCGACGACGCGCGGCCACTCGCCCGTGGCGTACCCGGCGGCGGCCGAGACGTACCGGTCCGGGGCGTCGGCCCACACGACCTCGGGGGCGACCGTGGCCGTCCGGTCCACCCCGAGCGTGCCGATCTGCCAGCGCAGGACGGCGCGTGCCACGGCCCCGTTGCTGTGCGCGAACGGCCGCATCGCGAGCAGCTCACCGTGCACGACGGCGGCGACGACGAGCCCCGAGACGCTCGGCGTCAGGGGCTGCGCGACGAGGGCGGCGAGACCGGCCATGCGCTGGGAGAGCTCCGCGCCGACGGGCGCGTCGCCGAGCCCGCGCAGGTCCCCGGGCTGCTCGTGCTCGCGGAGCCGGCCGGGCACGCCGGCGCCCAGGCCGGCCGACACCGTGGCGTGCCAGTGGGCGAGCCGCTGCGGCAGGGGCTGGTGCCCGGTGGGCAGCCACTCCCCGCTGGCCGCGACCTCCCGCTGCACGTCGGCGGCGAGGCGCAGCGCGCCGACGACCATCGTGCCCGTCGGGCCGGGCGGCGGGGCTGCGAGCCCCCGGGCGACGTCGCGCACGGTGTCGAGAGCGAGGCGGACGCCGTCGAGCGCGAGCCCCGCCTGCGCAGCGCGCAGCGATGCCTCGGCCTGCAGCGGGGGCAGGGTCCGGCTGAGGGCGGGCTGGCGGGCGAGCGCATCGCAGGCCCTGCGCGCGTCGACGACCGCGTCCGCCACGTGAGGCATGAGCGGCTCCAGGGGGTGGGCCACGCGTCCAGGGTAAGCGGGCCCTGCGTGCGCGCGACCCGCCGGGTGGGCGACGGCCGGACCCGCCCGAGCCGGGACAGGCGGGCCACAATGGGGCATGAGTGCGACCCCGAGCGTGTCCTCCTCGATCACCGTCCGCCTGGGCGTCCGCGCGAGGCCGACGGCGGTGAGCGAGGTCACGACCGCCATCGAGCACGCCGGCGGGATCGTCACCGCACTGGACGTGACGACGTCGGGCCCCGAGCGCATCGGCTTGGACGTGACGTGTGCGACGCGCGGCGAGGAGCACGCCGCGGAGGTCGTGGAGCGCCTGCGCGGCCTGGACGGCGTGGTCGTGGAGCGGGTCAGCGACCGGACGTTCCTCATGCACCTGGGCGGCAAGCTGTCGATCGAGCCGAAGGTGCCGATCCGCACGCGCGACGACCTGTCGATGCTCTACACGCCGGGGGTCGCGCGGGTCTGCGAGGCGATCGCGGCCCGGCCCGACGACGCGCGCAACCTGACGATCAAGCGCAACACGATCGCGGTGGTCACCGACGGCACGGCGGTGCTGGGGCTGGGCGACATCGGGCCGCTCGCGGCTCTGCCGGTCATGGAGGGCAAGGCGGCCCTGTTCAAGCGGTTCGCGGGCATCGACGCCTTCCCGATCGCGCTGGACACCACGGACGTCGACCGGATCGTGGAGACGGTCTGCGCGATCGCCCCGGTGTTCGCGGGGATCAACCTGGAGGACATCTCGGCACCGCGGTGCTTCGAGGTCGAGCGGCGCCTGCGCGAGCGGCTCGACATCCCGGTGTTCCACGACGACCAGCACGGGACGGCGATCGTGGTGCTCGCGGCCCTGACGAACGCGCTGACGGTCGTCGGCAAGGAGATCGCGGACGTGCGCATCGTCCTGTCGGGTGCGGGCGCCGCCGGGTCGGCGGTGCTGCGCCTACTGCTCGCGGCGGGGGCGCGGGACGTCGTCGTGACGGACGTGGCCGGCGTCGTGCACTCCGGCAGGGCGGAGCTGGACGCGTCGCTGCGGTGGTGCGCGGAGTCCACCAACCCGCGCGGACTGACCGGTTCCCTGCGCGACGCGCTCGTCGGCGCGGACGTGCTCATCGGCTTGTCGGCGCCCGACATCCTGACCGGCGAGGACATCGCGACGATGGCGGACGGGGCGATCGTCTTCGCGCTCGCCAACCCGCGCCCCGAGGTGGACCCCGACGCAGCCGCCCGGCATGCCGCGATCGTGGGCACGGGACGCTCGGACTTCGCGAACCAGATCAACAACGTGCTCGCGTTCCCGGGGGTGTTCCGGGGGCTGCTGGACGCGCGGTCGCACACGGTCACGACCGGGCTGCTCCTGGCCGCGGCCCGGGCCCTCGCAGGCGTCGTGACGCCGGAGGAGCTGAACCCGGCGTACATCGTGCCGAGCGTCTTCCACCCGGAGGTGACCACCCGGGTCGCCGCGGCCGTGGAGCGCGCGGCCCGCGCCGGTTCGCCCGACGCCGGGGACGACGTCGGGCTGTAGCGGAACCGGCGAAAGGGGGGCGGTCCCACTACAGCCCGACGGGCACCGGCCCGACGCTCGGGGCCGGCAGAGCGGTGCAGGGTCAGCCGAAGAGGGCGGACGCCTTGATCACGGTCATCGCGATGCCGTAGGCCAGCAGGGACCCGACGACGGCCCACAGGGCGACGGCCATCACGGTGACCCGCCCGGCGGCGGGGGCGGCGACCTCGTCGGCGGCCCGGGTGGTGGTCGCGGTGGTCTCGGCCGTCTCGGCGGCACTCAGGGTCGCGGTCATGTCAGGACTCCTTCGCTGCGGGGCTGGCGGGGGTGAGCTCGACGGCGGCGAGGGACTCCTCGACCTCCGCGGCGAGCAGCGGGTCGATCGGTTCGTGGTGCGTGGCCTTCACGGGGCGGACCAGGGCGTTGGCCACGAACCCGACCACGAGGAGGGCGGCCATCACGACCATCGACGGGATGTAGAGCTCGGCGCCCTCGACGCCGGCTTCGCGGCGCCCGTCGACGATCGTGTTGACGATGAGCGGGCCGGCGATGCCTGCCGCGGACCATGCCGTGAGGAGACGGCCGTGGATGGCGCCGACCTCGAGCTTGCCGAACAGGTCCTTGAGGTAGGCCGGGATCGTCGCGAAGCCGCCGCCGTAGAAGGACACGATGAGGAACGTCAGCGTCACGAACAGGGCGGTGGAGCTGCTGCCGACCACCGACAGGGTGGCGTAGAGCAGCGCGCCGACGCCGAGGTACATGACGTAGGTGCGCTGGCGGCCCAGCCGGTCCGACAGGGTGGACCAGCCGAAGCGGCCGCCCATGTTGGCCAGGGACAGCAGCCCGACGAACCCGGTCGCGGTGGCCTCGGTCACGGTGTTCGGGAAGAAGTCCATGATCATGGGCTTGGCGTCCTCGAGGATGCCGATGCCCGCGGTGACGTTGACGAACAGGACGGTCCAGAGCAGGTAGAACTGCGGCGTGCGGACGGCGTTGCGGACCTTGACGTCCGCGTGGGTCTGCATGCCGGTCGAGCGCTTCGCGGGCACGTAGCCCTCGGGCAGCCAGTCGGCGGCCGGGACGCGGATGACGACCGCGCCGGCGAGCATGAGGACGGCGTAGATGCCGGCGAGGGTCAGCAGCGTCGGGACGAGCGCGTCGACCGGGTCGGCGGCGTAGGCGCCGAGCAGGAGCTGGGTCAGCGGGGCCGCGACGAGCGCGCCACCGCCGAAGCCCATGATCGCCAGGCCGGTGGCCAGGCCGGGACGGTCGGGGAACCACTTGATGAGGGCGGACACCGGCGAGATGTAGCCGATGCCGAGGCCGGCGCCGCCGATGACGCCGTAGCCCACGTAGACGAGCCACAGCAGCCCGAGGTGGACGCCGAGCGCGGCGACGCCGAAGCCCGTGACCCAGCACAGGGCCGACAGGACCATCGCCTTGCGGGGGCCGTTGCGCTCCATCCACACACCGCCGAAGGCGGCCGACAGGCCGAGCATGACGATGGCGATCGAGAAGATGACCGCGATGGGGGTCCCGACGCCGGTCTCGGGGAAGAAGCGCTCGATGAGCGGCTCCTTGAGCACCGAGAACGCGTAGACCTGACCGATCGAGAGGTGGACGGCGAGGGCGGCCGGCGGCACGAGCCAGCGGTTGTAGCCGGGTGCCGCCACGGTGTGCGCGCGGTCGAGCAGGTTCATCAGGGGGTCCTTTCGCGGCCCTCGATCCCGAGTTTGTCCCGGCAATCGTCTACGTGATCGTCGGAGAAATCAGGGGACGTAAGTCATGGGATGGGTGAAGAACCGCAGGTCACCGTGCATGAAATGGCCGGATGACAGTCGTCCGGGTCGTGATCACGACCTCGCGCGCGGCACAGGTCGCGGCGCTACGTTGAGGGCGAAGACCACACGGTCAGGAGGAGCCATGTCCAACCCCCCGGACGATCGTCGCGACGAGACCCCGCCCCCGCCCGCCCCCACCGTCGGGCCCGAGCCCCTGTCGCCGCCCGAGCCCCTGTCGCCGCCCGATCCGGCACCGACCTTCGCCCCTGCTCCGAACCCGGGCCTCGCGCCGGCACCCGAGCCGGTTCCCGCGTCCGAGTCCGCGCCGGCGCCCGAGCCGATGCCGGCACCTCCGGGTGCACCCGAGCCGATGCCTGCACCGGAGCCCGCGCCTTCGACCGGTGGCAGCCACGCCGCCCCGCGCCCGTACCCGCCGTCGGCCCCGGTGCGGACCCCGGAGAGCGGGGACGATGCCGAGGCGAGCCCCTGGGTCACCCCCTCGGGCATCGAGGGCGCCCTCGCCCGCGAGCGCGCGATGACCGCCGAGCCCTTCGACCTGCCGGCCCCCGGCACGCCGGTCCCCCCGCTGCCGGCCGCGGCCGACACCCCGGG
>JAEYXM010000198.1 GCA_023428465.1 Actinomycetes bacterium
GGGTGATCCCGGCCCAGCGGTCGCCCGTGAGCGAGCCCGCGCCCGCGCGGTGATCCGGCGTTGCGTGAGGCCGTGCACCCTGAGCGTGGGGGGGGGGCGCGGGGGCGCCCGGGGGGGGGGGGCGCCCCTTCGCGCTACCCACCCGCGGATACTGATCCGCGGGACCCGACCCCCTGAACCGATCTGCTGAACAACCGGAGGTGAGCTGTGGCGACGTTCGTCGACCGCGTCGTCCTGCACGCTTCGGGCGGTGACGGCGGGCACGGCTGCGCGTCCATCCGCCGCGAGAAGTTCAAGCCCCTTGCCGGCCCCGACGGCGGTGACGGTGGCAACGGCGGCGACGTCGTCCTGGAGGTCGACCCGCAGGTCACCACGCTCCTGGAGTTCCACCACTCCCCGCACCGGCACGCGCAGAACGGCACCGGCGGCATGGGTGACGACCGCGACGGGGCGAAGGGGGCTGACGTCGTGCTCCGCGTCCCGGACGGCACCGTCGTGAAGACGACCGGCGGCGAGGTGCTCGTCGACCTCGTGGGCGCGGGGACGCGGTACGTCATCGCGGCGGGCGGTCGGGGAGGTCTCGGCAACGCCAAGCTCGCCTCCCCGAAGCGCAAGGCGCCGGGCTTCGCGCTCCTCGGCGAGCCGGGCGAGCAGGCCGACGTCGTCCTGGAGCTCAAGACCATCGCCGATGTCGCGCTCGTCGGGTTCCCGAGCGCGGGCAAGTCGAGCCTGATCGCGGCGATGTCGGCGGCCCGTCCGAAGATCGCGGACTACCCGTTCACGACCCTGGTGCCCAACCTCGGCGTCGTCCAGGCGGGGGAGCACCGCTTCACCGTCGCCGACGTGCCGGGGCTCATCCCGGGCGCGAGCGAGGGCAAGGGCCTGGGGCTGGAGTTCCTGCGGCACATCGAGCGGTGCGCGGTCATCGTGCATGTGCTGGACTGCGCGACGCTCGAACCCGGCCGGGACCCGCTCAGCGACCTGGACGTCATCGAGGCCGAGCTGTCGGCCTACGCGGCCGACCTGGTCGCGGGCGGCGAGGTACCGCTCGGTGAGCGACCGCGCCTCGTCGTCCTGAACAAGGTGGACGTGCCGGAGGCCCGGGACCTCGCCGAGCTCGTGCGCCCCGAGCTCGAGAGCCGCGGCCTCGCCGTGCACGAGGTCTCGGCGGCCAGCCACGAGGGCCTGCGACCGCTGTCGTTCGCGCTGGCCGCACTCGTCGAGCAGGCGCGCGCCGCGGCACCGACGGTCGTGCCCGAGCGGATCGTCCTGCGGCCCCGCGCCGTCGACGAGGCGGGCTTCACGGTCACCCGGCGCGAGTCGGGGGAGAAGGTCTGGTTCCAGGTGCGCGGCTCGAAGCCGGAGCGCTGGGTCCGCCAGACGGACTTCCGCAACGACGAGGCCGTCGGCTACCTCGCGGACCGGCTCGCCCGCCTGGGCGTGGAGGACCAGCTCTTCGCCGCGGGCGCGACGCCGGGTGCGGAGGTCGTCATCGGCGACGGCCCGGACGCGGTCGTCTTCGACTGGGAGCCGACGCTCACGACGGGCGCGGAGCTCCTGGGCTCGAGGGGCAGCGACCCGCGCCTCGCGGACTCCGACCGCCCCAGCCGCGCGGAGCGGCGCCGCGACCACAAGGAGCGCATGGACGCCAAGGCCGAGGCCCGCGCCGAGCTGTGGACCGAGCGCGAGTCGGGGCACTGGACGGACCCGTCGGGGGAGCGCTGACGCCCGCCCACAGGGCGAGCCCTCCCGACCCGCGGAGCCCCGGCGCGCGAGAATGGCCGCCGTGACCCCCTCTCTCGCCGACCGCCGTGCGGTCGGCACCGCGCACCGCGTCGTCGTGAAGGTGGGGTCGTCGTCGCTCACGGGCGATGACGGCCGCCTGGACGTCGCGGCCCTCCGCAGCCTCGTGGCCGTCCTCGCCGAGCGCCGCCTCGCCGGCGGGCAGGTCGTGCTCGTCACGTCGGGTGCGATCGCGGCCGGGATCACGCCGCTCGGGCTCTCCGGGCGACCCCGCGACCTCGCGACGGCGCAGGCGACCGCGTCGGTCGGCCAGGGGCTGCTCGTCGCGCGGTACACCGAGGCCTTCGCCTACCACGGCCTGCGCGTCGGCCAGGTGCTCCTCACGTCGGAGGACACGGTCCGCCGCACGCACTACCGCAACGCCAGCCGGGCACTCGAGCGGCTGCTCGCGCTCGGCGTCGTGCCGGTCATCAACGAGAACGACGTCGTCGCAACCCACGAGCTGCGCTTCGGGGACAACGACCGCCTCGCCGCGCTCGTCTCGCACCTCGTGCGCGCCGACGCCATGATCCTGCTCAGCGACGTCGACGCGCTCTACGACGGTCCGCCGTCGCGCCCGGGATCGAAGCGGGTCAGCGTGGTCCGCGGGCCGGCTGACCTGGCTGACGTGGAGATCGGCGGCTCGGGCAGCTCGGTCGGCACGGGCGGCATGGTGACCAAGCTGTCGTCCGTCGCGATCGCGACCGGGTCGGGCATCCCGGTCGTGCTGACGAGCGCCGCGCAGGTCGGGGCCGCGCTCGCGGGCGAGCCCGTGGGCACCTGGTTCCTCGCGACCGGGCGGCGTCGGCCGGCGCGCATGCTCTGGCTGCAGCACGCCGCGAGCACGCGCGGGCGCGTCGTGCTGGACGACGGCGCGGTGCGGGCGGTCGTCGAACGTCGCAAGTCCCTGCTGCCGGCCGGCATCGTGGCCGTCGAGGGCGACTTCGACGCGGGCGACCCCGTCGAGCTCGTCTCCGCCGCGGGCGACGTCGTGGCGCGTGGGCTCGTCGCGTACGGGTCGACGGAGCTGCCGGAGCTCCTCGGGCGCTCCACGCGTGAGCTGCGCGAGCGGCTCGGCGAAGGGTACGACCGCGAGGTCGTCCACCGTGACGACCTGGTGGTCGTGGCCGCGAAGCGGTAGTGCCTATCCTTCGGGCATGACGAGCATCGACCACGCCGCGGCACCGGCCAAGGACGCACCGACCCAGCCCGCAGCCTCGGGGGACGACGAGGTCCGCGAGGCCGTCTTCGACATCGCGCGGCGCGCCCGCGTCGCTGCGCGCGCCCTCGCGGGAGCGACCCGGGCGACGAAGGACGCGGCGCTGCACGCGATGGCGGACGCGCTGGTCGCGAACGCCGAGCGCATCGTGGCGGCCAACGCCGACGACGTGGCGCGCGGCCGTGACGGCGGGATGGCCGCCGGCCTCCTGGACCGGCTGACGCTCACGCCGGAGCGGATCGCGGGCATCGCGGATGCGTTGCGGGAGGTCGCGGGCCTGCCGGACCCGGTGGGCGAGGTGGTCCGCGGCTCGACCCTGCCCAACGGCCTGCGGCTGCGGCAGGTTCGGGTGCCGATGGGCGTGGTCGGCATGATCTACGAGGCGCGGCCCAACGTGACCGTCGACGCGGCCGGACTGGCGCTCAAGAGCGGCAACGCCGCGATCCTGCGTGGCGGATCGGCCGCGGCGAGCTCGAACGCGGTCATCGTGGAGGTGCTGGGTGAGGCACTGGTCCGCGTGGGGTTGCCGGCGGACGCGGTCCAGTCGATCGACCCGTACGGGCGTGCCGGCGCCGTCGCGCTCATGCACGCGCGAGGCCTGGTGGACCTGCTGGTCCCGCGGGGCGGCGCCGACCTCATCCAGACGGTGGTCCGGGAGGCGTCCGTACCTGTCGTGGAGACAGGCGTCGGTAACTGCCACGTCTACCTGGACGCATCGGCCGACACGTCGATGGCCGTCGACATCGTCATGAACTCCAAGACTCAGCGCGTCGGTGTCTGCAACGCCGCCGAGACACTCCTCGTGCACGCCGACGCCGCCCCTCGCGTGCTGCCCGCCGTCCTGGCGGGCCTCGCGGCGGCGGGGGTCACGCTCCACGCCGACGAGCGGGCGGCCGCACTCGCGCCCGACGGCGTCGCGGTGGTGCCCGCGACGGAGGAGGACTGGGCGACGGAGTACCTCTCGATGGACCTCGCGGTGCGCGTGGTCGACGACATCGACGCGGCGATCGAGCACATCCGGACGTGGACCTCGGGCCACACGGAGGCGATCGTGACGGCCGACCTCGCGGCGTCGGAGCGCTTCGTGCGGGGCCTGGACTCGGCCGCGATCATGATCAACGCCTCGACGCGGTTCACCGACGGCGGGCAGTTCGGGCTCGGCGCGGAGATCGGGATCTCGACGCAGAAGATGCACGCCCGAGGCCCGATGGGCCTGGGCGAGCTCACGACGACGACCTGGATCGTGAACGGCGACGGGCACGTGCGGGCCTGACGTCGTCCGGCCCGGGTGATCGGACGATCACCCGGGATCGACCTGCCCGAATCGACCGTTGTGCACGTTTTGGCCCGGGTGGGGCTGTGCCTGTGCAGGTGTGGTCCGTGCGACACTGGTACGTCCGCCGTGTCCCCGACGTGCCGCAATGGTGCAGGAGGTCGACGTGTCACTCGCCGAAGAAGTCCAGTCGGGTCTGTCGCCCGTCGGTGTGGGTCTGATCGCGTTCGGAGCGCTCGTGGCGCTGCTTCTCGTGGCGTACGCGTTCCGCAACGTCGGCGACCGCGACTGAGGATGCGACTGAGGGCTGTGGCGTCGGCAACCGCCGACGACGAGGACGACGGAGGACGGACGCACGCATGGCGGTGACACGGTCGAGGATCGGTGTGATGGGTGGGACGTTCGATCCCATCCACCACGGCCACCTCGTCGCCGCCAGTGAGGCGGCCGCCGAGCTCGACCTGGACGAGGTGGTCTTCGTCCCGACGGGCCGCCCGGCGTTCAAGCAGCACCCCGCCGTCACGCCCGCAGAGCACCGGTACCTCATGACCGTCATCGCGACCGCGTCGAACCCCCGGTTCACCGTGTCGCGTGTCGACATCGACCGGCCCGGCCTGACGTACACGGTCGACACCCTGCGGGACCTGAAGTCGCAGCGCCCCGATGCCGATCTGTACTTCATCACGGGTGCCGACGCCGTGGAGCAGATCCTCACGTGGAAGGACGTCGACTCCCTCTGGGACATGGCGCACTTCGTCGCGGTGACGCGGCCGGGGCACACCATGTCCGTGACCGGGCTGCCGGAGGGTGCGGTGTCCGTCCTCGAGGTTCCGGCCCTGGCCATCTCGTCGACGGACTGCCGGGAGCGGGCCCGCGCGGGCGAGCCCGTGTGGTACCTCGTCCCCGACGGGGTCGTGCAGTACATCGCCAAGCATCAGCTGTATCGAGGTAGGGATGTCTGAGCAGAACGCGGAAATGGGCGAGCGCCGCCGTCGTCGCGAGGAAGAACGCCGTCGCCTTGCGGGCGAGACGGGCGGCATAGCCACGCCGACGCCGAGCGCCCCGGTGCCGGCCGTGACCCTGTCGCGCCGTGAGCTGCGGGAGCGCGCGGCGGCAGCCGCGGCCGCCCAGTCCGGTGGGCCGGCTCCCGTCGGGCCGACGCCGCCGTCCTCAGCCCCGTACGCTGCCCCGCGCAGCGCCGGGCAGCCCATCGTGCCGGCGCCCGTCGCGCAGCCCGTGCAGCCGCCCGCCGCCCCCGCACCGGAGC
>JAEYXM010000209.1 GCA_023428465.1 Actinomycetes bacterium
CACCGGAGCTGCGGCCCCCACGCCCGCGGCAGCCCCGACGCCTCCGGCCGCCCCCGCGAGCGACGTCACGCGCGGGACCGTCGCGGCGACGTCGGGCGGGACCTCGGCGAGCAGGGCGGCCTGGACCTGCGCGGCCGTCGGACGCCGCTCAGGCTCCTTCGCGAGCATGTCCGCGACGAGCGTCTCCATCGCCACAGGGATGTCGGCCCGCCGTCGGCGCAACGGCTCCGGAGCGTCGTGGAGGTGCTTGCGGAGCACGTCCACCGGGACGCGGGCCTCGAACGGCGGCGCGCCGGTGAGGAGGGTCGTGAGCAGGCAGCCGAGCGCGTAGACGTCGCTGGCGGGCGTGGCGGTCTTGCCGGACGCCTGTTCGGGCGACATGTACTGCGCGGTGCCGATGATCGTCCCCGCAGCCGTGAGGCCGGTCTGCGCGCCCGTCATCGCGGCGATGCCGAAGTCCACGACCGTGACGTCCCGGTCGTCGGGCCCGTGCAGCAGCACGTTCGCGGGCTTGACGTCCCGGTGCACGATGCCGGCCTCGTGCGCAGCGGCGAGCGCGCCGGCGACGCGCGCACCCACCCGGGCGGCCTCGGTGACGGGCAGCGGACCGCGGTCGGCGACGACGTGGGCGAGGTCGAGGCCGTCGACGAGCGTCATGACCACGTACGCCGTGCGGCCGTCGAGCCCGGCGTCGTAGACGGTGACGATGTCGGGGTGCGAGAGCGACGCCGTCGCGACCGCCTCGCGGCGCAGGCGCTCGCCGAAGGTCGGGTCCGTCGTGGCGGCCAGGTCCACGACCTTCACGGCCACGCGGCGCTCGAGCAGGGTGTCCCGGCCGGCCCATACGGCGGCCATGGCACCGGACCCGATCCGGTCCACGAGCTCGTAACGATCTGCGAGGAGCATGGTCACCATCCTCACCCGGGCGGCGGCGTCCGTCGCCTGCGGGGGTGCCAGGTGGACCGTTTCGTGATCGCGGTTGGGGTCCGGGTCTCCGGGCATGTATCCTCGTCTGCGGCCCTCATGGCCACGCGCCCGTAGCTCAACGGATAGAGCATCTGACTACGGATCAGAAGGTTGGGGGTTCGAATCCCTTCGGGCGCACAGATCGAAGGCCCCTGACCAGCGGAAGCGCTTGGTCGGGGGCCTTCGTCCTATCCAGGTAGCTGGAGCGGCCCACCACGAACCCACCACTTACGTCGCCGTCTCCCTCAACCCTTGGGCGCTGACCGGCCGTCGCGTCAGGCGCGAGGGGCGCGCCGGCGGGCTCGCCGGCGCGCTCTCGGCCGAGGCGATCGCCGTGACGGCGGCGGCCTCTGCCTCGTCGTAGCCGTCGAGGAACCTCGTCCAGGCGTGAGGGGTGTCGGCGGGTGCCGGGACGAACGGGATGTGGTCGACCAACTCGGCGGCCTCGGCAACGGGGACGCCGGACGGGTGCTGAGCGAGCTCGCGAGCGCTTGCCGCGGCACAGGGGAAGGGGGAGTGGAAGACCACGTCGATGGGGACGGACGCGAGGCGTGAGCCCAGCAAGCTGGACTGCAGCCGACCGGCCACTGTGAGCGCTCCGAACGCGTCGGCGGCGCCGTGACGCCCGCGGTGCCGTCGACGGTCCCGGGTGTGGCGTCATCCAGCAGCCGCGCCGCGTCCTGGACGCCGAGCAGGCGTCTCACTTGCGCGTCTGAATCGTCGTCAGGTGGGCACGGGCCGTCCGAGGGAGTGGTTCGAGGCGCGAACGCGACCGAGACCGCACTTCGGTGCCCGCGCTTGCGCTCCCACCTTCGCTATCGTGCGAGCCATGCGGGTGGGCGTGTACATCGACGGGTTCAACCTCTACTACGGGGCTCGTGGACTGTGTGGGCGCTCGACAGCTGGTTGGCGGTGGCTAGATCTGCGCGCGCTCGTCACGGCGCTCGTCGCGGCTCGTCCCGAGTGGCCGGGTGCCACAGTCGAACGCGTCGTCTACTGCACCGCCCGGATCAGCGGTGCTGACAACGCGGTCGGTCAACGGGAACAAGACGTCTACCTTCGTGCCCTCACCCGCGCCAACTCGATCGATGAGCTGTCGTTGGGGCAGTACGTGACCCGCACGACGACCGCACCGCTGGCCGTGGCCGGCCCGAAAAACAAGCCGATCCTGAGTCACCCGCAGTGGCCCGTGATGGTGAAGGATGACGTCGGCCAGAACGCAGCCAACGCCACGTTCATCGCCTCGGTCGCCCGCCGCGAGGAGAAGGGCTCTGACGTCAACGTGGCGTCCCATTTGCTCATCGATCTGTACGAAGGCCGGATCGATGCGGCCGTGGTGATCAGTAATGACTCCGACCTGGCCTACCCGGTTGCCCACGCTCGGACGCGCATCCCCGTTGGACTGGTGAACCCCTCGCGCAACTACCTCGCGGGTAAGCTCGCGGGCGCGGTCTCGGACGGGGTGGGCTCGCACTGGTGGTACCAACTGACCGACGCGGAGGTCCGCGCAGCGCAACTCCCGCCGACCATCGGCAAGCTCTCGAAGCCGGGTCCGTGGGGACCGAAGTCTCACCCGCGCGGACGCATGAACCGATGTGACTTCCTCGCTTCGGTGTACTAACCTCCACTCATACCACCCGTCCTCTCTGAGGGCGGGTTTTCTCTTGTCCGGGTGCGTGTGCTCTGCTGCGGGTGATGCTCGGACCGGAGCGCCTCTGGATGCTGCCGCTACACATCGAGGCGGCAGCCTGTGCTAGCGGTGGGAGGCGACGCGCCGTCGGAACTTGATCACTGTCCCGGCCAGTACGGCCACAGGAGCCGGCGACCAGCCGACCCATGCATCGAAGTGCCCGATCACGGCATCGGCTGGGCGGTCCGGACGGCAACCTGGCTCGCGCCGTGGCCGTGAGCGCCGCACCCTCGTCACCACATCCGCCCCTCAGCGCGAACCCACAACGAGGACGGATGTTGGACCTCCCGTGCGTCCTCGGCGTCCTCGGCGTCGTGCGACAGTCGAGGTGGCTGACGACGCGGTGAGGGCGTCGACGCGTGGAAGGCCTGCGGCGGCCGTGTCGCCGACTTCGCCACCGCCCGCGGAGACGCCCTCGCCAGCCGCATCCTCGCCGCGGCACGCTCCCAGGCCGTGCACTCCCGGCCCTCCACCCTCGCCAACCCCGTCCTCGGGTTCGCCGTGGAGAACACCACCGGGATGGTCGAACTCCAGCTCGAGGTCGGGCCCGCCGACGACGGCACCCCCGCCGCGACCATCGACACGGTGAGGTGACTTCGCTCCATCCGGCCCAACGCCTCGTACTGAGGCGCTCCCGGCCCGGCAGGTGGAAGTGCCCGGCGTCCGGCAATCCCGGACTTGGCGCTTGTTCGACACGATCCGGTGACCGGTGCGGCGACGCCGCGCGTACGTCGGCGAAGGCGAGGACTGGACCGCATCCGGGTTCGCGTGACTGTGGCGAGCTGACCAGCTCACTGCCGACGGCGAACTGCCCGCAGGGGAGTGGGCCGAGGCCGAGCGTGCCCTCACCGACTCTGCGATCGACTCGGCACCTACGCGGTCATCACCGGGCGCCCGACCTGGCTCGAGCGAGCGGCCGCCCATCGGGGCGGCCGCTTTGTCATGCACGGGCGCGCGAGTCACCGTGGGGGTGGGGATCGGGGCTGGCTGCTAGAGACCCTGACGGTGACCGCCCCATGAACCTTGTGCCTAATACCGACGACAGGTAGGCTTATCTGTCGTCGGTATTAGGCGCATACCAGGAGGAGGTCCGCATGTCCGCGCTCGAGCGCCTGCCCGCAGGGACCTTCCGCCAGACCGACGCCGCCCGCGCGGGCATCAGCTCCCGCACCCTGTACCGCCTGCGCGACGCCGGGCAGCTGGAGACTGTCGGCCGCGGCCTGTACCGGCGCGCCGACGCGCCCGCCGCCGACCTCGACCTCCTCGAGATCGCCACCCGCGCCCGCCAGGCCACCATCTGCCTCGCCTCCGCGCTCGCCCGGCACGGGCTTACCGACACCATCCCGGCCCGCATCGACATCGCCCTGCCCCGCGGACGCACCGGGCCGGCCACGACCGCGCCAGTCACCTGGCACTACTTCGACCCGGCCACCTTCGACCTCGGCCGCGACACCCTCACCATCGACGGCACCGACACGACCATCGGCCTGTACTCGCCCGAGCGGTCCATCGTCGACGCGTTCCGCCTGCGCGGCACCCACGGGTACGAGCTCGCCACCGAAGCCCTGCGCATCTGGCTGAACCGGCGCGGCTCCCAGCCCGCGCGACTGATCCAGCTCGCCGAGCAGCTCCCGCGCGCCACCGGGCCCCTGCGCGCCGCCCTGGACGTCCTGACGTGAGCGCCACCGTCTACCGGCGCCTGCAGGCCCTTGCCCGGGCGACCGGCCGCAGCACCGAAGAGGTGCTGACCTTGTACGCGCTCGAACGGACCCTGGACCGGCTGGGCGGCACCCCGTACCGGGATGACTTCTCCCTCAAGGGTGGGGTGCTGCTCGCCGCGTTCGCGCTGCGCCGCCCGACCCGCGACATCGACATGCAGGCCCTGGACTTCCCCCTCGACGCCGAGCACGTGCGCACGGTGGTGGACGCGATCGCGGCCGTGCCGGCCGATGACGGCCTGGTCATCGACCCCGCGGCCGTGACCGTGGTGCAGATCCGCGACGAGGACGAGTACACCGGGCTGCGCGTCACCGTCTCCGCCACCGTGCACACCGCCCGGCTCGCCGTGCGCCTGGACGTGTCCACCGGGGACCCGATCTGGCCCGCACCCCAGACCATCACCCTGCCCGGCCTGCTCGGCGACGACGTCACCCTTCTCGGGCACCCCCTGGTGACCGTCGTCGCGGAGAAAGCCGTCACCGTTCTGCAGCGCGGCACCACCAGCACCCGATGGCGCGACTTCCTCGACCTGCGCAACCTCGCCCGCACCCACCCGTTCACCGCCTCCGACATCCGCGCCGCCGCTGGCGAGGTCGCCGCGCACCGGCAGGTCGAGCTCGCGCCGCTGGCGTCGGTCACCGCCGGGTACGGGGCCGTCGCGCAGCCGAAGTGGTCGGCGTGGCGGCGGCGCAACCGCCACGAGGACGCGTGCCTGGCCGACTTCGACGACCAGCTGACCGAGGTGCTTGCCTTCACCGACCCCGTCCTGGCCGGAGACGTCGCGAGGGACGCCCGGTGGGACCCGGCCAACTACGCGTGGGGTGAGGCCTGACCCTGGCGGCGGCCACGGCGCCCTGAGATCCTTGGCGCGACCCGATGACCAAGGAGGCGCCATGGGCGACATCACCTACGCGCAGGAGAAGCTCCGCGCGACCGTCACCAGCCTCGCCGACAGCGAGGGGTCGCTGCGCGACCGGCTGCTCAACGCCTACCTGAGCCAGGGGGAGCGCACCCCCGTCGTCGACGGCGGCCAGTGGTACCCCGACCTCGCCGACCGCATCAAGTCCCTGCACGAGCGGCTGACCTCCACGCCGGCCGTCGCGGACGAGGGGACCATCGCCGCCAGCGTCGCCGCACTGACCGACGAGGAGGTCCGCGACGTCGTCCGCGAGATCCTCGACCTGGAGTCGTGCGTCAACGACCTGTACTGGCACGAGCGCGGCGCCCGGCTGTGAGCGAGGACGCCGGCATCTTCGACGCCGAGACCCTCGGGGCCGTCGGTGAGCTCATCGCCCTGGGGGAGCAGCACCTCATCGGGGTGACGTTCACACCGGACGCCCAGGGCTGGACGATCGGCTACATGGTCGGGATGGGTGGAGGCGACCTGCTGTCCGGCTTCGACCTCGGGGAGACCGCCCGGGCCGCGATGCGCCCGCTGCTCGAGCTCGCCGAGCGGCTCGAACGAGGCCGTCAGGAGCGCCAGGGCGGCTGAGCCGTCACGACGCCCGGTTGCCCTTCAGGAGGTTGCAGATCCAGTGCGCGCACTGGACGTTGTCCTCGGCGTGCGCGCCACCGCGCGTGACCGCCCGCACGTGGTCCAAGGTCGCGACCCACGGGTCCGGCCAGGTCGCGGCCCGGTCGACCGGCTCCCCGCACAGCTGGCAGGTCCACCCGTCCCGCTCGTACACCACGCGCGGGTCGATGTGCTCGGCGTCGGCCTCGAGCACGCCGAGCGCGCGCATCCGGGCCCGGTAGGACGACCGAGCCTGGGTGATGCGGGAGCGCTGCTGGGACAGCTCGGTGCGCTCCGGGGTCCACAGGCGAGCCAGCGGGGCGGCGGAGAACACCCACGCCTCCCACCGGTACTCCCGGCCGTCGATGACCCCGTCGATCTTCTCGATGCCGGTGTGGACCGTGGCCCCGGATTCGGTGCGCAGCGCGGTGCCGGCGGGGGAGGCGTCGAGCTCCCACTCGGTACCGAGGAAGACGCGCGCGAGGCTGAAGCCGGCGTGGGCGGACATGACGTCGTCGAGCCACACGGTCCACGCGTCGGTGTCCAGGTGCACCACGCCCAGCGCCCGGCCGGTCGGGCGCCCCTCGAGCCAGGCGGTGACCTGCCCCTCTACCCACGAGCCGGCGTACGGGACCTCCTCGACGGGGACGTAGGCGGTGCGATGGCCGTGCCGTTCGATGACGTCGCCCTCGACGGGGAACAGGGCGTGCTCGTAGGGGAACGGTGCGGCCGGGTCGGTGGCGAAGGTCCGCGGGTCGCGCAGCAGCTCGGCGGCGACGCGGTCGATGAGGTCGTCGGGTGGGGTGTACCCAGGGATGTCGCCGCGCTTGACGGCGGCCTTCATGCGGCGGATGGCGGTCTGGTTGCAGCGGGCCGAGCACACGTGCCGGTCGCGGTACTTCCACGGTGCCTTCGCCGGGACCGGCTCGCTGCAGATCCGGCAGGGCTCGCCGCCGACGGCGCGCTCGGGCGCCTTCAGGGTCGCCTCGAACCACTCCCAGTACGGGTCCAGTGCCATCGGTACCTCCGGTCGACCTATGTGCGGCGTCAGCCGGCCGAAGCCTCGGTGGCCGCCAGGTGCCGGTAGACGGTCGCGCGGGAGACCCCGAGCGGGCGCGCGATGTCCGTGGGGGACTCCCCGCGCGCGGCGCGCGCCCTGGCAGCGGCGAGTTTGTCGGCGTCCATCACCGACGGGGGCCGCCGACCCGGCCCTGCGCCTTGGCGGCGGCCAGGCCGGCGAGGGTCCGCTCCTGGTTCATGTCGCGCTCGAGCTCGGCGAAGGCGGCCATCATCGTGAAGAAGAACCGGCCTTCCCCGCGCGGGGATCACCCAGACGTCCTGGTTGATGCGGGTTGGCGAGAAGCCAAGCGATGCCCAAGTCCGGCGAACGCCCGCCAGTGCTTCTGCGAAGCCTGGGGCTTCCGTCGGGTGCTCGCCCAGCTCGAACGGGAAGGGGTGGACGGCGACCGCCTGCGCATCCGCGGTCAGCCACCGCAGCGCGCATGCAGTCAGGAGGGCGCCGACACCGCCAGCCCGACGCCACGCGGCCGCCAGTTGCACTCGATCCACGACGACGAGCGTGCTGCCGAGCGCGAAGAACTCGTCGCTGACCTCGCCGATCAGTTCTCCGCTGCCCGCTTGGACCAGCGGCATGAAATGGGCCGCGTCGGAGGAGCGTGCGTCGAGCGTGTCAGCGAGGTCGTTGACCCGGGATAGATCGACGGTGACGCCGGACGCTTGGTAGATCGTGAGCTCCACCGGGCCGTCTGAGCCTGTCCTCGAGGCATGCAGTGAGGACTCCTTGGCGCCTACCCAGGAAAGGTCCTCGTCGTCGTCCGTGTCGAGGTCTGGGGCGATGGTTAACACGCCGTCTACCCACCAGTCGAGAGTGGCGTCCGTGTCGACTTCCAGCGACACGAGCGGGCTTCTGCCGCCGTACCGCAGCTCGACGTCCGGCAGGTAGCGCAGCAAGGTGCGATGCACGGGGGAGGCAGGGTCCATGGTCAAAGACGGTATCCCGACCAGGTACGCCGCCTACTCGTGGAGCAGGTCCACCTCGAGTCGCGGCCTGGACTCGACACCCACCACAAACCCACCACTTGCGACCGCACGCAACCGTCCGCAGCCGAACCACGGGGCGCGATGCGGGGCGGCAAGACGCGCGATTGGCCTGCGCAAACGTACCTAACGACATGCAACGACAGAGGAGACCGAGGCATCGATCCACAACGGAAGGTTGGGGGTTCGAATCCCTTCGGGCGCACAGCACGGACAGGCCCTCGGCCGGCGGAGACGTCGACCGGGGGCCTTCGTCGTCGGGCTCCTGCCGTCGGGCTCGCGCCGTCACCCCCCGGAAGCACCCGGGGGGGTGACGGCCGGCCGGTGGGCCCTGTAGTAAGGGGCGCAGGCCGTCCGCGCAGGACGCCGAGGGGGGAGCCGTACCGTGACCGACCGAGACCTGCCCGAGCGCGATCCGAAGGGCCGACCCGTGGACCGAGACAAGCCTGCCGCGCCCGTCCTGCTGACCCGCCGCTCGGTCCTCGCCGGCGGGGCCGCCGTCACGGGACTCGGGCTGCTCGCGGCCTGCTCGTCGTCGGACGGCGGGCCGGTCGCGACGCCGCCCCCGGGCGGTGGCCTGGTCGCGCTCGCCGACGTGCCGGTGGGTGGCGCGGTGCTGGCGAAGACCGCCGACGGCGCGGAGATCGTCGTCGCGCAGCCCGAGGCCGGTCAGGTGGTCGCGTTCAGCGCGATCTGCACGCACATGGGCTGCAGCGTCCGGCCCGACGGCGGCGTCCTGGTGTGCCCGTGCCACAACTCGGTGTTCCAGGCGGCGACCGGCGAGGTCACCTCCGGCCCCGCGGAGGAGCCGCTGCCCGCGGTCGCGGTGCGCATCGACGGCGACCGCGTCGTCGAGGCCTGAGCGCGCCGCGGATCGCGGCCCGACCCGCAGGCGCACGCGGGACGCCTGACCCGCGCGCTCAGGCGCGCGTTCGCTCTTGACGCCACGCGAGCACCGCGAACACGATCGCGAGCACCTCCACGACCGCGGACACCACGGCCTCGGTCGTCCAGATCTGCTCGCGCACGCCCGCGAGCCCGACGGTGCGGGACATGACGTACGCGCCGAGCGTCAGGGCGCCGAACCCGCAGGCTGCGAGCAGGGGCAGCCAGTGGCGCCACACGAGCACGGAGACGGCGATCGCGATGCCGCCGACCCCGTTGACCAGGAACGCCGGGCCGATCACGTCGACCGACCGCATCCCCTCGTCCCACAGGATCAGGTGCACGACGGCGGAGACCGTCACCATGAGCGCGGTCAGCCACCGCGCCACCCAGGCGACCCGGTCGGGGTGGGCCGACACGTGGGCTCCCCGCCGCGTCGTCGGGCCGGCGGGGGCGGGACTGCTGCAGGGTCGGTTGACACCGGTTGGGTGGTGATCATGCCGCGAGGGCGGCGTTCTGGGCGGTGAAGGCGAGCTCGAACTCGACGGGGGTGAGCTTGCCGAGGGCGCGCTGGCGTCGGCGACGGTTG
>JAEYXM010000233.1 GCA_023428465.1 Actinomycetes bacterium
GGTGTGCTCGTCGCCGGGCGCGTGGCACGCCGCCGCCCGCGCGGCCGCTGACCGCCGTCGTCACTCACGCGCGCGCCGCACCGCCGCCATGACGACGGCGTCCACCCTCGCCCCGCGCCGCTCGACGCCGAGCTCGGCGCGCAGCGCCGCCGCGAGCTGGTCGTCGTTGCGCGGGATCGTGTCCGTCGCGAGCCAGGCGACGAGGTCGTCGAGCTGGTCGTCGGTGTAGTCCGCGATCGGCAGCCCGCGCTCGACGTCGGGCCGGCGCGGACGCCCGCCCGCACCCGCGGGCACGACGGCGGGCTCCGGTGCGGCCTGGACCTGCGGCTCGGGCTCCGCGGGCCCCTCGAGCGCGGCGCGCGCGTCGAGCACGGCGGCGAGGATCGTGTCGGCCTCACGCTGCGGGTCGAGGAACGCGGCCGCCGACCACACCTGCACGACCGACCAGCCGAGCCGCTCGAGGCGGGCCGGCACCTGACGGTCGCGGACACGCACGCTGGGCTCGCCCACGTACGCGTCGTCGTCGGTGAGGACCGCGACGAGCATGCGGTCCGGGACGTCGGGGTGGCCCACGACCAGCGGGATCCGCTCGCCCCCGGGCGCACGGTGGTCGACGTCGACGAGCAGCCCGGCACGCCACAGCCGCTCGGCGAGGTCCAGCACGAGACGGTCGGGGTCGCCCCCGGCGTGCGGCGCGGGCCGGCCGTCGGGCTCGACGGACGTGCGGCGCGCGGCGAGCGCGAGCAGGTCCGCCAGGAGCCGCCCGCCGTCGGTACGCAGCCGGTCGGGGTCGAGGTCGTCCGGGCCGAAGCAGCTGACGATCGTCAAGGCCTCGCGTGTCGCCGCGACCGCCTCGATGAGGCGCAGGTCCCCGCCGGCGTCGGTGATCGGCCCGAAGCGGTGCAGGACGCGCCCGTGCGGCGTCCGGCCGTAGCCGAGGGAGAGCACGACGGCGTCGCGCAGAAGGCCCTGCGTCGAGCCCACCTCGACGACCGTGAAGGGCTCGTCGCGGTGCCGCGCGAGGAACCTCGCGAGCACCGGCTCGTCCGTGCGGGCGGCGACGGCGTCGCGCACGCGGTCCGCGTGCAGGCGGGACGCGCTGACGACGGCGAGGGACCGCTCGGGCGTGGCGGCGGCGTGCGCGAGGACGAGGTCGACGACGCGCCCGACCTCCGCAGCCGTGGCCTCGACGAGCCCGTTCTCGCCCGGCATCCCGGCGCCGTCGACCACGTCGAGGGCGAGCAGGCCGGTCTCGACGGGCAACGGCGTCGCGCGCAGGCGGCCCTCGTAGCCGTGCTCGGCGAGGAACGCCGTGAGGTGCGGGTCGCGCCGCGACGCGTGCGCCCCGAGGGAGATCGTGGGCAGGACGTCGGCCAGGTCGCCCAGCGCGGAGCCCGCGCCGCAGCGCACGTCCCCGACGACGAGCACCTGACGACCGCGCGCGAGCGTCGGCACGACCTCCGCGAGCGGCAGGTGCCCGGCGGCGTCGACGATGACCAGGTCGGTCGCGCGCGTCGGCGGCAGCAGGTGCGGCACGAGCATCGGCGACGCGACCAGGCACGGGCGCAGGTACCGCGCGACGTCGGGGTAGCGGTCCACGGCGTCACGCAGCGAGCCGAACCGTCCCTCGACCACGTCCGCGTAGAGGGCACGGGTCTGCGGCTCGGCCGCGGACATCCGCCGGTGCACCGCGTCCCGCGCGGCGGCCCGCGCGAGCACGGCCCGGTCCACGAGGAAGCGCTCGTCGAGCGCGCGGAACTCGGCGACGAGCCGGGCCAGCGCGGGGCCGTCGTGCCCGGCGAGCGCCGGGTCCGCGGCGAGGATCTGCTCGAAGACGGTGCTCCACCAGGCCAGCTCGAGCTCAGCGGCCACGACGCCCTCGCTCACGCGCCGGTCGACGAGGTCCGCGAGCAGGGCGCCCAGACCCCGCTGGTTGAGGCTGCGCACGAGCGCCGTCCGCTCGGGGAGCGTCTCGAGCGCCTCCCGGTCCGAGCGCAGCCGGATGAGCCGCGTATGGAGCTCCTCCCACGGCAGGCGGTCGAGGGCGCCGCCGCCGGGGGTGCCCTCGAGCACCACCGAGAGGGCGTCGAGGTCGGCCCGCACCTCGGCGTGGTCGGCCTCGATGTCCGCGAGGCCCTGCGGGACGCGCGGCCAGCCGCCGGCCGGGCAGTGCGCGCGCCAGACCTCGCGCTGCTCCTGCACGTGCACGAGCGCCGTGTGCAGGTCTGCCACGGGCCGGCCGGGACGCACCATGTCCTTGGCCTGCTTGCGCAGGCGACGGCGCAGCGTGCCCGGCATCTGCACGCCGTGCGCCGCGCGCCACTCGTCCGTGGCGGTCGCGGCGACGAGGTCCGCCGCGGAGCGCTCGAACACCAGCGGCCGGAAGACGTCGAGCGCGTCGCGCACGCCCGCGACCATGGCGAGCTGCTCGGCCCACTCCGCGGGGCTCGCGGCGGGCGTCAGGCCCGTGTCCTCGGCGACCGCGGCGGCCTGTGCGCGCATCGCGTGCAGGGAGTCGAGGAGGCGGTCGACGCGCGCGGTGGCGGTCGCGGCGCGGTCCGGCGTCGGCAGGTCGGCGCCGTACCAGGCGGACGAGCGGATCCCGGCCTGGAACGCGCCGAGGGTCGCGACGCGGACGAGGTCGGCGGATGCCTGGGCCCGCAGCTCGGCGGTCAGGGCCTCGGCGACGGCCGGGGTGAGCCGCACGCGCGTCTGCGGCACGGGCCGCGTCGCGGTGAGCCGGGCGAGGGCCTGCAGAGCGTCGTAGGCGGACGTGCCCCACGGCTCACGCTGCTGGTGCAGCGCGGCGACGTGCCGTTGGAGGCGCCGACGCCGGTCGAGCAGCTCACGCTCGACGACGGCGACCTTCTCGCCGTCCACGCGGACGCGCTCGACGGTCATCGACGTGAGGAGACGCTGGCCGGTGAGCTCGCGCCAGCCGGACTCGGGCGCGACGTCGAGGACCGTCTCGTCCAGGCCGAGGTCGCGCAGCCGCCCGACGACGGCGTCGGCGGCCCGTCGGTGGCCCGCGACGTACAGGACGGTGCGGCCCGCCGCGACGGCGTCCGCGATGGTGGCCGCGACAGTCCCGGCGACGTCGGAGCCGGGCGGGGCGTCGAGGAGGAGGTGGTGGCCGGCTGCGAGCGCGTCGAGCACGTGCGCCTGGGCGACGTCGAGGTCGCCGACGCCCCGCTCGTCGTCGACGGGCCGGTCGCCCCGGTGCGCCGGGGGCAGCGGGTGGGCGAGGGCGTCCGCGGCGCGGTCGTCGCCCGCGAGCGCGGCGAGCACCTCGTGCTCCGCGAGCGTCGGGACGAGCGCGTCGAGGTCGTCGACCAGGGTCTGCTCGGGGTGCACGAACGTCCCGACGATGAGCCGGTCGTCGAGCACGAAGCCCGGCAGCAGCGTGGCGCCGAGGCCGCGCAGGCGGTCCAGCGCGGGCCGGGGGTCGAACCCGCCCGGGCTGAACGCCCCGCGCGCGAGGGCGACGGGGTCCAGGAGGCCGCCGCGGGACCGCAGCGCGCTCGCGAGGACGGGGTTGACCTCGAGCGTGGGCTCGAGGGTCAGCTCCGGGTCGGACTGCCCGTGGCGGGACCGGACCGTGACGGGTCGCAGCAGCACGGGAGCGCGCAGGGTCCGCGCCTCCCTGTCGGCCCCGTCGGTGCTGTCGGTGCCGACGCGACGGCCGTCGCCCTCGGGCTGCTCGGTCCACGTGGCGACACCGATCGCGAGGAACGCGGACGCCAGTCCGTAGCGCTGCGCGAAGTCCTCGGCGCGCCCGGCCACCGCGCGGGCGCGACGCTTGGCCGCGACGAGGGCGGACCCCTCGCGGACCAGGTTCGACAGGCGCGTGGTCCGGCCGGCGAAGAGCTGCGCGATGCCGGACGGGTGGGCGGCGGACAGGTCGAGGAGCGCGCCGCCGAGGCGGTCGATGTCGGCGAGCGCGGAGTCGCCCGCCTCGTCCGTGAGCGCGGCGCGCCAGGTGATCGCGGCCCGCGCGACCAGCTCGTCGGCGCTGGGGTGCACGACGGCGGCCAGGTCGCCGAGGTCGGCGGTCTCGTCGACGGACCGGGTGGCGGACGTGGCGGCGTCGGGCACGGACAGGGGCGCCGTGCGCTCCGCCGGGGTGCGTGCTCGAGCGTTCACACCTGGCACGGTAGCCAGCGCTCGCGTGGGCGGGACGCCGCCGCGCCGGAGGGCGCCGAGGGCGTCCGATGTGTCCGGTTACCGGGCCCGGACATGGAACAGTGCGCACCACGCAGGGGGCAGGCGGTGCGCACTGTCAGGGCACAGTCTGTACCTCTGCCGCGAGGGCAGTCAACCGAGGACGAGCCCCTCCAGCGGGTGAACATCGCGTGAACCACCGCGGACCCGGACGGGGTGCCGGACCGGGTGCCCGACCCGCCGTCCGCCGCCCTCCGAGGAGCCCGTCAGAGGTCGTTGCCGGCGTACGACAGGTTGAAGCTCTTGTTCGTCACGGGGAAGTCGGCGACGATCGTGCGGCTCAGCGCGACGGGCAGCGCGGGCCACGTGAAGAACGACGGGTCGACGGGCGCGAACCGCGCGAGGCGCCCGTCGAGGCCGAGCTCGACGCGGTGCGCGATGGTCCCCCGCCAGCCCTCCACGAGGCCCGTCCCCGCGCGGAGCCGGCCGCC
>JAEYXM010000265.1 GCA_023428465.1 Actinomycetes bacterium
GTGCCGAACAGGTACAGCCACAGCGAGCCCGGGAGGGCGATGCGACCGAAGTCCATGGCGACGGTCGTGGTCGTCTTGCGGTCGGTGACGCCACCGGCGTCGTCGACCCCGACCGAGTGCTCCGTCATGGCGGCCTCGGTGTTGAGCGGTTCGATGTCGGAGATCGAACCGATGAATGTCGTCTTTCCGACGGCGAACACGTGGGGGCCGCGCTCCGCGCGACTACTCTGACGAGGTCCCCGTGAGTCTCAGGAAGTTCCCCACGAGGGCAGAGATCTGGGCGACCGAGGGGTGACGAGGGGAGCCACGCCGATGCCCGACCTGGTCCTGGAGTCCGGGACGTACACCCTGCCGGCGACCCGCCGCAGTCCCGCCCGGCCGATCCTCCAGAACACGGACCTCCACGTCGCGCACGGTGAGCGCGTGGGCATCGTGGGGCCGAACGGCACGGGCAAGACGACGATCCTCAAGGTTCTCGCCGGCATGCTGCGCCTCGACTCCGGGTCGCTGCGCAACGGGACCGTGTCCGCCGACTCCCGGAGTCAGGCCTACCAGCGATCGGTCCACCTCATGCTCGGCGGCCCGCTCGGGTTCTACCCTCGCCTGACCGGCGTGGAGAACCTCCAGTTCGTGTCCGGGGTGCTCGGTCACTTCCTCACCCGGCGGCAGGCCGAGGCCGTCCTCGCCTCTGTCGCCCTCGGCGAGGACGACGGGCGGCGGTTGTTCGCCAAGTACTCCCTCGGCATGCGGCAGCGCCTGCACCTGGCGGCCGCGGTCATCGACCGGGACGCGACGGTCTGGCTCATGGACGAGCCGACCACCGGCCTGGACGCCGCGGGCGTGGAGCTCCTGAGCGGCATGGTGCTCGGAGAACCGGGTGGTGCGGCGGTCGCGAAGATCATCGTCAGCCACGACCGTGAGTTCCTCGAGCGTGTGTGCCATCGGACGGTGGAGCTGAGACATGGCGCGCTGGTCGCCTAGGTTCGGCGCCTTCCTCGTGAAGGCGCAGTGGATCGACCGCAGGGCGACGTCGTCGTTCGTGGTCGGCATCACGGTGCAGACCGCCGTGCTCTCCATGGGACTCGTCCAGACGGAGGCGAGCGACCCGGCGATCATCCAGGCGGCGACCCGCGCCTCACTCATGGTGGCGCTGACCGTGTGCTCCCTCGGGGCGATGTCCGCCTTCCAGAACGAGTACCGGTACCAGACGGTGTGGTTCACCGCCCGTGACCTGGGCGTGTTCCACCGGCTGATGCTGGCCCGGTCCGCGGCGATGGTGATCGTCTCGCTGCCCGCGGTCCTCGTCCCGTTCGGCACCGCGGCTGTCCTCGTGGGGCCCGGTGACCACGGCGCGACGATCGCCCTCCTGGCCACGGGGACGAGCGTGGTCCTCGTCGCGTTCACGCACGTCCTGACCCTCGGGCTTGCGCTCGTGTACGACCCGGCCAGGACCGTGCCCTGGATCCGCCAGGTGACGCTCGCTTCCCTCGTCGGGGTGGTGCCCTTCCTGTCCCCGCCGTACGTCACCCGCGCATTCCCCTTCGTGTGGCTGACCGACGCCGCCCCGGACGGTGCGGTCGGGCGCGACGTCGCCGTGGCGGTGATCATCGCGGTGGCCTGGTCCACGCTGGCGGCCGCGGTGCTGGGCCCCGGGGTCGCCAGCACCATCGGGCGGCGTCTGGTCGACAACGTGGAGGCACGATGACAGGCGCCCGTGGCCCGGGCCGCGTCCTGCTGCTCGCGACCGCTCCCACGCTGAACGTCGTCCGCAAGCAGGGCATCGTGGGCTTCCTCAACGGCATCGCCATCCTGCCCCTGCTCGGGATGCTCATCGTCGGAGGTCTCTACCAGACCCTCGACGGCACGCGGTTCGACGTCGACGAGTTCTCGTCGTTCTACCCGTACTTCGTCGCCTTCTCCGCGTTCGCCGCGGGCGCCGCCTCATGGGAGACGGAGCTCCTGTCCGCGATCAGCCCGGTGTTCGCCGGGCGCCCCGGCGCAGCCTTGCTCTCCCGCACGGCGTACGTCCTGGTGTGCACCGCGCCGGTCACCGCGACCTTCGCCGTCCTGCGGGCCGTCACGTCGCCCGGGACGGTCGCAGCGGACCTCGCATGCATCGTCATGGTCTCGGCCGGCTCGGCGGTCCTCGGCAGCGGCGCCGCCTCCCGCGGAGGCTTCCGGAACGACAAGGGTGTCAACAACATCGTCCAGCTGACGCCGTGGGTCTTCGCGCTCGGCCGGAGCCCGTTCCTGCCTGACGGGCTGGGGTACGTCGCGTGGCTCTTCCCCGGCACGCCCGGGACGACGTCTCTGCCTGCCGAGGCCGTCCGGTCCGCCGTGTACCTCGCGGTCGGGCTGGCACTCGTCCGGGCCTCGACCGGGCGGCGCCGGACTCCTCCGTTCGTGCCCTGAGCTCGGTGCCTGCCGACCTGCGTCGGCGCCGGCGGACGGGCCACCGCGGGATCGGCGTCCTCCCGTCGCTCGACGCGAGACGGCGGGCCGGCCGCCCGCCCGTGCACGTTCAGCGGAGGGCAAGGGATTCGAACCCTTGGTGAGTTGCCCCACAAGGGTTTTCAAGACCGTCCCATTCGGCCGCTCTGGCAGCCCTCCACGCCCGCCGGCCCGGCGTCGTCGGCTGGCTGCGGAGCGCCCCCATTCTGCCAGTCCGCCACCCCGTCCCGCCCCCTCGCCCCGTCCCCGTCCGCCGTCCCCGTCCACCCGTCCGCCGGGGGGCGGGGGGCGGGTCAGAGCCACCAGTGCGGGGGGCGGCCCGGGGCGATGACCTTCACGCCCTGCAGGGCCGCGACCTGGGCGAGGAGGTGGTCGTACGTGGCGAGCGCACCGACGTCAGGATGCGCCATCGCGATGCCCAGGTGGATCGCCTTGAACGGCGGCAGGACGCCCGCGGAGAGCGTCGCCTGCTCGAGCGACCGGTCGAAGAAGCGCACCACGGTCACCGACTCCGCGATGTCCCGGGCCTTCTGCCGCGCCACCACGTCCATCAGCGCCGCGGCGCGCCGCAGCTCGCTGATGCCCAGCGGGGACGTGACCAGCTGGTCCGCGTGCTGGTCGGCCCACCGCAGCCACGAGGCCGACTCGGCGTCGCCCGTCAGCGCACGGCTCAGCGCTGAGCCGTCGGCGTAGATGAGCATCGGGGCGTCCCTACAGATCGGGGCAGGGGTCCTCCCGAGCGTAGCCAGCCGGGCAGCCGGCCGAGCCCGGTCAGCCGAAAGGCCGGCGCGGCCGCAGCCGACACCGGCCGGAGGGTACGCGAGCCGTACCCATCCGTCGACGGCGGCGACGCGGGGAGGACGTCCGCGTCACCGCCGGCGACGGATCAGCCGCGCAGCCGCTCCATGGCGAGCTGCACCAGTGCGATGAGGGTCTGCTTCGTCGCCGCCCGCGAGCGCGCGTCGGTGTACATGAGCGGCACGTGCGCCGGGACCGAGAGGGCCTCACGGACGTCGTCGAGCTGGTGGCGGGCCACGCCGTCGAAGCAGTTCACTGCCACGACGAAGGGGATGCCACGCGACTCGAAGTAGTCGACGGCCGGGAAGCACTGGTCGAGGCGCTCGGTGTCGACGAGGACGACGGCGCCGATGGCGCCGCGGACCAGGTCGTCCCACATGAACAGGAACCGGTCCTGCCCAGGCGTGCCGAACAGGTACAGCCACAGCGAGCCCGGGAGGGCGATGCGACCGAAGTCCATGGCGACGGTCGTGGTCGTCTTGCGGTCGGTGACGCCACCGGCGTCGTCGACCCCGACCGAGTGCTCCGTCA
>JAEYXM010000274.1 GCA_023428465.1 Actinomycetes bacterium
CCCGGGGCGAGCGCCATCGGCAGCTCGGAGTGCCCGGCGAACCCCTGCTGGGTGCGTTCGGCCACGACGACGACGTCGCGCGCCGTCGGGCCGTCGACGTCGGCCTCGAGCCGCAGGATCGTGACGCGCGTCGAGCAGCCCCGCACGCACTGGGTGGGGACGTCGACGCCGTCGGGCACGGGCGGGTCGTAGATCGCGTAGGTGGACTCGCCCGGCGCGATGGAGGAGCCGGGCTCGAGCCGGCCGACGAGGCGCAGCTCGCGCTGGAACGTGCGGGCGCGGGGCGGCAGGTGCCAGTCGGTCACGACCTCGGCGCGGTCGACCAGGAACGTGTTGCGGCGGTCGGTCCACTCCATGGGGTGGCTGACGAGGCGGTCGAAGTGCGACCACCAGAACGGCTTGGCCTCGCGGCGCCGGTACCCGACGGCTGCGGCCAGCATCGCGACGGCCTGCTGGTCGGCGCTCCGCTCGGCGGCTGAGGCGCCCCCGGCGTGCGCGAGGAGCCGGGCGGCCAGGGCGTCGTCGGCGGCCCGGCGCGCGGCCTGGTCGTCCGATGCGTCGGGTGCGGGCCGGGCCGGCGCGTCGGGCATCGACTCGGCCGGCGCCCCCGTACCCGGCCGAACGCCGGCCTCGGCCGCGCGGGCGACCAGCCAGTCGCGCAGGCGGAGCGTCGACGTGCAGTCGTAGGCGTTGTAGTCGGCGATGCGCTCGAGGCGGTCCGCCCACTCGCCGAGGCGCCCCTGGTCGCGCACGTCGCACGCCTCGGCGTACTCGACGACGGACTCCCCGGCGGTCTGCACGTCGCCGGACCGCGCCACGTCCATGTACAGCGGCTCAAGCTTCTTCAGCGAGTACGACCGCCGCCCGATGCGCAGGCAGGCGCGCACCACCTGGTACAGGTCCACGAGGACGCCGCCGCGCAGCAGGTCGTCGACGTCCTCCTCGCCGACGCCGTACCGCGCGGCCAGGCGCAGCAGCGCCGACTTCTCGTATGCCGCGTAGTGGTAGACGTGCATCCCGGGGTGGGCCGCGCGCCGCTCGCGCACGTACGCGAGGAAGTCGATCAGCGCCTGGCGCTCCTGGTCGCGGTCGTGCGCCCAGAAGGCGCGGAAGACCGGCTCCGCGCCCGGCTCCGTCGGCGCCTCCACGACGCCGAAGAGGTACTCCAGGCCCCACGCGCCGGCCTCGTCGACCCACAGCGGGTCGCCCTCGAAGTCGAAGAAGATGTCGCCAGGGTCCGGTGCAGGGAGGCGCCCGACGACGTCCGGCGCGAACAGCTCGTAGTGCAGCCCGCCGGACACGCCGCGGCCGGGCGCCCACCCGGGCGGGGCCGGTGCGGCGTCGGTCGCCGCGGGCTCGGTCACCGCGGGCTCGGCCGAGCCGCCGTCCGCCGCTGCGGGACCCACGTGCGGCGGGTCCTGCGCGACCTGCAGCCGGGCCTGCGCGCGCAGCCGGTCGAGGACCGCCGGGGCGAGCCCGTCCACCTCGCCGGCGACGGCGAGCCCGTCCATGGTCGTCACCCCTGCGGCTGCGAGCCGCTCGCGTTGACGCGTGTAGACCCCGGCGACGGCGAGGACGTCGCGGCGCACCTCGACCTCCGCGGTGCAGACCTCGCACCGCAGGCACGCCCGGAACCGCGGGTCGCCCCACGTGACGGGGCCGGCGTCGGCGAGGTGGGCGTCGAGGACCTCCCGCAGCCGCGCCCGGCGCTCGCGGAACACCGGGAGCAGGTCGTCGAGGCGGTGGGCGGTCCGGGTGCCGTCGCCGAGGACGAGGTGCACGTCGTCGGCCAGCGGGATGCCGTGCGTGGCGAGCTGGTCCGCGTAGGCCGCGAGCTGCAGGAGCGCGGTGACCTTGGCGCGTCGCGCGAGCTTGGCGTCGACGACGGTCCACGCGCCGCCCGCCGTGCGGACGACGAAGTCCGCCCGGCCTGTGAAGGTGCCGTCGAAGAACGTGGCCTGCGCGACGGCGTCGGCCCCGCCGCGCATCAGGGCGAGCGTCCGGTCGCGCGCGCCGGCCAGGACCGCGGGGTCCGTCGCGTCGGCCGGGTGCGGCGGGTCGATCACCGCGACGCCCCGCCCCGTGGCGGCATCCCACGGCCCGAACTCGCGCCGCAGGTCCGCGAGCACGGTGCGCTCGTGGCGGGCGCCAAGCTCCGCCAGCCGTTCGAGCATCGCGTCCCGTGGCAGCTCGAGGGGTGCGCCCCGCCCGAGCCGGCCGTCGAGTACGCGCAGCAGCGCGTACTCGCAGTCCGCGGCGGCCGTGAGGTCGCTCGCGCTGGAGACGATCACGCCGTCGGCATCGAACATGGGGCCAGGCTAGGGGCGGGGTACGACGCCGGGCCGCCGGGCCGGGTCGTCAGCCGGTGATCGCGAGCTCGAGCTGGCCGGGCACAGTCCAGTCGTGCACGCGCGGGTCGAGGACCTCGCCGTCGATGATGATCGTGGGGGTGCCGAACCGCTCGGACCCGTAGGACGCGACGGCCGTGGCCTCGCCGACCCAGCGGGCGAACGAGTCCGCGCCGCGCACGTACTCGCCCGACTCGATGGCGTCCGCGACGGCGTCCGGGACGCCCACCCTGCGCGCGACATCCGCGATCTGCGAGTCCGACAGGCCCTCGGTGTTCTCGGCGGGCTGGACCACGAACAGCGCGGTCGTGAACAGGTCGAACAGCTCGGGCGCCTGGTCCGCGACGAGGGCCGCGGCGGTCGCCGCACGCGTCGAGTACGCGGTGCCGTTCGAGAAGCGGTCGAGGATCGACACGAGGTGGTACTCGACGACGGCCGTGCCGTCGGCCCGCAGGTCCGCGAGCATCTCGCCGTTGACCTGCTCGAACGCGGCGCAGTACGGGCACATGAAGTCCAGGTACACGGCGACCACGACGGCGTCGTCGGGCACCTCGGCCCCTGCGACCCCGTCGCGGCCGACGACGATCCCGCCGTTCGCCGTCGACCCGGCCGGCCCGGTGGCGGTGATGGTGGGTGCAGGGGCGGCCTCGCCCCCGGCGGCGCCTGCCGGCTCCTCCTGCGGACCCGGCTGCTCGACGACGTCCCCCGCGCCCTGCTCGATGCCGGGCACGGGCGCGGGGTCGTCGGCCAGGTACGCCACGGCGACCCCGACGAGCCCGAGCACGCCGACGCACGCGAGGACGAGTGCGACGAGGCGTGCCCGGGACTGGGACTGGGCTGTAGACATGGGATCGACGCTCAGGCGGGCGGCGGCGGGGTCGACGCCGTGGGCTCGGCCGACCCGCTCCCGACGCCGTCACCGGCGCCGCGGACGAGCGCGCTGATGTCGACACCGGTCAGCTGCTTGACGACCTGCTGGCCCTCGCTGAGCACGGACGTGAGGCTCTTGGTGAGCTGCGACGCGCCGTCGGTCGAGACGATCGTCATGCCCTGGATCGCCGCCATGGGCTCGGCGGCGGCGCGGACGATCTCCGGGAGGCGCGTGATGACCTCCTGCGTGATGGCGGCCTGGCCGTACTTCTTGAGCGCCTCGGCCTTGGCGTCGGTCGACGCGGCCTCCGCGCGGCCCTGGGCCTCGATCGCGGCGGCGCGCGCCTCACCCTCGGCACGGATACCGGCGGCGAGCGCGACCTGCTTGTCGCGCTCGGCCTCACCGGCGCGGCGCACGGCCTCGGCGGCGGCCTCGGCGTCCTGGATGGCCGCCTTCTTGTTCGCCTCGGCGATCGTGGTCCGCTTGTACGCGTCCGCCTCGGTCGCGGCGTTGGCGGCGTCGCGCTCGGCGGTCGCCTGCTGGACGGCGGCGTACGCCTGCGCCTCGGCGGGCTTGCGGACGTCGATGTCGAGCTGCTCCTCGGTGACCCGGGCCTGCTCGGCGAGCGCCTCGCGCTGCAGCGCGGCGACCAGCTTGTCCTGCTCGGCGCGGGCGAGCTGGCCCGCGGCCTCGGCCTCGGCGTTCGCCTTGTCGGTCTGGGCCTTGATCTCGGCCTTCTTCAGGTCGAGGGCCTTCTGCCGCTCGGCGATCTGCTCGGCCGCCTCGATGACCGCGAACTCCGACGCCCGACGGGCCTCGGCCTCGCTGACCTCGGCGACCTGACGGGCGCGGGCCGACTCGGCACGACCGAGGTTGGCGAGGTAGTCGGAGCCGGGTGTGGAGATGTCGGAGATGTTCAGCAGGTCGACCTGGAGGCCCTGCTCGGCGAGGTCGGTCTTCGTGTTCTCGACGACGCGGTCCGACAGGCCCTTGCGGTCGCTGATGATCTGCTCGATCGTCATGTCGCCGACGATGGCGCGCAGCGAGCCCTCGAGGGACTCCTTGATGATGTCGGTGAGCGCCTGCTGCTGGGACAGGAAGCGCTGGGCGGCACGGCGCACGCCCTCCTCGTCACCGCGGACCTTGAAGTTGATGGACGCCTTGATGGCGATCTTCACGCGGTTCTTGTCGACGCCCTCGACGGTGATGCCGATCTGGCGCTGCTCGAGGGAGATCGGGAAGCCCTGCTGGAGCACCGGCCAGACGAACACGCGCCCGCCGACGACGACCCGCTGGCCCACTTCACTGGTGGCGTTCCGGCCCGCCCCACGCCCGACGATGATGAGCGCCTCGTTCGGGGGGACGCGGCGGATGCGCTTGGCGATGAAGCCGAGCAGCGCGAGGACGACGATGATGAGCGCGATGACCGCGAGAACGGTGATCGTCTCGGCTCCGAGGTTGGAGGGGTCCACAGGAAGTGCCTCTCAGGGGTCGGGTGGTGCGGTGGTGTCAGGGGACGATCAGGTGGTGGTCAGGGGGTGGCGGGCCGTGAGGTCGCCGGGGCGACCTTCACGCGGCTGCCGGACTGCTCGAGGACGACGACGCGCGCCCCGACGGGGATCTCCTCGTCCGCCCACGCGAGGCGACGCTCGAGCTCGCGCGGGTCGTCGAGGCTGACCTCACCGCCCGACGTCGTCACGGTGGAGGTCACGACGCCCGGGGCGTTGATGAGGACGACCGGCGCGCCGTCCTCGGTCTCCTTGAGGCGACGCACGACGGTGTTGGCGCCGTACCAGGTCATGACGCCGAAGACCGCGGCCGCGAGGTACGACCAGCCGGTCGGCAGGCCGTTCGCGGTGACGATCGACCCGAGCGCGCCGAACGCCACGCAGCCGGCGCCGAGCGACGTGCCCGAGAGCAGGCCGTCGGCGAAGTCGAAGAGGTCGTCGATGAGGATGGAGCCGAGCAGCAGGATGAGTCCGACGCCGCCGACGATCAGGAAGGTGACCATCGGGCCTCCTCTCGGGGAGCTACGGGGACCAAGGTCTGGCCGCACCCTATCGGTGGACCATGATCGGCCGCGGCCTCCTCCGTGGAGAGGTTCATCCGATTCTTGTCGTGACCGTCAGGCGTGGGTGAGGGGGACGTCGTCGGTCGAGCCGCGGGGCGTGCGTCGGGCCACGCGCCACGTCGCCCACGCGGCCCCGCCGAAGATGAGGGCCCAGGGCAGCGCCCAGAACCACAGGCCCATGATGAGGAGCGCGACGTGGAAGACGGTCGCGCCCGTGAGGCCGAGGGCGCGGCGTCGGCGCTCGCGGGTCAGGCACAGCAGGCCGACGGCGAGCTCGAACCCGACGCCGATGAGTGGCACCCACACGCGCGGGTTGCTGCCGAGTGTCGCGTCCCAGATGCTCGCGGCGAAGCCGGGCGAGCCCAGCCACTCGTCGAGGTCCGCGTAGGCGCCGGGGGCGACGAGGGTCACGGCGGCGTTGACGAGCGCGCCGATGACGAACATCGCGCCGGCGACGACGGCCGCCACGACGGCCCAGCGCGGGGTACGCAGGGCCAGGTCCTCGACGGGGGCCGCCGACGTCGGGAGCTCGCCTGCGGGGGCGTCGTCCTCGCGCTCGTCGCGCACGTCGGAGGGGATGGCCATGGGGGCTAGTCAAGCAAACGCGACCGACGCGGCGTGGGCCGATCGGCCTGCAGCGCCGGCGTGGGCGGCCGGGGTCAGTCGGTCGGCGTGAGCACGAAGACGGGGATCTGGCGCGTGGTTCGCGTCTGGTACTGCGCGTAGTCGGGCCAGACGGCGACCGCCCGCTCCCACCAGAGCGCGCGCTCCTCGCCGGTCGCCTCGTGCGCGGTGTAGTCCCTCTTCTCCGCGCCGTCCTGCAGCTCGACGTGCGGGTGCGCGACGACGTTGTGGTACCAGACGGGGTGCTTCGGGGCCCCGCCCATGGAGGCGACGACGGCGTACCGTCCCTCGTGCTCGACGCGCATGAGCGGCGTCTTGCGCAGGTGCCCGGTCTTCGCGCCGACGGTCGTGAGCACGATGATCGGCACACCGTTCAGCAGGTTGCCCTCGGTGCCGCCGGAGGCCTCGAAGAGCTCGGCCTGCGTGCGGGCGTGGTCGGAGGGGCTGGGCGCGTAGTCACCGGTGAGAGGCATGGTGGCGTCAACGCGGGTGGCGGCCGGGCACATTCCGGG
>JAEYXM010000283.1 GCA_023428465.1 Actinomycetes bacterium
ATCATGCCGATGCGCACGAGGAACGGCTCGACGACGGATTCGATCGTCTCAGGCTCCTCGCCGACGGAGACGGCGAGGGTCGACAGCCCCACCGGTCCCCCGCCGAATCGGGTGAGGATCGCGTCGAGAACGGCCCGGTCGAGCCGGTCGAGACCGATCGGGTCGACGTCGTAGAGCTCGAGCGCGGCGGTCACGGCATCGAGGTCGGCAGGGCGATCGTGCACGAGGGCGTAGTCGCGCACGCGACGCAGAAGGCGGTTGGCGATGCGAGGGGTTCCGCGACTGCGGGAGGCGATCTCAGCACGCGCCTGGGCGGCGAGCTCCAGCCCGAGCAGGCGCGCGGCGCGAGCGAGCACCTCGTCGAGCTCGTCATCGGCATAGAACTCGAGGTGGGCGGTGAACCCGAATCGGTCGCGCAGTGGGTTGGGAAGGAGCCCGGATCGGGTGGTCGCCCCCACGAGGGTGAACGGTGCGAGGTCGAGAGGGATGCTCGTGGCGCCCGCGCCCTTGCCCACCATGATGTCGATGCGGAAGTCCTCCATCGCGAGGTAGAGCATCTCCTCGGCGGACCGGGCCATCCGGTGGATCTCGTCGATGAAGAGCACCTCGCCCGGTGTCAGGCTCGACAGCAGCGCGGCGAGGTCGCCTGCGTGCTGGATCGCGGGTCCGCTCGACATGCGAAGGGGACGGGCACTCTCGTGCGCGACGATCATCGCGAGGGTCGTCTTGCCGAGGCCGGGAGGGCCCGCGAGAAGGATGTGGTCAGGGGTGCGCGACTGCAGCTCGGCCGCGCGCAGCAGGAGCTCGAGCTGGCCGCGGGCCTTCGACTGACCGACGAATTCGCTGAGCGACTTGGGGCGCAGGGCGCCTTCGAAGGCGAGCTCCGCCTCGGATTCGGGGGCGGCGCCGGTGATCTCGCTCATCGCCGAGCTCCCGGGCCGAGCCGCGCGAGAGCAAGGCGCAGGAGCGCCTGCGCGTCGAGCTCGCCGCCGCCGGCGCCCGCACGGATGTCGTCGAGGGTCGAGGTGGCGGTGCGCTCGGGCCAGCCGAGGCCCACGAGGGCTGCCACGACGTCCGCATCGGCCGAACTGACGAGAGGAGCGGCCGCGGCTGCGGCGGGCGCGACGATCTTGCCGGCGAGCGAGACGACGAGGAGCTTCGCCGTCTTCGGGCCGATGCCGGAGACCTTGCGGAAGGGCGCGTCATCCTCTGCGGTGACAGCGCGCGCGATCTCGTCGGGCGAGAGCTGCGCGAGCACACCGAGCGCGGACTTCGGTCCGACGCCCGAGACACCGCGGAGGATGTCGAAGATCTCGAGCTCCTCGCGGCTCGCGAAGCCGAAGAGGCTGAGGTCGTCCTCGCGCACGATGAGCGCCGTGTGCAGCACCGCTTCGGACCCGGTGCGCAGCGAGAGCGCGAGAGCGGGGGTGACGGCGATGCGCAGCCCGATGCCACCCACCTCGATGACGACGTGTCCGACGCCGGCGTGCAGCACGACGCCGCGAACACTCGAAATCATGTTCTAAAGTCTACGGGTCGCCGCCGACTTCTCGGCGGCACGCCACGCCCGCTGCGCCGGGGTGAGGCCTCCAGCCGCACCGGCATCTGCCGCCGTCGCTCCCCCGCGCCAGCCGTGGCAGATCGCGAGCGCGAGCGCATCCGCGGCATCCGCGGGCTTCGGAACCTCCGCGAGCCCGAGCACGCGCGCGACCATCGCACCCACCTGCGCCTTGTCGGCGGCGCCGTAGCCGGTGATCGCCGCCTTCACCTCGCTCGGGGTGTGCAGGGCGACCGGCAGACCCGCCTCCGCCGCCTTGAGCAGCGCGATGCCGCTCGCCTGCGCCGTGCCCATCACCGTGCGCAGGTTGTGCTGTGCGAAGACCCGCTCCACGGCGACGGCCTGGGGGCCGTGCTCGGCGATCACGGCAGCCAGGCCCTCCGCGATCCCGAGCAGACGCGCTGCGGGGTCGGCATCCGCGGGTGTGCGGATGACGCCCACGTGCACGAGCGAGACACGACGGTCGGGCAGCACGTCGACGACGCCCACGCCGCACCGCGTGAGACCCGGGTCGACCCCGAGAACCCGCAGCGCCCCGGCGATGGCGTCAGTCCTCGGCGTCGAGCTCGGCCTGAACGTCGGCCGGGATGTCGAAGTTGGCGAAGACGTTCTGCACGTCGTCGCTGTCCTCGAGCGCGTCGATGAGCTTCATGACCTTGCGCGCGCCGTCGATGTCGACCTCGACGCGCAGGTTCGGAACGAACTCGGCCTCCGCGGAGTCGTAGTCGATGCCCGCCTCCTGCAGCGCGGTCCGCGCCGCGACGAGGTCGCTCGGCTCCGTGATGACCTCGAACCCACCGCCCTGGTCGATGACGTCCTCGACGCCCGCCTCCATGACGGCCTCGAGGATCGCATCCTCGGTGACGCCCTCGGTCTTGGTGATCGAGATGACGCCCTTGCGGCTGAAGTTGTATGCGACCGAGCCCGGGTCGGCGAGGGTGCCGCCGTTGCGGTTGAGAGCGGTGCGCACCTCCGCGGCCGCGCGGTTCTTGTTGTCCGTCAGACACTCGACCATGAAGGCGACGCCGTTCGGGCCGTAGGCCTCGTACATGATGTTGGTGTAGTCGACCGACTCACCCGAGATGCCCGCACCGCGCTTGATGGCGCGGTCGATGTTGTCGTTGGGGACGGAGGTCTTCTTCGCCTTCTGCACGGCGTCGAAGAGGGTCGGGTTGCCCGCCAGGTCAGCGCCGCCGATCTTCGCGGCGACCTCGATGTTCTTGATGAGCTTCGCGAACGACTTGGCACGGCGCGCGTCGATGACGGCCTTCTTGTGCTTGGTCGTGGCCCACTTGGAATGCCCGCTCACGGTGATCCTCTCGAAGAAAACTGGGGGCCAGTTTATCTGGGCGAGCGCGTGGCGCGCCGCACGCGGCTCTCAGACGACCCGCACACCTGCATCACGGCCGGCCAGCGCGGCGAGCCGTCGGACGGTCACCGGCTCCCCTGCACGCCAGTCGCGCACCGCGTGAGGGGATACCGCCGAGAGCTCCTCCGCGGTCGACGACTGAAGCGCCCGCAGGGCGAGAAGCTCCTCCCCGTCGGCGAGGCGGAGGATCGCGCGCGTCTGGTCAGCGCGGCGTGCGAACCGCAGACGCGTCCACAGCCAGACGAGCAGCAGGAGCGCGATCGGGAGCATCGCGACCCCGACACCGGCGATCACCGCCGTCAGCTCGATGAACGCTCGCACCGAGGCTCCCGCATCCGCGAGCGTCCCCCCTGCCGCGCTTGCCGCATCGAAGGGCCCGCGGATGCCGTCGCCGATGAGGGGCACTGCACCCAGCCGCTCACCGAGGTCGATCATGGTGAGCTCGAAGCCCGAGCCCGCCTGCTGCAGACCGTCACCCACGGGGGCGAGCGCCGAGATGAGCGAGTGCACGAGTGCACCCGCCGTGATCGACAGCGCCAGCAGCACCACGGCGATCGCATCCGCGGCGATCTGACGGGCGCGCTGAGGCGCGAAGTCCGAGTAGAGGCTCATCCTGACATCGTGGCGGCTCGCGCCCGGATCCGCGACTCTGCGCGCGCCCGTCAGCCGCGCGCGCGGACCTTCGCGAGGAACCGCTCGTGGAAGCGCAGCTCCCCAGACACCTCCGGATGGAACGATGTGCCGAGCAGAGCGCCCTGCTCCACCGCGACGACGCGCCCATCGTCGAGCGCCGCGAGCACGCGGGCACCCGGCCCCACCTCCTCGACCACGGGCGCGCGGATGAACACCGCATGCACCGGCTGTGTGCCGAGCTCGGCGATCCGCAGCTCCGTCTCGAACGAGTCGTTCTGGCTCCCGAAGGCGTTGCGCCGGACCGACACATCCAGCCCGCCGAAGCTCTGCTGCCCTGCGATCGCGTCGAGCACGCGATCCGCGAGCATGATGAGCCCCGCACACGTGCCGTAGACGGGCATCCCGTCGGCGATGCGCGCGCGGATCGGCTCCCTCATCTCGAACAGCCGACTCAGCTTGTCGATGACGCTCGACTCTCCGCCGGGGATCACCAGTCCGTCCACCGAATCCAGTTCGGCGGGCCGGCGCACCGGCACAGGCTCGGCGCCGAGTGCGCCGAGGGCGGCGAGGTGCTCGCGCACATCCCCTTGGAGGGCGAGCACCCCGACGCGCAGGCCGTCGCCCGGCCTACCAGCCACGTTCGGCGAGACGGTGCGGCGCGGGAAGATCGGCGACGTTGATGCCGACCATCGCCTCGCCCAGCCCGCGCGACGCCTCCGCGACGACCTGCGGGTCGTCGAAGAACGTGGTCGCCTTGACGATCGCGGCGGCGCGCTTGGCGGGCTCCCCCGACTTGAAGATGCCCGACCCGACGAACACGCCGTCGGCACCCAGCTGCATCATGAGCGCCGCGTCCGCGGGAGTCGCGACGCCGCCCGCAGTGAACAGCACGACCGGAAGCGTGCCCGTCTCGGCGACCTCGGCGACGAGCTCGTAGGGTGCCTGCAGCTCCTTGGCCGCGACATAGAGCTCATCCTTGGTCTTCGCGCGCAGCGCGTTGATCTCGCCGCGGATGGTGCGGATGTGCTTGGTGGCCTCCGAGACATCGCCCGTGCCCGCCTCACCCTTCGAGCGGATCATCGCCGCGCCCTCGGTGATACGGCGCAGCGCCTCGCCCAGGTTCGTCGCACCGCACACGAACGGCACGGTGAAGGCCCACTTGTCGATGTGGTGCGTGTAGTCCGCGGGGGTGAGCACCTCGGACTCGTCCACGTAGTCGACGCCGAGGGCCTGGAGGACCTGAGCCTCGACGAAGTGCCCGATGCGGGCCTTGGCCATGACGGGGATGGAGACGGCCGAGATGATGCCGTCGATCAGGTCGGGGTCGCTCATGCGCGCCACGCCGCCCTGGGCCCGGATGTCCGCCGGCACGCGCTCGAGCGCCATGACGGCGACGGCGCCCGCGTCCTCCGCGATCTTCGCCTGCTCCGGCGTGACCACGTCCATGATCACACCGCCCTTGAGCATCTCGGCCATGCCGCGCTTGACCTTCGCGGTGCCGATCACGGTGCGGGTCTCGGTGCTCACATCAGTCCCTTGGGTCGCGCGTGGGGTGGGTGCCCGTCCGGCGCGTACGGGGTGGCGGACCGGGCCGCCGCGCGTCGTCGCCGCGGCCTTCTCATCCTAGACCGGGGCACGCCGTGCACCGCCCGGGTGTCTCAGGCGGCCTGGGCGATCCGCTGGAGAGGCGCCGGCCAGGCGTCGTCGACCTCGACCGTCTGCGGCATGGCTGCGTGGCCGTGCAGCCGCAGGGCCCGGACGACGAGCTTGCGACGGACCCGCTGCGTCTGCGCGACGGCCTCGTTGTGGAACCGACGGGCCAGCTGCACGCGGTACCAGGCCGCGGCCAGCGCGCCCAGCAGCTCGGCACCGCCCGGCTCGGCCAGCACCGCCTCCACCTCCGCGGGGTCGGCGAGGGCCTCGCGGACGGTGCGCGACAGGTCGCTCTCCGCGCGCGCACGCTCGAGCGGGCCCGACGTCTCGCCGTCGGACTCGCCGGACGGACCGGGCTCGTCGGATGCCGTGGTGAGCATGCGGCCGAGGTCGGGCAGCGCCGCCTCCAGCTCGGCCCGCCCATGCCCGCCCGCGGAGAGCGCCGACCAGGCTGCCTCCCCCACGAGCACCGAGCTCACCGGGTCCAGGAGCCCGGCAGCTGCGATCTCCGCGGCGGCCGACGCGCGCCGGACCAGCTGGTTCTCCAGCACGGCGCGCGACGTCGCGACCTTGCGGTGCAGCCGGTCCAGCCGGCTCGCGATGACCCAGACGAACCACAGCAGGAGCAGGAGCGCCCCGGCGACGAGCAGCGTGACCTCGGACCAGCTCATCCCTGCGCCCACCTCGTGCTCCGGACCGAGGCCGGGTCCTCCGAGACCCGCACGCCCGGCGCCGAGCCGGCCAGTGCCATCTCGTACACGGTCAGGACCTGCTCGGTGATGACGGACCAGTCGTACCGGCGCACGACCTGGGCGGCGTGCGCGGCCGTCGACCGGCGCAGCTCCGGGTCCGCAAGCACCCGGTTCAGCGTCTCGGCGAGGTGCGCGCTGTCGCCGTTGCGGAAGAGAACCCCCGCCGCGCCCTCGTCGAGGACGCGCCGGAACGCCCCGAGGTCGCTCGCGACGACCGTGGCACCGGCGCTCATCGCCTCGACCAGGACGATGCCGAAGCTCTCGCCCCCGGTGTGCGGCGCGCAGTACACGTCGACCGAGCTGAGCAGGCGCGCCTTCTCCTCGTCGGAGATGGGCCCGAGGATCTCGACCGCGTCGGCGTGCCCGCCGAGCGCCTGCCGAGCCTCCTCCGCGCCCTCGCCGCGTCCCGCGACGAGGAACCGCGCGCCCGGGTGCTCCGCGCGGACCGCCTCGATGGCGGCCATGAGGACCGGCAGGCCCTTGCGGGGCTCGTCGAGCCGACCGAGGAACGCGATCGTCGGCGCGTCGGGCGTGCCGACCCAGGCGGGGTCCGCTTCCGCGGCTTCGAAGCGGTCCGCGTAGACGCCGTTCGGGATGACGACGGCGTCCCCGCCCAGGTGCTCGACGAGGGTGCGCCGGGCGTCCTCCGAGACGGCGATCCGCGCGGCGATCTTCTCCAGGCTCGGACGCACCACCGGGTAGGCGACCTGGAGGGCTCGCGAGCGGATGAGCGCGGTATGGAACGTCGCCACGATCGGGCCGGTCGCGACCCAGAGGGCCAGCATGCCGAGGCTCGGGGTCACGGGCTCGTGCAGGTGCAGGATGTCGAACTCGCCGCCGATCAGCCACCTGCGGACGCGACGCGCGCTCATCGGCCCGAACGTCATGCGGGCAACCGACCCGTTGTAGCGCACGGGGACCGCCCGGCCGGCCGGGGTGATGTAGTGCGGGACCGGCGTCTCGTCGTCCGCGGGGGCGAGCACCGAGACGCTGTGGCCCCGCGCCTGCAGGGCCTCCGCGAGGTCACGGACGTGGAACTGCACGCCGCCGGGGACGTCGAACGAGTACGGGCAGACGATGCCGATGCGCAGCGGCCTCAGGGTCATGCCGATCCCTCCGGTACGGACGCTGGTACGGACGCCGACGCGGACTCCCGCGCGAACTCGCGCACGGACGCCGCCGGCGGCTCGGCGTCGCCCGACGCGCCATCCGCCGTACCGACCGTCGCGGCGTAGCGCGCGGGGTCGAGGTGCTCGACGAAGACCTTCTGCAGCATGTGCCAGTGCGTCGGGTGCCGCGCGATGTCGGCGCCCAGCGCATCGACCCAGGTCTGCGTCATCACCGCCACCCGCTCCGCGCGCGGAACGTCCGTCGGGACGGGCACGGCCGGGTGGAACGTCACGACGATGCCCCACGGGCTTCCGGCGGCCCGACGTCGGGGGCCGCGCAGTCGCTCGTGGCGGATCGTCGTGGGCACGAGCATCGCGTCACCGGCGACCGCCAGCGCGGCCGGCCCGGCCGCGACGCGCGCCCGCCGGCCCAGGAGGTCCACCTCGACACCGCGGGCCGTGAGGTCGCGGTCCGCGATGAGCGGGACGAGGACGTCCCTGCGCTTGACCGCGGCGATGAGCCGGCGGAAGACGTCCTGCCCCGAGTCCAGCGGGATGACGGTGAGGCCGATGGCCTCGCGCAGCCGGAGGAACTCCGCGAAGACCTCGGGCGGGTCGAGGCGCTCTGCGACCGTCGTCACGGGGGCCAGGTGGACGGTCGCCCACGCACCGGCCAGGTCCCAGTTGCCCTGGTGCCCGAGCGCCAGCACGACGGGCCGGCCCTGACCGCACGCCTCGAGGAGCGGCCCGGCGCCGACCACACGCACCCGCGCTTCGACCTGCTCGGAGGTCAGGCGCGGCAACGCGAACGCCTCGGCGAAGTAGCTGAAGTACGTGCGCATGCCGGCGCGACTGAGCCGGCGCAGCTCGCGCTCCGACGCCTCGGGTCGCGCCACACGCAGGTTGGCCTCGAGCTGGCGTACGCCGCCGCCCCGGCTCAGCCAGACGACGTCGGCGCCCACCCGCATCAAGGATCGCGACAGCCCCTCGGGCGCGCGGCCGAAGGCACGGAACGCGGCGAGCGCCAGCCTGGCTGTGTCGAGCCCCGTCACGACGCCGCGCCGGGCGGGTCGGACGCCGCCGCGGCGGCCCGCGCGACCGCGGTGACCTGCTGACGGACGACGAGCATGCGCTGCACGACGGTCACCAGGCTGGCCACGGCGAGTACGCCCAGGACGACGGTGAGCAGCACCTGCGAGACCCCGAGGCCTACCAGACCGGCGGCCGTGAGCGCAGCCGTGAGGCGGTCCCCACGCTCGGCGATGCCGACGCTCGCGGTCATGCCGAGGCCCTCGGCGCGCGCACGGGCATAGGGCACGATCCCGCCGAGCACCAGGCACGCCAGGCCGAACGCGGCGCCCAGGTCCTGGTCCTGGCTCGCGAGCCAGATCACCAGGCCCGCGAAGACCGCCCCGTCCGCGAACCGGTCGAGGGTGGAGTCGAGGAACGCCCCCCAGGGCCCGCTGCGGCCCGAGATGCGGGCCATGAGCCCGTCCACCAGGTCGTTCATCGCGAAGAACCAGATGACGAGCGTGCCGACGAACAGGTGCCCCGTCGGGTACAGCCACAGCGCGGACACGACGACCCCGAGCGTGCCGAGGATCGTGACGGCGTCGGGCGTGAGCCCGATCCGCAGCAGGCCCTTCGCCACCGGCGTGAGCAGACGGCCCACGACCCCACGCAAACGGCTCAGCACGGCTCCTCCTGAGGTTGGGGCTCCTGTGATTCCGGCCAGGCGGCAGCGAGCCGCTCCCGGGTAACTGCAAGCACCTCCGGCAGCGTCTTGGCGCGCGCCACGATCGGCATGAAGTTCGAGTCCCCGTCCCAGCGGGGTACGACGTGCTGGTGGAGGTGCGCCGCGATGCCCGCACCCGCCGCGGAGCCCTGGTTGACGCCCAGGTTGAACCCGTGCGGCGCGTACACCGCGCGAAGCGCCCGGATCGCGTTGCGGGTGAGGGCCATGACCTCGGTGGACTCGGCCTCGTCGAGCTCGGTGAGGTCGCCGACGTGCCGGTACGGCAGGACCATCAGGTGCCCGGAGTTGTACGGGTAAAGGTTGAGCACCACGAAGGCGTTCACCCCGCGCGCCACGACGAGGCTCGCCGCATCGTCGTCGGAGGCCGCCGCGCGGCAGAACGGGCACGCCTGACCCCCCGGCTCCGACGGCTTGTCCTGGCCGCCGAGGTACGCCATCCGGTGGGGCGTCCAGAGACGCTCGAGCCCGTCGGGGTCACCCGGGAAGGCGTCTGCCGGTTCGATGTCCATGCGTCAGACCGCGGTCCGCTCACGGACGGCAGCGACCACGCGGGCCACGGCCTCCTCGACCGGCACTCCGTTGTCCTGCCGGCCGTCGCGGTACCGGAACGAGACGGCGCCGGCCGCCGCGTCCTCGCCACCGGCGATGAGCACGAACGGCACCTTCTGCGTGGCTGCGTTGCGGATCTTCTTGCCGAACCGGTCGTCCGACAGGTCGAGCTCGGCGCGGATGCCCTGGGCGCGCAGCTGCGCGACGACGTCGGCCAGGTAGTCGTTGAACGGCTCGGCGACCGGCACGGCGATCACCTGCACGGGTGCCAGCCACGCCGGGAACGCACCCGCGTAGTGCTCGGTGAGCACCGCGAAGAAGCGCTCGATGGAGCCGAACAGCGCGCGGTGGATCATGACGGGCCGCTGGCGCGTGCCGTCCGAGGCCGTGTACTCGAGCTCGAACAGCTCGGGCAGGTTGAAGTCGAGCTGGATGGTCGACATCTGCCACGTGCGACCGATCGCGTCCTTGGCCTGGACGGAGATCTTCGGTCCGTAGAAGGCGGCGCCGCCCGGGTCGGGCAGGAGCTCGAGGCCCGAGGACTGCGCCACCTGCCGCAGCGTCTCGGTCGCCTCCTCCCAGACCTCGTCGGAGCCCACGGACTTGTCCGGGTTGCGCGTCGACAGCTCGAGGTAGAAGTCCTCCAGGCCGTAGTCCTTGAGCAGGTCGAGGACGAAGGTGAGCAGGCTCGCCAGCTCGTCCTTCATCTGCTCGCGGGTGCAGTAGATGTGCGCGTCGTCCTGCGTGAACCCGCGGGCGCGCGTCATGCCGTGCACGACGCCGGACTTCTCGTAGCGGTAGACCGTGCCGAACTCGAACAGCCGCAGCGGCAGCTCGCGGTACGACCGGCCCCGCGACCGGAAGATCAGGTTGTGCATGGGGCAGTTCATCGGCTTGAGGTAGTAGTTCTGCCCTTGCCGCTTGATGTTGCCCTCGGCGTCGCGCTCCTCGTCGAGCTGCATCGGCGGGTACATGCCGTCGGCGTACCAGTCGAGGTGCCCGGAGAGCTGGAAGAGCTGCTCCTTGGTGATGTGCGGGGTGTTGACGAAGGAGTAGCCCGCCTGCACGTGCCGGCGGCGCGAGTACTCCTCCATCTCCATGCGGACGATGCCGCCCCGGGGGTGGAAGACCGCCAGGCCCGAGCCGATCTCCTCGGGGAAGGAGAACAGGTCGAGCTCGTTGCCGAGGCGGCGGTGGTCGCGGCGCTCGGCCTCGGCCAGCCGCTCGAGGTGGGCCGTCAGCTCGTCCTTGCTCGGCCATGCCGTGCCGTACACGCGCTGGAGCTGGGGGTTCTTCTCGCTGCCGCGCCAGTAGGCGGCCGCGGAGCGTGTGAGCTTGAAGCCGTTGCCGATGAGGCGCGTGCTCGGCAGGTGAGGGCCGCGGCACAGGTCCTGCCAGACCACCGTCTCGGACTCGCGACCGGCGCCGCGCACGTTCTGGTAGATGCTCAGGCCCCCGAGGCCCACCTCGACGCCGGCCCCGTCGTCCTCGGCGCCCGGCGTGCCCTTGAGGCCGATGAGCTCGAGCTTGTACGGCTCCTCGGCCAGGGCCGTGCGCGCCTCGTCCTCGCTGAGGTCCCAGCGCCGGAACGTCTGCCCCTCTTTCACGATGCGTGTCATGACCTTCTCGAGGGCCTTGAGGTCCTCGGGCGTGAAGGGGCTGTCGACGTCGAAGTCGTAGTAGAAGCCGTCGGTGATCGGCGGCCCGATGCCGAGCCTCGCCTGCGGGTTGACCTCCTGGACCGCCTGCGCCAGCACGTGCGCGGTGGAGTGCCGCAGCACCGCCAGCCCGTCGGGCGAGTCGATCGTCACGGCCTGCACGACGGCGCCGTCGTGGAGCGGGGTCGCGAGGTCACGGAGCTCGCCGTCCACCCGGGCGACGACGACGTCGCGGCGCTCGGCGTAGAGCTCGGCCGAGGTCGTGCCGTCGGCACACTCGCGGGAGACGCCGTCGATGGTCACGGAGATGTGCGGCACAGGAACCTCTCGAAGTCGGTAGGGGCGCACCCGATGCTACCGATCCGGCGCACCCGCCCCGTATGACCACAATCCGAGACGAAAGTCCCGGAGTTCACTCTCCCGGGTGGTCCGCTGTCGAAAGTCCGCCCATTTGGCGTATCACTTTCGGTCCCTCTGGTGGGCGATACTGGGTTCGAACCAGTGACCTCCTCGGTGTGAACGAGGCGCTCTACCACTGAGCCAATCGCCCGCAGCTGCGAGCATGGCCCGCAGCGACGCCCCGATGATACACACTTCGGACGGACGTCCCTGGTGTGGGGCGGTAGGTCGAACGACCATAGAGCTCAACGGCGACGAAGGCGGAAAGGGGTGGCGATGGCGGGAGCCCGGCCCGACGTGCGTGAGGTCGTCGCCATGCACCTGGTTCTCTCGGACGCCTCGGTTCTGCCTGTGCGCGCGGAACTGACCTTCGACGTGTCGGACCCGTACACGGTCCGGATGGACTTCAACGGCGCACACTCGAACTGCACGTGGCTCATCGGCCGCGAGCTCATCGCCCAGGGCGTCCTCGCGGACCCCAGTTCCCCCGCGGGCACCGGCGACGTGCGCATCTGGCGGGACGAGGACCCGACCTTCCTGCTGCTCGCCCTCAGCGGTGTCGAGGGCGACGCCCTCCTCGCCGGCCCGGCCGAGCCGTTCGCGCGCTTCATCGCCGCGACGACGGCGCTCGTGCCGTTCGGCTCGGAGAGCAGCCGCATGGAGGACGAGATCTCACGCCTCATCGTGAGCCTGCTCGACGCCTGACCGCCCCGTCGACCGACGGCCGGCCTACCCCTTCCGGGGCGCTTTCGTGTGCCTGGACGTCGTGCACGGTGGCGTGCCGGACGTCCCGGCGCGGCGTAGCACCGGCCGTCAGGGCTCGCTGTCGCCGGCCTCGCGCTCGGCGTAGAGGGCACCCACGCGCTCGGTGATCGGCCCCACGGGCACCGCCACACCGTCGAGCGCGACGACCGGCACGAAGGTTCGCACGGACCCGGTGACCGCCATCGTGGCCCGGCCGGCCAGGACCTCCTCGAGGACTGTGTACGACAGCTCTCCCGGACGTGCCTCGCGCACCGGGAGCCCGGCGTCGGCGGACCACTCGAGCACGAGGTCGCGCGTGATCCCGCCGAGGCACCCGCTCGACAGCGGCGGCGTCAGGAGCTCGCCGCCGATCTCCACGAACACGTTGCTCGCCGTGCCCTCGCACAGCTCCCCCACCGTGTTGGCGACGATCGCCTCGTCCGCGCCGCGCTCCTTCGCCCAGGCGAGCATCACGGCGTTCTCGGCGTACGACGTCGTCTTGAGCCCTGCGACGGGTGAGCGCTCGTTGCGCACCCACGGCGCGCGCACGGCCCGCACGGGCGTCGGAGGCGCCGCGGGCCCGGCGGTGACGATGACGGTCTGCCGGCTGGACAGGCGCCCGGACCCGAGGGGTCCCACCCCGGCGGTGATGGTGACGCGGACCCGCCCGAGGTCACGCCCCGCCGCGAGGACCGCGCCGATCCCCTCGCGGACGCGCACCAGGTCCGGCGCGGGCAGCCCGAGTCCGGTGGCGGAGCGGGTCAGGCGGTCGAGGTGGCGGCGCAGGGCGAAGGGCGCACCGCGCACGACGCCGCAGGTCTCGAAGACACCGTCGCCCACCGTGACACCGTGGTCCAGCGCCGTGAGGACCGGCTCGTCGGGGCCGCAGAGCCGCCCGTCCACCCACACCACGATCCCGCTCACGCCCGGCTCCCCTCGTCGACGGACCCCATCCTCGCCCCCTCACCGCTGGCGAGCGCCAGGAGGCGCTCCGCCTTGAGCTCCGTCTCGGCCCACTCCGCGGCCGCGTCGCTGCCCCACGTGATGCCGGCGCCCGTACCGAACCGGAGCATCCGGTCCCCCGCGTCCCACCAGAACGACCGGATGGCCACGGCGAGCTCGGCGCGCCCGGCGTCGGCGTCCACCCAGCCGAACGCGCCGCAGTAGGGCCCGCGCCGGACCTGCTCGAGCCCGGCGATGACGTCGAGGGCCGCCCGTTTCGGGGCACCCGACACCGACGCCGGCGGGAAGGTCGCGTCGAGCACGTCGGCCCAGCCGACGTCGAGGAGGCGCCCGGCGACGGTCGTCACGAGGTGCACGAGTCCCGGGTGCGCCTCGACCTGCAGCAGGCCGGTGACCTCGACCGTCCCGGGCGCGCAGACGCGCTGGAGGTCGTTACGGACGAGGTCCGCGATCATCACGTTCTCGGCCGTGTCCTTGTCGGAGAGCCCGGCCGCCGACGTCGCGGTGCCCTTGATGGGGCCGGAGCTGATCCGTCCGTCCTCGATGCGGACGAAGAGCTCGGGCGACGCGCTCACCACCCACACCGGAGGCAGGCCGGACGCCACAGGCACGTGGATGCCGCCCTCGAACGGCGCGGGGTTGGCGACCGCGAGACGTGCGCCGAGGGCCGCGGCGTCGGGCTCGCGGCCCTCCCCCGGTTCGAGTGGCGCTCCGAGCACGCGGCAGAGGTTCACCTGGTACACGTCGCCGGCCCGGATCCGCTGCCGGATCTGCTCGACCCCGTCGAGGTAGGTGTCCCGGTCGACCGACGACGTCCACGCGTCCGGCGCGGGGCCCGCCCACTCGGCCGGAGGGGCCTCGTACGCGGGCGCTGCGTCGCGCTCGACCTCCGCGAAGCGCCACGCCCGCCCCGGCCCGTCGAACTCCGCCACGACGACCCACAGCCCGCCGCGGTCGAGCGCCCCCGGGTCCGCGAGATCGACGCACTCCACCGCATCACGGAGCCGCAGGCCGGCGAACCACGCGTGCCCGCGGTCGTCGGCCAAGGGCGCTACGGGGGTGACCACCGGCTCACGGTAACCAGACACACGCGGGGCGGACAGTCAGTTGGACTCTCGTCGCAGGCGTCGGTTAGAGTTCGGGACGCACGCAGAACCGGGGAAACCCGGGGTGCGCAGCGCGGACGTGGCTCAGTTGGTAGAGCATCACCTTGCCAAGGTGAGGGTCGCGGGTTCGAATCCCGTCGTCCGCTCGGAGGCGACATCGCAGGGTCGGAGCCTTCACGGTGGAGTGGCCGAGAGGCGAGGCAGCGGCCTGCAAAGCCGTATACACGGGTTCGAATCCCGTCTCCACCTCGATAGCCGAACATGGGCGATTGGCGCAGCGGTAGCGCGCTTCCTCGACACGGAAGAGGTCACTGGTTCGATCCCAGTATCGCCCACCCGTGAACGAAGCCCCAGGTCACAGACCTGGGGCTTCGTCGTTTCCCGGGCGGCGCGGTCGCCCACGCCGGGGTGAAGCGCATCAGGTACACGACACTGCCGGGCGCTCGACGGACGCGGGCACGCTCACGCCGTGCGGCGCCCTCGCTCCCCCGCTCGCCGCACCGCGGCGTCGAACCGGTCGAGGACCACGTCGACGACCCGCGCATCGGGCGCGAGCGGGGCGGTGACGACGTCCGCACCCGCCTCGAGCAGGCGCCGGTGGAACCACCCGGGTGCGAGCAGGTAGGTGGCCACGGCGACGCGCTCGGCGCCCTCGCTGCGCAGGCGCGTGACGGCGTCGGGCACGCGCGGGGTGGCGGCCGAGCCGTAGGCGGCGACGACCGGGGCGCCGGGCCGGGCGCGGGCCAGCTC
>JAEYXM010000293.1 GCA_023428465.1 Actinomycetes bacterium
GCCGGGGCCGGGGCCGGCGGGGCCGGCGGCGCGTAGCCGTACGGGGCCGTGGGAGCCGGTGCCTGGGGCGCGGGCGCCCCCGGGTACGCGGCGGGTGCCTGCCCGTAGCCGGGTGCCTGCGGGTAACCGGGCGCCTGCGGGTAGCCGGGTGCCTGCGGGGGCTGTCCGTACCCGGCCGGGGCGTACAGGCCGCGGGCCTTGGTCTCGAGCCAGGTGGCCATGCCGAGGAAGCCGCCGACGCCGAGCGGGACGACGAACGCGAGGAGCAGCTCCGCCGCACCGGCGTCGGAGTAGTCGTCCGAGCTCACGACGATGAGGCTGATGACGCCGAGGAGCAGGAGCACGCCCGCGACGACGAAACCGAGCATGCGCTGCGCCGCCGAGGTCATGAGCAGCCGCCCGACGATGGCCGCGACCGCGTACAGCAGGCTCAGGACGATGACGACGACCCAACGGCCCTTCTCGTCCACCTCCGTCGTCCAGCTGGCCCAGGTGATCGTCTGGCCGGCCGCGGCGACCGCGCCGAGCAGGAGCAGGGCCTTGGCAGCGCTGTCCCACAGCTGTGCGTCAGGACGCATCAACGCGCGCACGGGCACGGCGGCAGCCGCGACGGCGATCGCCGGCCAGAAGATCAGCCCGGTCGGCATCTGGTGGAGCGACTCGACCTGGCGCACGTCCAGGCTGTCGCTCGAGCCGAGGAGGAACAGGAGCGCGGCCGAGCCGGTCAGGACGACGGTCGCGAGGCGCCACGCCTCGTCGCGGCGCAGCAGCCCGATCCCGGCGACCACGATGAGCGCGACCGCGACGAGCGTCGCGAAGACGAGCGTCCCGATGACGCCGCCACCGAAGTAGTCCAGGTCGGTGTTGATGAACCAGATGATCAGGCCGAGCAGCGCGGTGAACGCGGCCAGGGCCGACAGCCCGAGGGCGAGCCAGTACCAGACGCGGTCGAGCGGACCGGCGGTCCCGGGCGGGGTGTCACCGTGCCGCGGCTGCGCCGCGAGCAGTGCACCGGCGAGGCCGAGCGCGAGGGCGGCACCCACGCCGCCGTCGCCCTTGAAGAGGCCGTCCCCGCCGCCGACGACGACGTCGACCAGCAGGTAGATGACGGCCACGAGGATGTACGGGGCGTTGGCGAGCATCCGCAGGAGACCGGCGCGCGCGGCGGGGAAGGACGGCCCGAAGGCCTGGGCCCGCGCCAGGTAGGTGATCGTGACCGACAGGATCGACACGATCGTCAGGAGGACGACCTCGATCCGGTCGGACGCGTCGTGGCGCCAGTCCCACGGGAGGAAGAGCGACACGATGAGCAGGAGCGCCGCGACGCCGTCGCGCACGAAGTCGCCGACCGGGACCCCGACGAACGGGTTCGGCCGCGGCGCGGCGGGGGCGTAGCCCGCCTGCGGGTACTGCCCGTACGGCGCCTGCGCGTAGCCCTGGGGCGCCTGGGGGTACTGGGCCTGGGGCGGCGGGGCGTAGCCGGGCTGCGGGGCCGGCGGGTACTGGCCCTGCGGGTACTGCGGCTGCGGCGCGGGCGGGTAGGCACCCTCGGGGGCCTGCGGGTACGGCGGCTGCGCGCCGGGGGCGGGTGGCTGCTGCGGGGGCTGGCCCACCCACTGGCCGCTCTGGGGATCCCAGGTCATGTCGTGTCCTCTCGTGGCCGTGCACGGCGGCCGGTGGTGCCGGCGTCAGTCTGCGAGCAGTCCCCGAGTATGGCGGAGGAGCTCCCCCCGCTCACCCGGCTCGCCGGGGCCCGGGCACGGGGGTCGCCTCGATGATGTCAGGCGACGGCACCGTCCGCGCCCTGTTCGGGCACCTCCGTCCCGGTGTGCCCTGGCCCGCGGCGACGCTGGATGTGACGTGCGTTACGGCCCTGTGCAGGACATTCGCCCGTTCGGGGGATCCGGGTCAGGCATGCGTCTGCCGATAGTCAGAGGGAACGTGACTGGGGGGTCACCCATGAGCATCGGTATGACTGACCGCCGCGCTGTGCGACGCGGCCACCACAAGGGCGAGCAGCCCCTTGCGCTGCCCACGCCCGAGGACCCGGCGGTCGCCGGAGTCGCCCGGAGCGTGGCCGGGGTGGAGAGTCACCTCGCGTGGGCCCAGAACCCGGACGGGCCCGACGGCGAGCAGATCACCTCGCGCAGCCTCGAGATCGTCGAGCGCTACGGGTGGACCGCGCTGCACGCGCGCACCTGGCCCGGGCTGCCCGACGTCGCCGACGTCCACGTCGCGATCGGGCCGGGCGGCGTCGTCGTCGTGGCCGAGCGCACCTGGACCGGCCGCGTCGTGGTCGAGGGCGACGTCCTGCGGCACGACGGCTTCCGGTGCGAGCGGGACGTCGAGGCGCTGCACGCGGCCATGGCCGCTGTCGTCTCGCTCCTGCCGCCCGAGCACCAGAACTGCGTGAGCGGCGTCATCCACGTCACGCCGCGCGACCTGCCGGCCGGGCGGATCGGCCCGGTGACCGTCCTCGGGCGGACTCACCTCGCCAGCCACCTCGTGGACCTGCCCCAGCGCCTGTCGCCGCTCGACGTCGCGGACATCGCCCGCGCGATGGCGCGGGCCGTCGACGTCCCGGTCACCCCGCGCACGGCCTCGGGTGCCGCGGCGGCGTCGAACGGCACGGTGTTCTACCCGTCGACGACGTCCGCCGCGGACTCGGCGTCGTACTTCGTGCCGCGTCAGGCGACGGGGCCGGGTGCCCCCGTGACCGCGCACGTGCCGGTCCCGGCGCCCCCGATCCCGGCCTACGACGACGCGACCTGGGCGCTGCTGTACCCGACGAGCAACCGCTTCGGCATCCGCTGACGCCCCGGCGCGCCTAGGCTCACCTCGTGGCCAGGTACGTCGACGTACACCCGCACGACCCGCAGCCGCGGCTCGTGTCCCAGGTCGTGCAGCAGCTCCGGGAGGGCGCGCTCGTCGCGTACCCCACGGACTCCTGCTACGCGCTCGGGGCGTGGATGGGCACCCGCGACGCCGCGGAGCGCATCCACCGCATCCGGCACCTCGACGAGCGGCACCACCTCACGCTGGTCTGCGCGGACTTCGCGCAGATCGGCCAGTACGTGCTCCTCGACAACATCGCCTTCCGCGCGATCAAGGCTGTCACGCCTGGGCCGTACACGTTCATCCTGCCCGCGACGAAGGACGTGCCGCGCCGGCTCGCGCACCCCCGCAAGCGCACGGTGGGCGTACGGATCGTCGACCACCCGGTGGCGCGCGCGCTGGTCCGCGGGCTCGGCGAGCCCCTCGTGTCGAGCACGCTGCTGCTGCCCGGCCACGAGGAGCCGATGACGGACGGCTGGCTGATCAAGGACGAGCTGGACCACGTGGTCGACGTCGTCGTGGACGGTGGGGACTGCGGGACGGTGCCGACGACCGTCGTCGACTGGTCCGAGGGCTACCCGCAGGTCGTACGCGCCGGGGCCGGGGACCCGAGGCGGTTCGAGTGATCGAGCTCCCCGAGGCGGCCGCGCTGGCCGCGCAGGCGCGTGAACGGCTCAGCGGTCGCACGGTGACCGCCGCGGAGGCCCATCGGACCCCGCACCGGCTGATGTGGTTCTCGGGGGACCCGGCCACCTACCGCGACCTCCTGACGGGCGCCGTGATCACCGGCGCTCAGGGCATCGCCGGGCACGTGCAGCTCGAGGCCGGCGACCTGCGCATAGTGCTGAGCGACGGCGCGTACCCGCGGTGGTTCGCGCCCGGCGAGCCCGTCCCCGATCGTCACCAGCTGCGCCTCGACCTGGACGACGGCGGCACGCTCGTCGTGGTCGTGGCCATGTACGGCGGGATCCAGGTCTTCCACGACGGCGAGAACGACAACCCGTACTACCTCGCCGCCGTGCAGGCGCCGTCACCTCTCGGGCCCGACGCCGACGCCGCCTGGTTCACCGGGCTCCTCGACGGCTCGGACCGGCTGCCCGCGAAGGCGTTCCTGGCGACCGAGCAGCGCATCCCCGGCCTCGGGAACGGCGTCCTGCAGGACATCCTCTGGACCGCGCGGGTGCACCCGCGGCGTCGCGTCGGCACGCTCGGCGCGGCCGAGCGGGACGCGCTGCACGGCGCCGTCCTGGGCACGCTGCGCGCGATGACCGCCGCTGGTGGCCGGGACACCGAGCGGGGCCTGCTCGGCCGACCGGGCGGGTACGCCACGGTGATGAGCCGGGCGACGCTGGGCCTGCCCTGCCCGCGGTGCGGCGGAGCGCGGACCAAGGGGACCTACCTGGGCGGCGCCGTCTACGTCTGCGAGGGCTGCCAGCCCCTCGGCTGACTCAGCCCTGCGCGCGCCCCACCGCGACGACGACCCGCGCCGCGACCGTCATCCCGCGCCGACGACGGCCGCCGCAGCGCACCCGAGGACCGTGAGGACCCCCACGACCAGCGCCAGGAGCGGCAGCAGGCGGCCCGTGCCGCGCGTGAGCAGGGTGCGGCTCGTGGCGACGCCGCCGGTCACCATGAGGGTCGCCCCGGCGAGGTAGGCGAGCATCCACACGATCGGGTTGCCGCCCATCACGACGAGGGGTGCGGTCACGAAGAACGGCGCGAACGCGGCGACGACGAACACGCCGGCCCAGCTGCGGCCCTTCGGCTCCGGTGCCACCTCGGCGCGGATCAGCTGCAGGTCGGCCGGCAGCGGTGCGTCGTCGTCGATCACGGGGGGCGAGGTGGCGGCGCCGGAAGGCGCGTCGGTCGGCGGCGCGTCGGTGGGGCGCGGTGTGGCGGCGACGGAAGGCGCGTCCGTCGGCGGCGCGTCGGTGGGGGACGGTGCATCCGCGGCGGCCGGGACCGAGGCCCCCGCGGGGCCCAGCGGGTCCGCGGAGCCCAGCGGGTCCGCGGGGCCCAGCGGGTCCGCGAGGGCTGCGGCGTCGACGACGTCGGGGGCGCGCGCGAGGTCGTCGTCCTCCGGGAGCGGCTGGGGCAGCCACTCCTGGTTCGGGCTCGTGTCGTCAGGTCGCACCGGTCAGCCGTCCGTCGCCAGGCACAGGTACGTGCCGTTCGTCATCGGAAGGTACACCGCGGCGCCCACGTCGGAGCAGCCCTCGGCGCTCGCGACCTGGGACGTGGCCGTGTAGTCGTGGGGGTCGGCGCACGGGACGCGCTTCACCTCGGTGCCCTGCTGCACGAAGCACGCACCGGGGCCGAGCCTGTCGGCATCCAGCCTGCCGGCAGCCTGGTACGCGACGAACCCGCCCACGACGATCACGAGGATTGCGAGGACGCCGGCCAGCCGCCCACGGCCGGGTCGGGCGCGCTCTACCTCGGGCTCGTCGACGACGAAGGGCGCAGCGGACGCGGCGGGGGCGGAGACGCGCGGGGACGCCGTCGGGGTGGCGGGGACCGGCTTGGTGCGCTCGGTCCACCCCGCCCCGTCCCACCACCGCAGGACCCCGGGGGTGTACCCGTCCTCGTACCAGCCTGGTGCCACGCTCACCCGGGAGATCTCGGCATGTCACGGCCCGGCCTTGACCCCGGGCCGGACGCCGCGGCCCGCATCCGTCGCATCGGACGGGTGCCGCCGACACACCGGCTCCCGCACAAGATCTCGCCATTCGGACGCTCAACGCCGCCGCTTGAGACGGCTACCATCCCCTAAGTCCTAGACAGACCCCCGGGCCGCTAGGCAATGATTCGGCAAAAGCGCGTGCTGCGTCCTGGTCCGTTGACGGGCACGACGGCGCCGCTACCCACCCCGGCGACCGTCCCCACGGTCCTGATCGAGGAGCACGACGTGAGCCCACTGGCCGGCGTGACCCTGCCCGACGACGTCCGCGCAGCGCTCGAGGGCGCGCGCATCACCGTCCCGACGACGCGAGCGGAGCTGTACGCACTCGCTCTCGGTCCGGACGGCGGGCCCACCTTCTCCGTGGACTACGACGTCGACGGCACCGCCGTCACCGAGGCGACCGTGGTGCGCTGCAAGAACGGCATCGCCGTGAACTACCCCGAGGACTACATGCGCCGTCGGGACCCGGACTGCATGCGCATCGCGGACGACCTGCCGACCGACAAGCCGCGGTTCCGCGACAAGTACGGCAAGGAGTTCGACTCCACGCGGGCCGACACCCTCGCGTGGCTCGCGCAGCAGGACCTCGTCGTCGTGCCGTTCAAGGCCGGCGGTCCCACCTACGGCGACGCGTCGCTCGCGATCGTGCCGGTCAACGCGTCGTTCTTCACGCTCGCGCTCATGGACCTGCAGGGCTGGTGCACGTTCGAGGACGTCGGCGAGTTCACGCCGCGTTCGATCCTCTACGTCGCCCCGCCGTTCCGGCACACGCACTTCGCCGGCCGCCAGGTCGTCGTCCACGAGCGCTCGACGACGCTGCACGAGATGTTCGCCTACAACCTCTACCCGGGACCGAGCGCCAAGAAGGGCGTCTTCTCGGTGCTGCTGGACATCGGCGAGCAGGAGGGGTGGCTCACCGCGCACGCCTCGTCCGTGCGCGTCACCACGCCGTACGAGAACGAGACGATCGTCATGCACGAGGGCGCCTCGGGCGGCGGCAAGTCGGAGATGTGCCAGGAGATCCGCCGCCGTGAGGACGGCCGCATCCTCCTCGGCACCAACGTCGTCACCGACGAGCCGTACGTCATCACCCTCGGTGAGACGAGCCGCCTCGAGCCGGTGACGGACGACATGACGCTCTGCCACCGCAAGCTGCAGGACGGCTCCGGCAAGCTCGTCATCGCCGACGCCGAGGACGGCTGGTTCGTCCGCGTCGACAACCTCACGTCCTACGGCGACGACGTGAACCTCGAGCGGGCGATCATCCACCCCGAAGAGCCGCTCATCTTCTTCAACATCGAGGGCATCCCCGACGCGACGTGCCTGCCCTGGGAGCACATGCCCGACTCGAACGGCACGCCGTGCCCCAACCCGCGCGTCGTCGTCCCGAGGCGCCTGGTGGACGACGTCGTGAACGAGCCCGAGCACGTCGACGTCCGCACGTTCGGCGTCCGCATGCCCGCGTGCACGCGCGACAACCCGACCTACGGGATCATGGGCATGATGCACATCGTGCCGCCGGCGCTCGCCTGGCTGTGGCGGCTCATCGCCCCGCGCGGCGACAAGAACCCGTCGATCGGTGAGAGCCCCGCGGAGGGCAAGACCCTCACGCACGGCGGCATGGTGTCGGAGGGCGTCGGCTCGTTCTGGCCGTTCTCGACGGGCACCAAGGTCGCGGGCGCGAACCTGCTGCTCCGCCAGATCGTCGACAGCCCGCGCACCCGCTACGTCCTGACGCCGAACCAGCACGTCGGCGCGTACCGCGTCGGGTTCGCCGCCCAGTGGCTGACGCGCGAGTACCTCGCCCGCCGCGGTGCCGGTCGCATCCGTCCGGAGCACCTGGTCCCGTCGCGGTGCCCGCTGTTCGGGTACACGCTCAAGGAGGTCAAGATCGACGGCCAGCTCATCCGGCCGACGTTCCTGCGCCCCGACAAGCAGTCCGGGGTCGGCGTCGAGGCGTACGACGCCGGCGCGCGGATCATCACGGACTTCTTCAAGTCCGAGCTGCAGCAGTACCTGACCGACGAGCTCGACCCGCTGGGCCGGGAGATCATCGAGGTCTGCCTGCGGGACGGGACCATCGAGGACTACATCGCCCTGACGCCGCTGCAGCGCTGAGCCGCCCGACGGCGTCCGCTCGCCGCTGTCGCCCCCGGCAGCGCGCGGCGCGGCACCGGGGTGACGTGACACGACCGGGGCGGCCTGCTCGAGTGAGCAGGCCGCCCCGGTTGGCGCGATCGCCCGGCGTCTACGCGCCGGAGCAGGTGGCCGTCAGGCCGGTCGGGCTCCCGCTGCCGAGGAAGCCTGCCGTCGTCGTGCCGCCTGCCGAGATCGAGCCGTTCCACGACGCGCTGCTGATGGTCGCGCCGGAGAGGTTGCCGTTCCAGGCCTGCGTGATGGTCGCGCCGCCGACGGCGACGGACCAGCGGCTCAGGGCCGCGCTGCCGGCCGTGACGCGCACGTCGGCCTGGTAGCCGCCGGGCCAGCTGTTCACGACCGTGACCGCCGCGGTGCACACGCCCTGCGGGTCGGGCTCAGGCTCAGGCTCGGGGTCCGGGTCGGGCTCGGGCTCCGGGTCGGGGTCCGGGTCAGGCTCGGGGTCGGGGTCCGGCTCGGGGTCCGGGCCCGGGTCGGTCTGGCCGTCGCCGCCGATGATGATGTCGCTGCACAGGTAGTACGGCTGGTCGAGGTGGCTGGCCTGCCAGATCGTGAAGAGCACGGCCCGCCCGGAGTAGCCGGTGAGGTCGACGTCGGTGACGTACGTGCCCTGTCTCGGGTAGCTGCCCGTCTCCGTGATGAGGTCCAGGTCGTCCCAGCCGAGCCGTTCGGTCAGCGGGTCGAAGCTCGGCTTCGAGACATAGATGCGCAGGTAGTCGGCACCGTGCTCGGCGCCGTCCGTGAGCGTGAGGGTGAAGCGCTCGTCGACCTCGGTGGCGGTCCACGCGCCGGGGGTGTCCATGGCCGCGTAGCGACCGCCCTCGGTCAGGCCGCCACTGCAGAGCTGGCCGTCGGGGATGACCTCCTCGTGGCGCCCGCCGACGTTCTCGCGGTACAGGCCGTTCCAGTTCCACATGGCGGTCGGGTCGGCCTGGAAGGCCGCCCAGCACATCGGGTCGAGCGTGGCCATCGCCGGGTTGAGGTGGTCGTCGCCCCACCGCTCGAGACAGCCGTAGTTGCGGGTCGGCGGGTCGGTCACCGAGCCGTGCGCGACGGCGGGCGAGCCCGCGGCGACGAGAGCCGCGGGGACGGCCACGGCCATCGCAGCCAGAGCCCCCAGCCGCACGCGGGTGCGGGTGGATATCGACATCGTGCCTCCTGATCCGTGTTGTGCCGCCGACCGGCGCCGGCGACAAGATCGACAGTCACACGGGCCCGGGCCTCCGACCACGACCCGAACCGATTAACCCCGCCCGCTCCCGGGGAATGTCCGGTGGCCGGACGAAGGGCAGGGCGCCCACCCGAGGGTGGACGCCCTGCCCCGTGGGAAGCGGACGTCAGCTCAGCTGCACGTCACCGCCGTCGGCGCCGCGGAGCCGCTGCCGACGAACCCGAAGGACGTCGACTGGCCCGCGCCCAGCGCGCCGTTCCACGGCGCGTTGCCGACCGTGACGGCACCCGAGGAGCCGCTCGGCGTGCCCGACCACAGGTTCACGATCGAGCTGCCCGAGGGCACCGCGAACGCCGCGGTCCAGCTGGTGATCGGCGACGTACCCGCCGTCACCTTGACCTCTGCCTGGAACCCGCCGGGCCAGGAGCTGACCAGCGTGATGGTCGCCGTGCAGGAGCCCGGCGTCTGGGTGTTGCCGGTCGTGCGGAAGGTCACGGCCGCCGAGGCGGGCGAGACGTTCCCGGCCGAGTCACGCGCCACCACACGCACCGTGTACGACGTGTCGGCCGACAGGCCGGTCAGCGTCGCGCCGTTCGTGGTGGAGGTCGCGATCTCCTGGCCGGCCGCATTCAGGACGGCGTACCGCGCCACGCCCACGTTGTCCGTCGACGCGGCCCAGCTGAGCGTCGCCGTCGTGGTCGTGATGTTCGACACCGTCGGCGTGCCCGGGGTCGTCGGCGCCTGGGTGTCCCCAGGGTTGCCCGTGGTGGTGAACGTCGCCGGCGACGACGCCTGCGAGACGTTGCCCGCCGCGTCCCGGGCGACAACCGTCACCTGGTAGGCGGTGGCCGCGGTCAGGCCGGTGAGGGTCGTCGTCGTGCCCGTCGTCGTCGCGAGGGTCGCACCCGTGCTCGCGTTGCGCACGGTGTACCCCGTGACGCCGACGTTGTCCGAGGACGCCGCCCACGTCAGCGTGGCCGAGGTGCTCGTGACCGACGAGACCGTCGGGGCGCCCGGCGCCGTCGGCGCCTGCGTGTCGGCCGGGTCGCCCGGGTCGCCCGGGTCACCCGGGTCGCCGGGGTCGCCCGGGTCGCCGCCCGGCGTGATGGCCGGGTAGGCGTTGGCGACGAGCGTCGCGAACTGTGCCTCGAACCACTTGCCCGAGACCGGGGCGTCCGGCGTCGCGCCCGTGTAGGCGCCGCCCAGCTTGGACGCCTGGAAGGTCGGGTCGCACATCCGGTCGAAGCCCTTGCCCTCGTCGTTCGGGATCTCCTTCGACGAGCCGTCGGACTCACCCGGGGGCTTGACCCACACGAACGCGTCCATGTGCGGGTAGCCGGACGGCGATGCCACCGGCCGCTCGCCGATGCCGGCACCCAGCGGGTTGCACCACGCACCGCGGTGCGTGCGGCCGTCGACCTTGGACTCGGTGACGTACGTGTTCAGGTTGGTCGACGTCGATGCCGCCGTCGGCCGGTCCGGGCCGCCCCAGCCGTTGCGGCTGGTGTCGACGAGCATGCCGAGCGTGGACGGGAAGCCCGCGGCCACGGCCTTGTCGTAGAACGCAGCCGTGAAGTCGGCCTCGTCGAAGTACGGGTTCCACTCGTAGAACGACGCCGAGCGCAGCGGGTTGCCGCCGACGTTCAGGCCGGAGTCGGGCAGGAACGGCTCGACCAGCGGGGTCGAGTTCGCCGTGTTGGTGACGAAGCCGTCGATCGACGCGTAGCCGGCGCGCGTCGACCGTGCGACCTCGGCGAACTCCTGGATCGCCGGGCCGAGGTTGCTGTCCCAGCCGAGCCATCCGGAGTGCGCCGCGTCGACGTAGGTGTAGACGTTCGGGATCGCGTGCAGCTCGTCGAGCGCGTACTTGACGCCCTCGCGGTAGTACGGAGCCGCTTCCGCGCACTTGGAGTCGCTGATGTTCGTCACGAGGTTCGGCAGCGAGTCCGGCTCGATGACCGCGGCGATGCGGATGTCCTCGTACTGCGGCTCGGCGAGCAGATCGGCGATCGGGTCGATGTACTCGGTCTTGTACCGGGTCATGCCTGCCGAGGTGGCGGGCAGCTCGCCGTTCGAGGCGAGGGCGTAGCAGTCACGTCCGGGCAGGTCGTAGATGACGAGCCCGAACACGATCGGGGTGTCGCCCTGCTGCTGCTCGAGGGCGGCGTCCAGGTGGTACCGCAGCCCCGGGCCGTCGACGTTGCCGCCGATCGCGGAGATCCGGTCCATCCACACGAACGTCGACTCCTCGGCGACGCTGAGCATCTGGCTGCCGAGGGTGCCCCCGGCGCGCTGCGCCGCGGCCTCGACGTTGGCCGCCCACATGTCGTTGACGTACCAGGTCGCGCCGCTGAACGGGTTGTCGACGTGCACGGGCGCGGCTGCTGCGGGCGCCGGTAGCGCCAGCCCTGCCGCGACCAGTGCCATCAGCGGCACAGCGGCTGCGGCCCTTCGCCGCACGGTCATCGTTGACACACGTACCTCCAGGTTCGAGACGCGCGCCCGCGGTCCGTTCCGCGCGGCGCCGGCCACCCTTGACCTGCGGTGACCGCAAGCGAGCATCACACCCGG
>JAEYXM010000002.1 GCA_023428465.1 Actinomycetes bacterium
CTGCATGACCCGCTCGATCTCCTTCTCGCGCCCGATGACGGGGTCGAGCTTGCCCTCGCGTGCGGCCTGCGTGAGGTTGCGGCCGAACTGGTCGAGGACCGCGGAGCCGGAGGGCTGACCCTCGGCGGGGCCGCCGGCGGCGACGGGCTCCTTGCCCTGGTAACCCGACAGCAGCTGGATGACCTGCTGGCGGACCCGGTTGAGGTCCGCGCCCAGCTTGCCGAGCACCTGGGCGGCGACGCCCTCGCCCTCACGGATGAGGCCGAGCAGGATGTGCTCGGTACCGATGTAGTTGTGGCCGAGCTGCAGCGCCTCGCGCAGGGACAGCTCGAGGACCTTCTTGGCACGCGGGGTGAAGGGGATGTGACCCGACGGGGCCTGCTGGCCCTCGCCAATGATCTCCTGGACCTGCTGGCGCACCGCGTCGAGGGAGATGCCGAGGGACTCCAGCGCCTTGGCCGCGACGCCCTCACCCTCGTGGATGAGGCCGAGCAGGATGTGCTCGGTCCCGATGTAGTTGTGGTTGAGCATCCGCGCCTCTTCCTGGGCGAGGACGACCACCCGGCGGGCCCGGTCGGTGAAGCGTTCGAACATCAGCACTCCTCAGGGGACGGCGTCTTGCAAGGCTAACCGCGGGGGCACCCCCGAACTGCCCGTGTTCGCCGCAGGCGTGACCCGATCACGCACCGGCGCGTGCCTCGACGGCGACCGGCGCCGGCTCGCGCCGCGTGCGCAGGCGCCGCGACGGCCACCCGCTGACCGGTCCGACGAGGGTCAGCAGGGCGGGCACGAGGAGCGCGCGGACGACGAACACGTCGAGCAGGATCCCCACGGCCAGGACGAACCCGAGTTCGCGGAACGGCTGGAGCGGCACGAGCGCGAGCAGCCCGAACGACGTCGCGAGCGCGATCCCGGCGGCGGTGATCGCCCGGGTGGACTCCGGCACCCCGATCCGCATCGCGTCGCGCAGCGGCCGGTCGCGGGCGAGCTGCCACACGCGCCCGACGGCGAAGATGTTGTAGTCGGAGCCGAGCGACAGGAGCAGGACGGCGGCCGCGAACGGCACGTAGAACGTGATCCCGTCCTGCCCGAGCCAGCCCTGGAACACGAGCACCGTGAGCCCGAGCGACGCCGAGAGCGCGAGCACGCTGCAGGCCAGCAGGTACAGCGGCGCGACGAGGGACCGCAGGAACACGACGAGCATCAGCAGGTTCGCGAGCAGGCTCGCGACGGCGATGCGCACGAGGTCGTCGCGCGTGGAGTCCACGATGCTGCCCGCGAGCGCGGTGTCCCCCGCGATGGAGATCGTCGGCTCGCCGAGGCCCTGCCCGGCCAGGATGTCCGGCAGGTCGCGCCGCAGGTCCGCCAGGTGCGCGATCGCGGTCGGCTCGAGCGCCTCGGTGTCGAGGATGAGCAGGAAGCGCGCGGCGTCGGCGTCGGGCGCGACGAGCAGGTTGCGGTCGTCGAGCTCCGGGATGGACCCGGGCGCGACGACGGCGGCGACGCCCGGCTGCTCGGCGAGCACCGCGCCCAGCTCGCCGAGCGCGTCGACGTCCCCGGCGATCCCGTCGCCCTCGAGGAGCAGCTCGGTCGGGGAGACGATGCCCGGCACGAAGCCCTCGGCGGCGGCATCGGCGGCGTCGGCCACGGGGTTCCCCGGCGGGAGCGCCTGCACGAAGCCGAGGCCCACCCGCAGGTCGGTCGCGGCGTACGCGGCGACGCCGAGGCCCGCCACGCTCACGAGCGCCACGACGGCGGCCGGGCCGCGGCGCGTGACGGTGCGCGTCAGGAGGGACGGCCGCCGCTCGCGGGCGGGCACGGCCTCGCCGGCGGCGACGCGCGCCTCGAGCGACCGGAACACCCACCCGCCGGTGATCGCGAGGAGCGCCGGCACGAAGCTCACGCACACGCCCATGCCGACGAGCACCGTGAGCGCGAGCCCCGGCCCGAACGTCCGGAACAGCTCCGACTTCGCGACGACGAGCGCCGCCGTCCCGGCTGCGACCGTCAGGCCCGCGACCAGCACGATCGGCGTCGTCGCGGCGGTGGCCCGACGCGCGGACTCGCGCCTGCCGCGCCCCTCGAGCAGAGCGGTGCGCATGCTGGACAGGTAGAAGATGCAGTAGTCGGTGACGATGCCCAGCAGCAGGGCCACGATGAGGGGCCGCAGGTCCGCGGGCACGGTGATGCCCCAGATCTCGCGCATGGGCCGGGCCGCACCGAGCGTCAGGACGACGCCGGTCCCGACGGCGACGAGCGCCATCACGGGCGCCGCGAGCGACCGGAACGTGAACCCGACGATGAGCAGCACCGCCAGGAGGGTCACGACCTCGACGACGTGCACGCGGGAGTTGACGACCTCCGCCTGGGCGACCCGGGCGGGCACCGAGCCGGTCACGCCGACGTACGCGTCGACGTCGTCGACGAGGGCGGCCTCCGCGAAGTCCCGGGCGGCGCGCGTCTGCTCGAAGAACGTGGTCCGCGGGTCCATGAAGAGCCAGGTGAGGACGGACGTGTCCCCGTTCCCGCCCGACGCGAACGTCCTCGAGCTGGGTACGGCGACGGCGCCGAGCACGTCGGTGTCGTACTCGCCCTGCGTGACGGCGACCGCACGCGCCACGGCCTCGGCCTGCGCGACGGGCTCCATGCCGTCGGGGTCGTGCTGGACCATCGCGACCCGGCTGATGAGCGGGAACCCGAAGATCTGGCTCGACCGCGTCTCCGCCTCGAGGGCGGCGTCGCCGGCGCCGATGTCGTCGAACCCGCCGGCGGGGATGTCGAACGGTTTGAGGAGCACCGCGACGGCGATGGCGCCCCCCACCCACACGACGACGACCACCCACCGCAGCGCGATGACGAGCCGGGCGTAGCCGGTCCAGAACCGGACGCTGCGGCTGCGCGGCTCGTCCTCGACCCGCGCGTCCGGCGCGTCGGCGGTGGCGCTCGTGGGCGTGCTCACGGGGGCGTCCACGGGGGTGTTCACGGCGTCGGGGTGGACGTCGAGCCCTGGCCTGCGAGCGCCCGGCACTGCGCCGAGGCCTCGTCCATGTCGGGCTTGATGTCGGCGATCGCGTCGAGGCCCTCCTCGACCGCGGCAGCGTCCTGGTCGCGGACGCCCACCGCGACGCCGTCCAGCGCCGTGGAGACCGTCGCGTTGTACTCGGCCGCCGCGAGGCACGACGGCGGCACCTCGCCGTCGCCCGACGCCGTCGCCGGCTGCGTGGTCGCCGCGGCCTCGGCGGCGTCGTCGGCGGGCGTCTCGGCCGCGGGCAGCGGGAGCGCCTCGGTGTCCCCCTGGTCGAGGAGACCCATGGCCACCGCGACGACGACGAGGGCACCGCCCACGACGAGACCGAGCACGAAGGTGACGAAGGCCCGCCCCGCGGAGGGGCGGCGGACGACGGTCTGGGTGCTCACGCGGGACCTCCGGGGGACGCGTCGGGCTGAGGGACGACCGGCGCAGGGCTGGGACCAGCGACGATAGAACCGGTACGCGCCACCGCAACCGGAGGAGCCCGGGCCGGCCCGAACGGGTGAACGGGCACGGGGCGTCGCGCGCCACTCCGCCCACGTCCGCGGCCTCAAGGCGGGCGCCCCCGGTGCCGACCACCCCCACGTGAGTGACGACCGACCGACCGGGCCGCTGGGCCGCCTCGGCGACCGCTGGGAGCGGCGCCGCGCGGAAGCCCGCGCTGCCGAGGCGAAGCTGACCGCGCAGGCCGACGCCCGGAGCCTCGCGCGGCTGCGCAAGGTGTGGGCGCGGGAGCGCGAGCGGCTCGCGAAGGCCCCGGTCGAGCACGTCCGGCACACCGCCGAGCTGCGCCTGCCCGTCCCCGCGGACGTCGTCTGGCGCACCGTCGTCGACCCGGCGGGGCCGCAGCTGGCCAGCTACGGGACGCCGCTCGCCGCCGGCACCCTGCCCGGGCCGCCGGCGGACGCCGTCGGCGGCCGGACGTTCGAGGTGCTCGTGGGGCCCGACGGCGTCTCGACCTCACTGGAGGAGGTCGTCCACGTCGAGCCCGGGCGGCGCATCACCCGCCGCCTGCTGCACCACCCGCGGCGCGCCCTCGACGGGTGGTGGGTCGAGCCCGACGGTGACGGGTGCCTCCTGCGCCGGTTCATGGACGCGGACGCCGCCCGGGACTGCGCGTGGCAGACGCGCCAGGTCGCCGAGGCGGAGGTGCGCCGGTCGCTGTGGTTCGTCGCGCGGGCGCTGGCGGGTCCCGCGGTCGCGCCCGACCCGGAGCCGCCCTTCGCCCGCGTCATGAGCGATACGGTGCGGCGGCGCACCGAGGAGTTCGAGCGGATCGCGCGCGGGCCCCGCGTCGAGGTCGAGGCGGTGTTCTCGGTGACGCTCGCCGCCGAGGTCCACGCCGCGTGGCTCGCGGTCTGCACCGCGACGTCGCCCGTCGTCGAGCACGCGGACGCGGAGGCCTGGTGGCTGCCTCTTGCCCGGGACGGGGCCGGGCCGCCCGCCGTGCCGGGACCCCCGGTGTTGGTCGGCGCGATCTCGCGGCACCCTCTCGGCGCGCTCACCCTCCTGCCGTACGAGATCGTCGCCGCCGAGCCCGGGGTCGCCCTGCACACGCGCGGCATCGAGCCGTTCGGCGTCGTCGCCGCCGTCGAGCTCACGCAGGTCACCGGTGGCACGCGCGTCGACGTCCGGCTCCGCGAGGAGGTGCTCCCCGGCGCCGCCACGCGCTCGCGCCGGATGCTCCTCGCCCGCGCGTACACCGCGGCCCGCCGCATCGAGCGCCACGCCGTCTCCGGCCCACGCCCCCCGCTCGACGACGTCTGGTTCCCCTGATCGATCACGCCAGGACCGCCCTCGGCCCTCAAGGGTGCGGACCGTCACGCCGACGACGTACGGCATGGGCACCTCGCACGAGCGCCACGACCTCGCGGACGTCCTGGGCGGGCCCGCGGAGCCGCTCACCGTCACGGAGTCCGCCGAGCTCCCCGTTGCCGCCGCCGACGCGTGGGCGGTGCTCACCGACCCGACGACGGCCGCGCACCTGGGGACCTGGCCGCTCGTCGCGGCCTTCGACCTGCCCGGCCCGCCCCGCGGGGAGGTGGGCGCGCGCCGCTGCGCCGCCTACCGGCTCCCCGACGGGCGCCTGCAGGGCACGCTCGCCGAGGTCGTCGAGGTGGAGCCGGGTCGGCGCATCGTCGACCGCGCCCTGACCTCGCCGTTCCCGATGACGACCGTGATGACCGTCGAACCGACCGGGTCGGGGTGCCGGGTGCGCCTCACGGAGTCCGGTGCGGCGCCCGTGGCCCTCGCGCAGCGCATCGCCGACGAGTGGGTCGCGGGCCTGCGGCACATGATGTGGCGGGTGCGCCGCGACGTCGGCGACCCGGGCGCGGCGACGCTGCCCAAGCCCGTGCTCACCGACGACGAGCAGGCGTGGCTCGACCAGGTGTGCGGGGTGACCGGGCCCGAGGTGACCGTGCGCCGCGTCGCCGTCACCGCACGGCGCGCGGCCGACGTCGCCGCACCGCGAGAGAGCGTGTGGCGCCTGCTCGCGGCGCCGGACTCCCCGGTGGTGAGCAGCGCGGACGCCGAGGCCCGCCGCTACGCCGTCACCGCACCCGACGACACCCCGTCGTCCGACGGCGCCCTGTACCTCCTCGCGACGGTCCGCCGGTGCAGCACGCGCGCCGACCACGTCCACGTCGACTTCGACGAGGTCGTCGAGGAGGTCGCGCCGGAGCGGCTGGTGCTGGCGTCACGGCGCGGCGCCCACTCCGCGACGACGGCGTTCACACTCACCGACACACCCGGCGGGTGCCGGGTCGACGCCGAGACGACCCACGAGGTGCCCGAGCCGGTCGCGGAGGGGTCCGCCGACCGGCTCGGCGAGGCGCTCGAGGGCTACCTCGCCACGGTCGCGCGGTTCGCGCGGGCCGCGGGTTAGCCGTAGGGCCCCGGCGGCAGACCCGGCGAACCGGGCCGGGTCTGCCCGGCCGGTGAGCCCAGCTCGAACCGGGCCGGGTCTGCCCGGCCGGTGAGCCCGCTCGTCTCAGGCCGGGTCGTTCGCCGGCTGCGACGCCGTGACGTGCTCGACGGCCGCCGCGGCCACCTCGGGCGACCCGAGGATCCGGTAGTGCCCGAGTCGGCGCGTGCTCAGGAGCCGCGCGTCGGGCCACGCGTCGGCGAGCTCCGCCCCGATGGCGTACGGGACCTCGGCGTCGTCGTGGTCGTGCACGACGAGCGTGGTCGGCATCGCGCCGTCGGCGCCGAGCGGGACGAGGTCGAAGTCGCTGATCCGCAGGCTCGTGATGTCCTCGATCGCGGACCGCAGGTGGGCCTTGGCGCGCTCGCGCAGCCCGAGGGTGCGCGCGAAGTGGTCGACGATCCAGTCGAACGAGGGGTTCGGCGCGACGAGCACGAGGCGCTCAACCGGTAGCCCCTCGCGAATGGCGCGCGCCGCGACCGTCGTGCCGAGCGAGTGCGCGACGACGCCGGCCGCGGGGCCGAACTCCCGCCCGGCGGCGTGCAGCGCGGCGATCATCTCGATGATCGTGCCGCGGCGCGGGCCGAGCATGCCGGGGTCGGCGTCGCCGTGCCCCGGGGCGTCGACGGCGACCACGCGGTACCCGGCGTCGACGAGGGGCGCGACGAGTGCGCCCAGCTGACCGCGCCACCCGCCCCAGCCGTGCTGGAGGTAGACGACGGGGCCCTCACCCCACACCTCGGCGGCGACGGTGCGCCCGTCGGCCACCTCGAGGCGGACGACGTCGCCCGGGCCGGGCCGGTGGTCGTGGCGACGCGCAGCGGCACCGGGCGGGAGGGTGCACCACGCGTCGAGGGCCTTGCGGTCCGCGACGCCCGGCGCGACCCTCTGCAGGACGGCGAGCTCGAGGCGGACCCACCCCAGACCGACGACGGCGCCGACCCGCCTGACCGTGCGGCGCAGCCGACGGCGCAGCGTGCGTGGGCGCGCAGGCGTCGCAGCTGGCGGCTGGGCGGTGGGCTGGGCGGACGTCGTCATCGGTTCTCCTCGGGACGTGCGGCGGCGATGAGCATCTCGACCGCGGCACGAGCGCGGGCCTCGGCCCGCGGGTCGTCGAGCAGCCGGTAGGCGTGGTGGAAGCCGAGCATCACGGCGTAGAGGTCGAAGGCGAACTGCCGCCCGTCGACGTCGGCCCGGAAGTGGCCCTCGCGTGCGCCGCCCTCGACGATGCGCGCGATCGCGTCGTCGAGCGACTCGTGGAGCCCGCGCAGGTGGTCGCGCACGGGGCCGGGCTGCTCGTCGAGCTCGGTGCTCGCCTTGACGATGACGCACCCACCGGGCTCGCGCGTGCGGCCGCACTCGAGCCAGTTCTCGACCAGGGCGCGCACGCGGGGCTCGCCGCGCGCCGCCGCGAGCGCGGGCACGACGACACCGTTCGCGAACTCCTGCGCGGCGGTGTCGAGCACCGCGATCTGCATGGCCTCCTTGGAGCCGAAGTGCGCGTACATCCCGCTCTTCGACATGCCGGCCGCGGTGGCGAGGTCCCCGATGGTCAGGCCCGCGAGGCCGACCCGGCAGGCGTGCGCGACCGCGAGCTGCAGGATCGCCTCACGCGTGCGCGCACCTTTGCCCGTGGGGCGCGGGGTCGCGTCGGCGGAAGGAACGGGCGGGAAGGTCACCGAGCGAAAATAGCACGATCGTTCGTGCGGATCTGCAGGATTCCAGGCCCGGTTCAGCTCCCGATGCGCGGGAACGGCGTCAGCGAGAAGACGACCTCCACCGGGACCTCGAAGTACTCCGCGATGCGCAGGGCGAGGTAGAGGCTCGGGCTGTACTCGCCGCGCTCGAGGTAGCCGATCGTCTGGTAGTGCACGTCGAGGGCCTCGGCGAGCTGCCGGCGCGTGACCCCGCGCTCGGCGCGCAGCACGGCGATCCGGTTGTGGACCGGCTCCGCCGGCGTCCCGCCCCGCTCACCCAATGCGCTGCATCCGATCCGCCATGCGGGCCGCGACGGCCGAGCCCGACTCCCGGCGCGCCATCCTACGGAGCACGCCCGGCGCGAGCCCGAGACCGACGACCGACCACAGGCCCAGCACGAGGAGCGCCGGCACGAGGCGCCACTCGCCGCCCAGCTCGAGCGCACTGGCGGCGTCGGGCAGGAACACCCAGCGCATGAGGTGACCCAGCCAGTACGTCGGGAACCCCTGCACGAGCCACTGGACCCAGGCGGCGTGGTTGGTCACCGGCCCGAAGATCCCCGAGAAGAGAGTCAGTCCGATGATCGGGAGCATCCCCCACGTCGACACGTGCACGGGTTTGCGGGCGAGCGAGCCGAGGATGATGCCGATGGGTAGCGTCGCGACCAGCCCCAGCGCCAGCAGGAGGATCACGAGCACCCACCCCACCGGGCCGCGGTGCATGACGTCGTCGATGACGAACGCCGTCGGCACGACGAGGACCACGAGGGTCGGCACCGCACCGCTGGCCTGGTAGACCACCTGGCCGGTCACGTAGCCGATCAGCCCGTACGGGGCGGACTTGGCGCGCAGCAGTGTGCCGTCCTCGCGCTCGAGGACCAGCGAGGAGGCCGGCCCGACGAGGCCACCGAAGACCATGAATGCCGCGAGGACCCCGGGCAGGGCGACGGTAGCCAGGGACAGGCCCGAGTCGCCGACCTCGTCGTTGCGGTTGGCGATGAGGTACGCGGCCATGCCGCCGCCCCACAGGGCGTAGAAGACCAGGTCCTCGGGGTTGCGCAGGCCGAGCCTCGTCAGCGTCCAGCCTCGGCGCAGGCCGACGGCGATCGCGTGGTTGCGGGGGTTCATCGGGCCGTTCCTTCCGGGTCCGTCGTGGCCGCGGGTCCCGCATGGCGGGCCGTGCCGTCCTCGTGCGCCCGCACCAGCGCCATGTACGTGTCCTCGAGCGTCGTGCGGCGCACCTCGAGGTCCGCGACGTCGTCGCCGTACTGGGCGAACAGGCCGCGGACGAAGGCCGTGGCGTCGTCGGCCGCGTGGACGTAGCGCTCGCCGCTGCGCGTCCACGTGACCTGCGCCTTGCCCTCGACCTGGCGGGCCAGGGCGTCCGCGCTCCCGTCGGCGACGATGCGCCCGCCCGCGAGGATGAGGATGCGGTCCGCGAGCTTCTCGGCCTCGTCCAGGTCGTGCGTCGTCAGGACCACGGTGGTGTCCTCGAGGTCCGCGAGGGCGTGCACGATGTCGTGGAAGTCACGGCGCGCCTCGGGGTCGAAGCCCGCGGTCGGCTCGTCGAGGAAGAGGATCTCGGGCCGGCCGACGATGCCGATCGCGACGTCGAGACGTCGGCGCTGGCCGCCGGAGAGCTTCGCGACGCGCTGGTCGGCGGCATCGGCGAGGCCCACCGTCTCGAGCAGCTCGCTGACGGGGCGCGGCCGCGGGCGGTCGGGCGTGCCGTAGGGGGCGTAGTACTCGCCGAGGTGGGCCAGGAGGTCCCGCACCTTCCACCGCCCGTGGTCCCGCCACGACTGGAGCACGATGCCGATGCCGGCCCGCCAGGGCTCGGGCGCCAGGAGCGGGTCCTGGCCGAGCACCGAGACGTCGCCCGCGGAGCGCTCGCGGAAGCCCTCGAGGATCTCGATGGTCGTCGTCTTGCCGGCGCCGTTGGGGCCGAGGAGCGTGACGACCTCGCCGCGCCGGACCTCGAGGTCGACGCCGTCCAGGACGTCGCGCGTCCCGTACCGCATGCGCAGGTCACGCACGGTGATGACCGCGTCCCCGATCATCCGACCCACCGCTCTCGCCCAGACATGGCGCACTCCGCTCATCGTCGCTCGACTACGACGTGTAGTACATCTACTACATATCGTCCTGTCAAGGCGATGGGTTGGCGCAGCTGCGCTGCGCCGCGACGCCCCGGGCTACAGACGGACCTCGCCGGCCACGACCGTCACCGCGTCGCCGCCGATCCAGATGTCCGCCCCGACGCGCTCGACGTGCACCCGCCCGGCCCGCTGCAGCGCCGTGCCCTGCGACACGACGTACCGCGCGGGCAGCACGCCCGCCGGGATCAGCCACTGCGCCAGGCCCGCGTTGAGCGAGCCCGTCACGGGGTCCTCGGCGATGCCGAGATCCCCCACGAACGCCCGCACCTCCGCATCGGCACCGACCCGCTCCGCCCCGGCCGCGTCGTAGCGCCCCACCACACCCACGGCGAGGCCCGCCATCGCCGCGTGGTCCGGGACGACGTCGAGCACCGCCGCCGCGTCCGCCAGCAGCACCCCGATCCACGGCGGCCCGTTGTCCACCCAGGCCGCGTCCACCACGTCCCAGCGCCCGATGCCGAGGCCCGCCGCCGCGCGCTCCAGCACCTCCGGCTCGACCGGGCCCGACCGCCGCAGCGGCGGCGCCGCGAACGCGAGCCGCCCGCCCTCGCCCTGCCGGATCCGCACGAGCCCGACGCCGCACTCCTGCACGAGCGTCCCCGCCGCCTGCGGCGTGCCGCCCGCACCCAGCCACGCGTGCGCGCTGCCGAGCGTCGGGTGGCCCGCGAAGGGCAGCTCACCGCCCGGGGTGAAGATGCGCAGCCGGTAGTCCGCGGTGGCGTCGGTCGGCGGGAGCACGAACGTCGTCTCCGACAGGTTCGTCCAGCGCGCGAACGCAGCCATCTGCTCGTCCGTCAGGTCGACGGCATCGAGCACGACGGCGACCGGGTTGCCGAGGCACTCCTCGCCCGTGAAGACGTCGACCTGGGCAAAGGGACGGCTGCGCATGGGGCTCCTCCGGATCGGGAGTCCCCATCGTGACCCGGCGGAGCCCGGGTGCGCGACACAGTTCCGGTCAGGCGGCGAGGGCCGCCTCGAAGGCCGCGAGCGCGTCGGGCGAGAAGAGCACGAAGCGCACCAGGTCCACCGGTCCGCCGCCCGGACTGTCGCCCTCCCGCGCGGCCGCCCAGCCGCGCACGGCGTCGACGGCGATCCGCGCGACGTCGGCCATCGCCCAGCCGTAGACACCGCCGCTCACCGCGGGGAACGCGACGGTGCGCGCCCCGACCTCAGCGGCGACGTCGAGCGAGCGCGTGAACGCCGACGCGAGCAGCGCGGGATCGGTCTCGCCGGCGTGACGGTTCGGGCCGACGGTGTGGATGACCCAGCGCGCCGGGAGGTCACCCGCGCCGGTCGCCACGGCGTCGCCCACCGGCAGGCCGCCGGGCAGGGTGGTGCGGCGCAGCTCACGGCACTCGGCGAGGAGCGAGCGCCCGGCCGCGGCGTGGATCGCGCCGTCGACCCCGCCGCCGCCCAGCAGGCCGGAGTTCGCGGCGTTCACGACGGCGTCCACACGCTCGGCGGTGATGTCGCCGAGCACGGCCTCGATCCTCACCCGCGACCCTCCCGTCCATCGCTTGCCCTCGACCGCAGACTAGGTGTCGACTCGATACGGCACCACGCGACCCTCGGAGGCGAACCCCACATGCAGCAGCGACGAATCGGCGACCGTCAGGTCAGCGCCATCGGACTGGGCGGCATGCCCATGTCCATCGAGGGCCGCCCCGACGAGACCCGGTCGATCCGCACCATCCACGCCGCGCTCGACGCGGGCGTGACCGTCATCGACACGGCCGACTCCTACCACCGCGACCCCACCGACGTCGGGCACAACGAGCTCCTCATCGCCAAGGCGCTGCGACTCGCTGGCAAGGGGCCCGACGACGTCCTCGTCGCCACCAAGGGCGGCCACCGCCGGCCGGGGGACGGCTCCTGGTACACCCAGGGCGGTGCGGAGTACCTGAAGAAGGCGTGCGAGGCCTCGCTGCAGCGCCTCGACGTGGAGGCGATCGGCCTCTACCAGTTCCACCGCCCCGACCCCGCGACCCCCTACGAGGAGTCCGTCGGCGCGATCCGCGACCTGCTCGACGAGGGCAAGATCCTCATGGCCGGCATCTCCAACGCCAACCCCGAGCAGATCCGCCAGGCGCAGGAGATCCTCGGCGGCCGCCTCGTCTCGGTGCAGAACCAGTTCTCGCCGACCTTCCGCAGCAGCGAGCCCGAGCTCGAGCTGTGCGACGAGCTCGGCATCGCGTTCATCCCGTGGAGCCCGCTCGGCGGCATCGCGAACGCGGGCTCGCTCGGTGCGGCGTCGGCCGCGTTCGCGCAGGTCGCGACCGAGCGCGGCGTGAGCGCCCAGCAGGTCGCGCTCGCCTGGGAGCTCGCCAAGTCCCCGGTCGTCATCCCGATCCCGGGCGCCAGCCGCCCCGAGAGCATCCTCGACTCCCTGAAGGCCGTCGACCTCGAGCTCAGCCCCGAGGAGCTGGCCCGCCTGGACGCCTGACCGGACGGCACGTCGCCGCCCCGCCCGCCCGGCCCGTGCACACCGGACCGCGGATCGGGCCGGGCGGCGTCAGGCCTCGAGCAGGATCGTGAACGGGCCGTCGTTGACCAGCTCGACCTGCATCATCGCGCCGAACACGCCCGTGGCGACCTCGATGCCGCGCGCCCGCAGCGCCTCGACGACCGCGTCGACCAGCGGCTCGGCGACCGGACCAGGGGCCGCGCCGTTCCACGACGGGCGCCGGCCCTTGCGGGTGTCCGCGTAGAGCGTGAACTGGCTGACCACCAGCACGGGGGCGCCGACGTCCAGCACCGACTTCTCGTCACGCAGGATCCGCAGGTCCGCGATCTTGCGTGCCAGGAGCTCGACCTGCTCGGGGCCGTCGTCATGCGTCGCGCCCACCAGGGCGAGCAGACCGGGCCGGTCGATCGCCCCGACGACCTCGCCGTCGACCGTCACCGACGCGCGCGTGACGCGCTGCAGAACCGCCCTCACCGCTGCCCTCCGTGCCCTCGGTGCCCTCGGTGCCCTCCGTGCCCTCCGGCCGATCTCACCAGCTGCCCGGGCCCCCGGGGCGGCGCGGCCCGCGGCCACCCGAGTACGGTCCGACGGCGGGCTTCACGTCGGCCAGGTACACCCCGGCGGCGACCGCGGCCAGGCCGGCGACGAAGAAGCTCATGCCGCCGATCCCGATCGGGTACGGGATCGCGACGAACGCGATCGCCGTGGCGATGCCCAGCACCATCAGCCAGAAGCCCTTGGTCCGCTTCCCGGCAGAGGTGAACGCGCTCGAAGGACGACGCGCGGCGTCGACGAGCGCGACGACGCACATCCCGAAGACCGTGACGTAGAGGGCCAGCAGGACGACGACCTGGATTCCGGCGATCACCGGACGAGCCTAGACGCCGGGGCGCGCCAACGGCCCACCCATCCCGGTCGGCCCGCCGAGCCGCGCCACGGGCCCGCGCCGCGGGGGCCGGTCCACCGACTCCCCCGTCGAGCTCACGAGCTCCTCCTGCGCCGCCGAGACGTCGCCCCCGGGGCACGCCACCAGCAGGTCGACGCCGGCGGGCGCGCTGCGCTTGAGGACCGCGAGCGCGACGGGCCCGAGCTCGTGGTGCCGCGCCACACTCGTCACGACGCCGACCTCCGCAGCCCCGGCCCGCACGGCCGCCCCCGGCTCGGGGACCAGGTGCCCGGACCCGTCCAGGTGCAGGAGCGCGAGCCTGCGCGGCGGGCGGCCCAGGTTGTGCACGCGCGCGATCGTCTCCTGGCCGCGGTAGCAGCCCTTGTGCAGGTGCACCGCCGTCCGGAGCCAGTCGAGCTCGTGCGGGATCGTCCGGTGATCGACCTCCGTCGCGAGCCGCGGGCGTCCCGCCGCGATGCGCAGCGCCTCGCTCGCCCACGTGCCCGCGAGCCGCCAACCAGCCGCCTCGCGCGTCGCGACGGCATCGGCCAGCTCCGCGCGCGGCACGAGGACGAGACGCCAGGCGCGGTCGGCGCCCGGGTGCGCGGCGTCGTCGGGCCCGTAGCGGGTGCCGCCGGGCAGGACGCCGGGCCACGGGTCGCACCAGGTGAGCGGCTCGCCCGGCCGGCCCGGACGCGCGACGGGCTCGCCGAGCGCCGCCCAGGCGCCGGTCACGTCCGCGACCTCGACGCGCATCATGAACCGCATCCGGTCGAGCCAGCCGGCCAGGGTCGGTGCGGCGGCCGCCTCGGTGAGCAGCCAGGTGCGCTCGCCGTCGTCGACGACCGCGGCGGCGTGCTCGATGTGGCCCTGCGGGCTGAGGACGAGGGTCTCCGTCGAGGTGCCCGGCTCGAGGCCCGTGAGCTCCTGCGACGTGATCGAGTGCAGCCAGGACAGGCGGTCCGGCCCCGCGACGGTCACGACGCCCAGGTGCGACAGGTCGACGACGGCGGCCCCTGCGACGAGCGCGCGCTGCTCGGCCGTCGGGTCGCCGTAGTGCCAGGCCACGCCCTCGTCCGGGCCGACCGAGCCGACGGCGCCGGGCCGGTCGAGCAGCGGGCTGCGCCACGCGGCGGGCGCCGCCGCGGGCACCTCGGGCACCTCAGGCGCGTTCACGGCACGCGCCTGAGCTGCGCCGACGCGTACGACTGCAGCGGCTCGCCGAACGCCGCGATGTCCCACGCCCACATGAGCGCGCCGTCGACCAGGCCGTACAGGCGGGTCGCGGCCGTCAGCTCGGCGGCGTCCGGGGTGCGCGCCAGGAGGTCGCTCGCGAGGTCGATGCGCGCACCCGCGACCGTCCCCGCGTACAGGGTCAGGTGGCCGGCGGGGTCCACGAGCAGCAGCTCGGCGACCCGCTGGTCGTCCCGCAGGCCCTCGGGGCGGTCCGGCGGGAGCCGCCAGAAGCCGGCCTCGGTCGCCCAGACCGGGCCGAGGGCGCCGTCGTCCTCCAGCAGCCACACGGTGCTCGACCAGCTCAGGTAGGGGCCGCCGTCGTGCGAGACGACGACGCGCTGGCGCACCCGCGCCTCGGGGATCCGCGGGTAGCCGACCGCCCCGTCGCCCTCCCAGGTGCCGAGCAGCCACGCGAGCGCGTGGACCTCGGGCGCCAGATCCTCGGGGATCGTGAACGCCACGGTCAGCTCTGGCCCTTGTAGAGCTTGTAGACGACGTAGCCCGCGAACCACCCGATGGTCAGCGAGGCCGCGACGAGCAGGCCGATGAAGAACGCCTCGAGTGCCTCCATGCGCCGATCCTACGTTGCCGCGCCCGCACCCCCTCCGCCCGCCCGGCCCACGTGAGATGTGGCGGGGTCAGGTCGGTAGGGTCGAGGTGTGCGAGCGCTCATCGTGAAGACCACCGCCGGCCTCGACCGCCCCGAGGCGTGCAACCAGGCTTTCACCGTCGCCGCCGCCGCCGTCGCGGCCGGTGCGCGCGTGTCCCTGTGGCTCACCGGCGAGGCCACCTGGCTGGCGGTGCCCGGCCGCGCCGCCGCGCTCGAGCTCGAGCACGCCACCCCGCTCGCCGACCTGCTCGACGTCGTGCTCGCCGAGGGCAGCGTGACCGTGTGCACCCAGTGCGCGCTGCGCCGCGACCTCACCGAGGCCGACCTGCTCCCGGGCGTGCGCATCGCGGGCGCGGCGAGCTTCGTCGCCGAGACGCTCGAGCCGGACGCCCAGGCGCTCGTCTACTGAGGCGCCCGACGTCGGACGCGCTCAGCCCGCGAGCACGCGCCCGACGACGTACACGAGGATCCCGGTGACGGCCACGGGCAGCACGATGGCCGCGAGCGACGCGAGCGGCCGCCGCAGCGCAGGCAACCGGTGGAACAGCGCGTCCAGCGCCGCGATGAGCATGCCCGTGCCCAGGCCGAGGAACGCGCCGACCAGGGGCGAGGTGTCCGGCATCACCGCGGCCGCCGCGGCACCCGAGACGACGCCGGCCGCCGTCGTCGCGACCGCGGTGGCCCACTCGCGGTGCGAGACGGCGGAGACGCCCGCGCCGAAGGACACGAACGACGCGAAGGCGAGCGACACGGCGCCCGCCACGACGAGGTAGCTGCCGCCGGGCATCCGCTCGGACGCGACCCACCCGGACGCGGCCGTCGCGACGAGCAGGCCCGTCACCGTGCCGGCCACGGAGTCCACGAGCCGGCGACGCCCGTCCTGGCGCGCGAGCTCGTTGACGAACGCGAGGAGGATCGCGAGGGCCAGCACGACCGGGAGCTGACGCAGCGCGAGCGCGCCCTTCGTCGCGGTCACGGTGAGCACCGCGCCGACGCCGCCGAGCGCGATGACCACGCCGGACCCGAGCGGGTTCGGCAGGCGCAGGAGCACGGGCCACCCGATGGCGAGCAGGAGCGCGAGCACCGCGGCGGCGCCGACGACAGCCATCTCGTCGAGGTCCTCGAAGCGGGGGAAGCGCTGGGCCAGCGACGCGACCGCCACGAGGGCGGCGAGCAGCGCCGTCAGGACGGCCCGGGTCGACGCCGCCATCAGGCGTGCGTGGGGCCCGCGGGGGCAGGCGTCACGTAGGTCGGGGCGGGGAGCACGCACGCAGTCTCCCAGATCGTCGGGCCGCACGGGGCCTCCTGTCCCGCCACCGACCGCCCGCCCGGCGGGCCGGGAGCGTGTCCCGTCCCACGGCCGTCGCGCCCATCGCCGTCCGGCGGAGCGGTACCGTGGACCGTCGTACCAACGGGGAGGCCCCGGTGGATCTGCTGTTGCTCACACCCAGCGCTGGGGGCTCCGCCCAGGTGCTCCCAGCCCTCGGGCTGCTCCCGCACCGCGTGCGGGTGCTTCCCGTCGAGCCGTCGGCCCTGCTCGACGCGCCCGACGCCGACGTGCTGCTCCTCGACGCCCGACGGGACCTGGCGACCGCACGCTCGACCTGCCGCCTGCTCCGTGCGACCGGCCTGTCGGTCCCCCTCGTGCTGGTGCTCACCGAGGGCGGTCTCACGGTCGTCACAGCCGAGTGGGGCGCGGCGGACATCCTGCTCGAGCAGGCCGGGCCGGCCGAGGTGGAGGCCCGCCTGCGGCTCGTCCTCGAGCGCTCGGGCGTCGGCGAGGAGGACGAGGGCCCCGCCGAGATCTCCTCGGGTGACCTGACGATCGACGCGGGCGGTTACACGGCCCGCATCAAGGGCCGGCCGCTGGACCTCACGTACAAGGAGTTCGAGCTCCTCAAGTACCTCGCGCAGCACCCCGGCCGGGTGTTCACGCGTGCGCAGCTCCTCCAGGAGGTCTGGGGCTACGACTACTACGGGGGCACGCGCACCGTCGACGTCCACGTCCGGCGCCTGCGCGCCAAGCTCGGCCCCGAGAACGAGCAGCTCATCGGCACGGTCCGCAACGTGGGCTACCGCTTCGACCCGGTCCGCGAGCGCCGCATCACCGACGAGCCGGCCGACGCCGACGACGGCGGGGTGCTCACCGCACCCGAGTGAGCCGACGACGCCCTAGCCCTGCCCCGCCCCCAGGAGCGTGATGACCCGCAGCCCCCGGCTGGACCGCCGCGAGCCCTCGCGCGCTCCGCGGCTGTTCGCGATCCTCTCGCCAGGCAGCGAGAGCAACCTCCTGGACACCCTGCGGACGGAGAAGGCCGGCGGGATCCTCCTGCTCGTGGGTGCGGTGGCCGCACTCGTCTGGGCGAACTCCCCGTGGGCGGAGTCGTACGCCTCGGTGCGCGGCACCGTCGTCGGGCCGAGCGCGCTGCACCTGGACCTGACGCTCGAGCAGTGGGCGACGGACGGCCTGCTGACCATCTTCTTCTTCGTCGTCGGGCTGGAGCTGAAGCGCGAGATGGTCGCGGGCGACCTGCGTCGGCCCTCGACGGCGGCAGTGCCGATCATCGCGGCCGTCGGCGGCATGATCGTCCCCGCGCTCATCTACACGGCGGTCAACGCGACGTCGTCCACCGGGGCCCTCGAGGGCTGGGCGATCCCGACGGCGACGGACATCGCCTTCGCCGTGGGCGTGCTGGCCGTCGTCGGCCGCCACCTGCCGAACACGCTGCGCGCCTTCCTGCTCACGCTCGCGGTGGTCGACGACCTGCTGGCGATCATCGTGATCGCGGTGTTCTACGGCAGCGACATTCACCCGGCATGGCTGGCGGTGTCCCTGGGCGCCGCCGCGGTGTTCGCCGTCCTGCTGCGCCGCGGCATCGTGTGGTGGCCGCTGTTGCTGGGCCTCGGTGTCGTCGCCTGGGCGACGATGCACGCGTCGGGGGTGCACGCGACGATCGCCGGCGTCGTGCTCGGCTTCTGCGTCCCCGCGCTCCCGCGGCCGCGCTTCGGCGAGCACGAGGCCCTCGCCGAGCGGTTCGAGCACCGCTGGCGGCCGGTCTCCGCGGGTGTCGCGGTCCCGCTGTTCGCCCTGGTCGCCGCCGGTGTCACGCTCGACCCCGCCACGCTGGGCGAGGCCGTCCGCGACCCCATCGCCCAGGGCGTCGCGCTCGGGCTCGTGCTCGGCAAGCCCATCGGCATCGTCGGTGCGACGTGGCTCGCCGCGCGCGTCGGCCGCACGGAGCTCGCGCCGGGCATCCGGTGGCCCGACGTCGTGGGCGTCGGCCTGGTCGGCGGCATCGGCTTCACGGTGTCCCTGCTCATCGGCGCGCTCGCGTTCGGCGAGGGCAGCGTGCGCGACGACCACGTGAAGACGGCGATCCTCGTCGCGTCGCTCACGGCGGCCGTCCTCGGCGCGACCGTGCTCGCGGTGCGCGACCGGTACCACAAGGGCCTCGTGGCACCCTTGCCGGACCGGTAGGTTCTTCCAACGTGACCGACCCGTCCGCCGTCCTCCTCGAAGGGCCGTGGCAGCACCGGTTCGTCCCCGCCAACGCCGCACGCTTCCACGTCGCCGTGGCGGACGACGTGCCCAGCGACGCCCCGCTCGTCGTCCTGCTGCACGGCTTCCCCGAGATGTGGTGGACCTGGCGCCACCAGCTGCCCGCACTGGCCGCCGCCGGGTACCGCGCGGTCGCGATGGACCTGCGGGGCACGGGGGCCTCCGACAAGCCGCCGCACGGCTACGACGTGCCCACGCTCACCACCGACGTCGCCGGCGTCATCCGCTCGCTCGGCGCGCAGGACGCCGTGGTCGTCGGTCAGGGGACCGGCGGCATCGTCGCGTGGTCGATGGCGGCGCTGCAGCCCGACGTGACGCGCGCCGTCGGCGCCCTGAGCGCGCTGCACCCGCTGCGCATGCACACCGGGGCGGTCACACGCGCGATGCTCGCCCGCACGTCGGGGCGCCTGCTCGCGTTCGCGCAGCTCCCGTACTTCCCGGAGCGCCGGATGACACGCGGGGACCTGGTGCCCCGCGTCCTCGCGGAGTGGGGCGCGCCCGGGTGGCTCACGCCCGACGTCGCGGCGACGTACCGGGAGGCCGCGGGCGTGCCGTTCGTGGCGCACACGGTGATGGAGACGCTGCGCTGGCTGGTGCGCTCGACGCCGCGCGTGGACGGGCAGCGGTACCTGTCCGCGGTGCGCACGCCCGTCGGTGTGCCCGTGCTCCAGCTGCACGGCTCGGCGGACCGGGCCCTGCCGGTGTCGGTCGCTGCGTGGGGCAACGGCGCGCCGTACCGGTTCGAGGCGATCCAGGGCGCCGGGCACTTCCTGTCCGAGGAAGCCCCGGACCGGGTGTGCGAGCTACTGCTCGACTGGCTCGGCCGACTCGACTGACGCGACTCCCGGCTCGACAGGGCTGCGCCGCACCGGCCCGGCCTTCACGAGCTTCGCCGCGCGCTCGGGGTCCGTCTCGCCGATGCCGTAGGACGGGCACACGGGTGCGAGCGGGCACGCCCCGCACGCTGCCGTGCGGGCGTGGCACGTGCGCCGCCCGTGCCAGATCACGCGGTGCGAGAAGATCGTCCACTCCTTCTTGGGGATCATCGCGCAGAGCTGGGCCTCGACGGCCACCGGGTCCTCCGACGACGTCAGGCCCAGCCTGCGCGTGACGCGCAGCACGTGCGTGTCCACGGGCAGTCCCGGCACACCGAAGGCGTTGCCGAGCACCACGTTCGCCGTCTTGCGCCCGACGCCGGGCAGGGTCACCAGGTCCGCCATCCGCCGGGGCACCTCGCCGCGGTAGCGCTCGACGAGGATCTGCCCCAGCCCGATGAGCGCCTGCGCCTTGGTGCGGAAGAAGCCCGCCGGCATGATCAGCTGCTCGAGCTCGGCCCGGTCCGCGGCGGCGTAGGCCGCGGCGTCGGGGTACCGCGCGAAGAGGGCGGGAGTGACCTGGTTGACGCGCACGTCCGTCGACTGGGCCGAGAGGATCGTCGCGACGAGCAGCTCGAGCGGCGTCGTGAAGTCGAGCTCGATCACCGCGTCCGGGTACCGCTCGGCCAGGAGCCGGTTGATCCGGCGCGCCCGCCGGGTCCGGGCGAGCGCGGTCTCGGTGGTGGCAGGCCTCGCCGGTCGCGCCCGTGTGCTCGCGCCGTCGGGCTCGGTGGCTGCGGGCGTCGCGGAGGCGTCGGTCACGTGCGTGAGCCTAAGCGCGACCGCCGACACAGGCCGGGCGCCCTCGATGCGACGCAAAGATCACGATCAGGTAACGACGTCGAAGCGCTCCCAACGTTGCCGTGGAGGTCCCCGTTGACCCGGCGAGCGACCGCAGGGAGTCGCTCACAGAAACGAGAAGGAGCATCACGATGCGGAAGAAGATCACGGCAACCGTCCTCGGTGCCGCACTGCTGATCGGCACCGGACAGGCGGCCGTGGCCGCGCAGGACGTCGAGGTGCTCGTCCCACCGGACGTCGTCACCACGGACCCGTGGGTGGTCGTCGGCGACTACGAGCTGACGGACGGCGCCGTCTACTTCACGGTCGGGATCACGTTCGACGACGGCAACCCTGGCGCCGACATCTGGCGCCGCGACCTCCTGCCCACCACCGACGGCGTCGCGCTGGGCAACGCGGAGTGGGTCGGCACGACGATCACGCCCCACTGGGACTCCGGGATGGCCTCGGTCGGCGACGGCATCGTCTTCGCCGACACCTGGCAGGGGGGCAAGCTCGGGCGCCTCGACGACGACGGCACACGGACGGCGCTGTCGACGGACCGCGTCCAGCCCGTCGAGTCCGCGAGCGCCTCGTGGTACACGTCCGTCGACCACCTCTGGCCCCTCGCCGAGGACGGCCCCGGCGGCGCGAGGCTCACCGGCCTGGCCGACGACTGGGACTCGCTCCCGTGGGAGCCGGACCAGACGACGTCGCGCACGGTCGACTCGGCGGTGTCGGAGACCGTCGTGGTCTGGCAGGAGCGCCTGCAGGAGAACGGCGGCGAGGGTGTCGCGATCCGGCTCTACGCGAACCGGATCGACGCGAACGGCCTCGTCGGCGAGCCCGTCCTGCTGGCGTCGAACGACGACCCGAACGCGGGCGGCGTCACGCCGCTCGGTGACATCGTGGTCTCGGACACGACCATCGCGTGGACGGCCGGGAGCTGGACGGCCGACGGCGTCCAGGTGCAGTGGGTCCCGGTGGCCGACCTGACCGCCGAGCCCACGGTGATCCCCCAGGCCAGCCGCCCGGACCTCGACGGGTCCCGCCTGGGCTTCGTCGTCTGGGACAGCCCGGACGCCGCGGACACGGCCAGCGTGGTCGACACCGCCACGGGCACCACGGTCGCGACCTGGGACGCGGTCCACGCGTGGGACATCGAGCTGCGCGGCGACCTGGCGGCCGTCGGCGTCATGCGCGGCGAGGCGGAGGGTCTGCAGCTGCACTCGATCTCCGGCGAGACCGACGTCACGACCGTCCCGCAGTTCGACGACATCGCCTACAGCCCGTTCGTCCGTCAGATCGACGCGATCGCACTGGACGGCATCACCACCGGCTACCCGGACGGCACCTTCCGCCCGATGGGCTCGGTCACGCGTGAGGCCATGGCGGCGTTCCTCTACCGCCAGGCCGGCGAGCCCGAGTTCACGGCACCCGCGACGTCACCCTTCACGGACGTCTCGACCGGGCACCCGTTCTACACGGAGATCTGCTGGCTCGCCGACGAGGGCATCTCGACCGGCTGGACGATGGCCGACGGCACCGCGCAGTACCGCCCGGGCCAGCCCGTCTCGCGTGAGGCCATGGCCGCCTTCCTGCACCGCTTCGCAGGCGAGCAGGAGCCTGCCGGCACGGGCACCGGATTCGTGGACGTCTCCGCCGGGCACCCGTTCGCCGACGCGATCGCGTGGCTCGCCCAGACGGGCATCTCCACCGGCTGGTCCACGCCTGCGGGCGCCGAGTTCCGGCCCGGGGCGAGCATCGAGCGCCAGGCGATGGCCGCCTTCCTCGACCGGTTCGGGGACCGTCTCGAGTAGTAGACCGTCATGTCCCACCGAGGGGCCGGCCGGGATCTCCGGCCGGCCCCTCGGTCGCGCTACGAGCGCGCATGCCGACAGGCCCCCGATGAGGGCCTGGAGATGCAAGGATCACGATCAGATAACAGGGCCCGATCCGTCCCAACGATCCTGGCGCTCACCCCGTTGACCCGGCGAGCGACCGCAGGGGGATCGCTCGACCAACGAGAGAAGGAGCTTGGAGCGATGAAGAGCAAGATCACGGCCACCATCCTCGGTGCCGCACTGATCCTCGGCACCGGACAGGCGGCTGCGGCCAGGCCCGCCGACGACGTCGAGGTCCTCGTCCCGCCGGACATCACGACCACGGACCCGTGGCTGATCGTCGGCGACTACGAGCTGACCGACGGCGCCCTCTACTTCACCGTCCCCACGTCCTTCGACGACGGCAAGCCGGGCGCGAGCGTCTGGCGCCGCGACCTGCTGCCCACCGCGGACGGCGTCGCGCTGGGCAACGCGTACAACGTCGGCACGACCCGGGTGTCCAACTGGGACGCCGGCATGGCGGCGGTTGGCGACGGCCTCCTCTTCACCGCCATCGCGCAGGGCGGCAAGCTCGTGCGCCTCGGGGACGACGCCCTGGTGACGCCGCTGTCCGAGACCGGGATGCTGCCCGTCGAGTCGGCGAGCGCCAGCTGGTTCACGACCAACGACGAGCTCTGGCCCGTGCCCGTGGGGCGCGCCGGCGCCACCGGCGGCTACCTCAACGACCGGGCCGACGCCTGGGACACGCTCCCGTGGGACCCCGAGCAGACGACGTCCTGGAACCTGGACACCGCGGTCTCGGAGACCGTGGTCGCCTGGATCGAGCGCCTCCAGGAGAACGACGGCGACGGCTCCGCGATCCGCGTCTACGCGAACCTGATCGACGAGAACGGCTTCGTCGGCGACCCGGTGCTCCTGACGTCGAACGACAACCCGGGCGCGGGCGACGTCGTACCCTTCGGGGGCCTCACCGTCTCCGACGAGGCCATCGCGTGGGCCGCCGGCAGCTGGACCGAGGACGGCATCGACGAGGCCGAGGTCCAGTGGGTGTCCGTCGAGGACCTGTCGGCCGAGCCGACCGTCGTCTCCGACGCCGCCGCCCCCGACCTGGACGGGTCGAACCTGGGCTACGTGGTGCTGACCGACGGCTCCGGGGACACCGTCGAGATCCTCGACACGACCACGGGCGACGTCGTCTCGTCCTGGACCACGGAGAACGCGTGGGACCTCGAGCTGAACGGCGACCTGGCCGCGGTCGGCGTCATGGTCGGCGGCCGGGAGGGCGTGCAGCTGCACTCGATCTCCGGTGACACCGAGGTGACCGCGGTCCCGCAGTTCACCGACATCGCGTGGAGCCCGTTCGTGCGGCAGATCGACGCGATCGCGCTGGCCGGCATCACGACCGGCTACCCGGACGGGACGTTCCGCCCGATGGCCTCGGTCACGCGTGAGGCCATGGCGGCGTTCCTGTACCGCCAGGCCGGCGAGCCGGCGTTCACCCCGCCCGCCACCTCCCCGTTCACCGACGTCACGACCGGCCACCCGTTCTACGCCGAGATCTGCTGGCTCGCTTCCGAGGGCATCTCGACCGGGTGGACGATGGCCAACGGCACCAAGCAGTACCGCCCCGGTCAGCCGGTTTCCCGTGAGGCCATGGCCGCGTTCCTGTACCGCTTCGCCGGCGAGCCCGACGTGGCCGCCACGAGCACCGGGTTCGTCGACGTGTCCTCCGGCCACCCGTTCGCCGACGCCATCACCTGGCTCTCGGAGGAGGGCGTCTCCACCGGCTGGTCGACGCCGGCCGGCGCCCAGTTCAAGCCCGGCGCCAGCATCGAGCGTCAGGCCATGGCCGCGTTCCTCGTCCGCTACGAGGACGCGACGAGCAAGTAGCCGGTGCCGCTCCCCCAGGGGGGTCGGTCGCTCACGCGGCCGGCCCCCCTGGTCGCGCTTCCACCCAAACTCGGGCCGTTCGGGTGAAAATCCGATGCCGAACACGCTGCGCGGTGACCCAAAGGGGTGAACGGGACCCTGCGGACCTCAAGTCGGGCCGCGCCGCCGCCGAATCCAGTTCCTGAGCGCGACGCGTTCTCAGCCCGACGGAAGCTTGGTGCCATGACGTCCATGCAGGTCACGGAGCGGGTTCCCCGTCCGGGGACGGATGCACGCGCGATCCGGCGAGCCCTGCGCGCCGAGAAGGCCCAGCTCCTGCGCTGGCGACGCCTCGTGCGCGCCCGCCTCGACCTCGCCGTCGCCGGCTACGCGCCGCCCGACATGCTGGGCGCCATGAGCTGGGACATCGTGCCCGAGGCCCAGATGTCACTGCCCCGGCCCCAGGAGCTCCTCGCCGCCGTGCGGTTCGCCGCCGGCAGCGACGAGGTCGCGCTCATGCAGTCGCTCCGCGACCTCGACCACCGACTGGCCGACTACGGCGCCCAGATCGACGCGGCGCTCGAGATGTCCACGCAGCAGATCATGCGGACGTTGGCGGCCCCGGTGGTCCCGGGCGCCCGCGTCGCTCGCTGAGCACCGGTCCGTGGGGCAGGATGGGATCGGGCGTGGCTGTGCGCCCACCTCGAGTCGAGGATGGAACGTGGACGACGACGTCGTGCTCACCGCACCCCTGTTCGCGGGCATCGATCCCGAGGCCGCTCGTGACCTCGTGAGTTCGATGACGCCCGTCTCCCTTGCCCGTGGCCACGTCCTGTTCCGGGAGGGCGAGCGGGGCGACTGCCTCTACCTGATCCGCTCCGGCAAGGTGAAGCTGGGCCGCCGGTCCGCCGACGGCCGGGAGAACCTGCTCTCGGTGCTCGGGCCGGGCGAGATGTTCGGCGAGCTGTCGATGTTCGACCCGGGGCCCCGCACCGCGACGGCCACAGCCGTGGGCGACGCGGTGCTGTACGAGATGAGCCACGCAGAGCTGCTGGGCTGGCTGGACCGCTTCCCTACCGTCGCCCGCTACCTGCTCGAGGCTCTCGCGCGCCGCCTGCGCCGCACGAACGAGGCGCTCGCAGACCTCGTCTTCTCCGACGTGCCGGGCCGGGTCGCCAAGGCCCTGCTGGACCTGTCGGCGCGCTTCGGCCAGGAGGTGCCCGAGGGCGTCCGCGTGGCCCACGACCTGACCCAGGAGGAGCTCGCCCAGCTCGTCGGCGCCTCACGCGAGACGGTCAACAAGGCGCTCGCCGACTTCAGCGCGCGCGGCTGGGTGCGGCGCGAGGGGCGCGCCGTCGTCCTGCTGGACCGCGACCGCCTCGAGCGGCGCGCGCGCTAGGCGAGGCCACCGCCCGGACGGCGCGCGTCGGTGCTGATCCGGCCCGGCGCTAGCCGAGCTCGACGACCAGCTCGATCTCGACGGGCGAGTCGAGCGGGAGCACCGCGACGCCGACGGCGCTGCGCGCGTGGACACCGGCCTCGCCGAGCACCTGCCCGAGCAGCTCGCTGGCCCCGTTGACGACGCCGGGCTGCCCGGTGAACGACGGGTCGCTCGCCACGTAGCCGACGACCTTGACCACGCGCTTGACGCGGTCGAGGCTGCCGGCGAGCTCCGCGACGGCGGCGAGGGCGTTGAGTGCGGCGGTGCGGGCGAGGTCCGCGGCCACGGCCGGGTCCACGAGGCCGGGCCCGCTGCCGACCTTGCCCGTGGCGGGCAGCACGCCGTCCACGTACGGCAGCTGGCCGGACGTCCACACGAGCGAGCCGCTGCGCACCGCGGGGACGTACGCGGCGACCGGCGCCGGCACGGGCGGCAGCGTGATCCCGAGCTCGGAGAGCCGGTGCCCGACGCTCACGTCAGGCACCGACGGGCCGCTTGAGGTAGGCGACCAGGCCGTTGCCGTCCGGCCCGGGCACCACCTGGACGAGCTCCCAGCCGTCGGCTCCCCACTGGTCGAGGATCGCCTTGGTCGCGTGCACGATGAGCGGAACGGTCGCGTACTCCCACCTGGTCATGGTGGAACCGTACCGGGCCGCTCAGCGGGCGGCGGACTGCTGCTCGAGGGTGCGCCGCGTGCGGGTCACGCGGTACGCGCCGGGCCACGCGACGAGGTCCGGGTCGGCCTCGATGACCTCGCGCCAGGAGACCACCTCGGGGAAGCGGCGCATGAGTGCACGGCGCTCGCGCTCGGTGGTGCCACCCCACACACCGAACATGATGCGGTGGTCGAGGGCGTCGATGAGGCAGTCGACACGCACGGGGCAGTTCGCGCAGACCTCGCGTGCGGACCGCTGGGCCGCGCCCTCCACGAACAGGTCGTCGGGCGGGGCGTCCGAGCATGCGCCGTACGCGGTCCAGTGCTGGTCAGCCACCAGACCTCCTCTCAGACGACCTCTCCACGCTACTCGCGTGGTGGTCGCGCTCTCATCGGCCGTTCGGGTCACATTCGCGCGAAAAGCACCCCCGACCCGCTGCGCGAACGCGGCTTCACGGCCTACGGTGGGCAATCCTTCCGGGGCGAGGTTCGGACGTAAAGAGACGCTCGTCGTTCGGGTGATACGTCGCGTCCACAGGATCTCCACCTGAGGGAGTAGCCGGACCCCTCGGACGGCCCCGGCCCCTCCCGTACCCTGGGCACCATGGTGTCGTCTGCCCGCCCGACCTCCCCTGGCCGCCCCGGCCCCGGCGCCGGGCGCCGTCTCGGGGTCTTCCAGGTCATCGCGCTGCTGCTCTCGTTCGTCCTCGTCGCCGGGCTGGGCGGCCTCCTGTCCGCCGGCCTCGTGATGCCCGCGGTCGCCGCGACGAGCGCCGTCACCGCGACATCGGTCCGGCTCTTCGACGACCTGCCGAGCGAGCTCGACGACGTGACCCTCCCCGAGAAGTCCGTCCTGCTCGCCGCGGACGGCACCAAGCTCGCCGAGTTCTACCTGCAGAACCGCATCGTCGTGCCGATCACCGAGATCTCCCAGGCGATGCAGGACGCGGTCATCGCCGTCGAGGACAAGCGCTTCTACGAGCACGGCGGCATCGACCCCGAGGGCATGATCCGCGCGCTCGTCACCAACACCGCGACCGGCGCGAACCAGGGCGCCTCGACCCTGACGCAGCAGTACATCAAGAACATGCTCATCCAGGAGGCCCTGCAGGGCGAGGACCCGCAGCAGATCGCCCAGGCCATCCAGGACGCGCAGCAGTCCCGCGGCGCGGAGGGCTACGCCCGCAAGCTCCGCGAGGCCAAGACCGCCATCGCCCTCGAGCAGCGGATGAGCAAGACGGAGATCCTCGAGGGCTACCTGAACATCGCGCAGTTCGGGTACGAGCAGATCTACGGCGTCGAGGCCGCGGCGCGGCACTTCTTCTCGGTGCACGCGAGCGAGCTCAACTACCTCCAGGCTGCGACGATCGCCGGCATCACCCGGGCGCCGAGCACGTACGACCCGGTCCGCGACCCGGTGGAGGCGCAGGACCGCCGCGACACCGTCCTCGGCCTCATGCACGAGCAGGGCTACATCACGGACGCCGAGCACGAGGCCGGGATCGCGACCCCGCTGGCCGACACCCTCGTGATCAGCGACGACCAGCAGACCTGCATGGCCGCGAACGCGGTGTCGAACGCCGGCTACTTCTGCGACTACGTCACCAAGGTCATCCTCAACAACCCGGTCTTCGGCGAGACGCAGGACGACCGGACCCGCATGCTCTACCGCGGTGGCCTCACCATCACGACGACGCTCGATCCCGGCCTGCAGGCGATGGCGGACGAGGAGGTCAAGCGGACGGTGCCCCCGGGCGACCCGTCCGGCGTCGGCTCCGCGATCTCCGTGATGGAGCCGGGCACCGGTCGCATCCTCGCGATGGCGCAGAGCAGCATCTTCAACACGAGCAAGACCCCGCCTCCCGGCGAGACCGCGGTGAACTGGAACACCGACAACCTCTACGGCGGCGGCTCGGGCTTCCCGCCCGGCTCGTCCTTCAAGCCGTTCACGCTCGCCGAGTGGTTCAAGCAGGGCCACGCGCTGGACGAGATGGTCAACGGCACCCAGCGCCCACGGAACGCCAACGAGTTCGTGCAGTGCGGCAGTCGCTTCGCCAGCTCGCCGTGGAACCTCGGCAACTCCGACGGCGGCCGCGGCGTCATGACGGTCCTCGACGCGACGCGCGGCTCGGTCAACAACGCGTACGCGGACATGGCGACGCAGCTCGACCTGTGCGCGATCATGCAGACCGCGGCGGACCTGGGCATCCACCGTGCCGGCGGCGCCTCGGGCGAGGGCAACTTCCAGGCGCTCCCGGCGAACGTCATCGGCTCGGACTCCGTGGCCCCGATGACCATGGCCAGCGCCTACGCGGCCTTCGCCGCGAACGGCGTGGTCTGCGACCCGATCGCGATCATCAGCATCGTCGACACCAACGGCCAGCAGCTCGAGGTGCCGCAGGCGAACTGCCGCCAGGGGATCTCCGAGGGCATCGCCGCGGCGGTGAGCTACACGCTGACCCACGTCTGGCAGGGCACCGGCAGCAGGCTGGGCGGCATCGGGCGGCCCGCAGCCGGCAAGACCGGCACGACGACGTACAACGAGCACACCTGGTTCGTCGGGTACACGCCCCAGATCGCGACCGCGGTCTGGACCGGCAACCCGCTGGGCATGGTGAGCCAGGCCAACGGCAACACCATCGGCGGGGTGCGCTACCCGCACATCTACGGCGCCACGATCTCCGGCGCGACGTGGGTGCGGTTCATGGTGCGCGCGCACGAGGGCCGCGAGGTCATCGGCTTCCCGGCACCCCCGGACAACCTCGTGCACGGCCCGAAGCGCGAGGTGCCCAACGTGCTCGGCAGGTCGCCGGAGGACGCGCGGCGCATCCTGGAACAGGCCGGCTTCAACGTGAAGTTCGACGACTACACACGGTTCGACGACCGGTACCCGGCGAACACGGTGTCGGCACAGAACCCCGGTCCGGGCTCGCGGGTCCCGGGTGGCTCCGTCATCACGCTGACGGTGTCCGCCGGTCGCGACCCGAACGCCCAGCCGCCGGGCGGACCGGGCGGCGGGCCGGACCCGGGCGGGCACGGCAACGGAGGCCAGCCCTGATGCGGTCGGACGCCGTGCGGGTCGTCCCGCACGGCGCGCACGGCGCGCACGGAACGCACGGCGCACCCGGCGCGCCCCGCAGGACGGGCGCGTGACGGCGTCGCGCGCCCTCCTGGGCGCGGCAGTCGCCGGCGTCGGCGCACTCGCCTACGCGGCGCTCGTCGAGTCCCGGTGGTACACGCTGCGGCGGTTCACCGTGCCCGTCCTGCCGGCCGGGCAGGAGCCCCTGCGCGTCCTGCACCTGGCGGACCTGCACCTGCTGCCCACCCAGCGCCGCAAGATCGACTGGGTGCGCTCGCTGGCCGTGCTCGACCCGCACCTGGTCATCGACACGGGCGACAACATCGCGCACCCCGAGGCGGTCCCCGCACTGCTCGAGGCGTTCGAGCCGTTCCTGTCCCGCCCCGGCGCTTTCGTCATGGGCTCGAACGACTACTACGCGCCCGTCATGAAGAACCCGGCCCGCTACCTGTACGACGACGCGCGCCAGCCCGGCAAGCACAAGAAGCTCCTGCCGTTCGAGGACATGACCGGCGCGTTCCGCGACGCGGGCTGGCGAGACCTGGACAACCGGCGCGACGACGTCGTCGTCGACGGGCGGCGCATCGCCCTGGTGGGTGTCGACGACGCCCACATGGACCGCGACCGCTTCCCCGCCTCCACGCGCACCGGGCAGGGGCAGGCGGCCACGACGTCGGAGGGGTTCGACCTGCGCCTCGGCGTCACGCACGCGCCCTACCAGCGCATCCTGGACGCCATGTACGACGACGGCGCCGACCTCGTGCTCGCAGGCCACACGCACGGCGGGCAGCTGTGCCTGCCCGGCTGGGGCGCGCTCGTCACGAACTGCGACCTCGACACCCGGCGGGCCAAGGGCCTGCACGGCTGGCCGGGCCCACGTCCGGACGAGCCGGGCGGTGCGGAGTCGACGTGGCTGCACGTGTCCGCCGGGCTCGGGACGTCGCCGTTCACGCCGGTGCGCTTCGCGTGCCGCCCGGAGGCAAGCCTCCTCACCCTGGTCCCGCGGGTCTGAGCCGGCCGAGGGCCGGATCTGGTTTCTTCGCACGGGTGCCCCTGGGCTATCCTTGCCGGGCACCTTCGGGGTGTGGCGCAGCTTGGTAGCGCGCTTCGTTCGGGACGAAGAGGTCGTGGGTTCGAATCCCGCCACCCCGACAGAGTGAGTGAGGCCCCTGGCCTGCGGAGACGCGGCCGGGGGCCTTCCTTGTGGGCGACGTCGGGGGCGGTCCCCGGTTCGCCGGATCACCCCGAAATCACCCCCACCGTGAGCGGGCGTGCCGCGGAGTCGTTGAGTAGCTGCAGCGCGGACCGGTCGGCGGAGTCGCCGAGGTGGTGCAGGTAGCGTGCCGTCACCTCGATGGAGCCGTGCCCGAGCCAGGCCTGGACGGTCGTCAGCGGGACGCCCCGCAGGATCCACTCGCAGGCGGCGGTGTGCCGCAGGTCGTGCAGCGTCCGGCCGCGGCCAGCCTCGCGCCAGCCGGTCTGCCTGACGAACGTCGAACGGTGCAGCTGCCCACCGCCGGGGCGGGTCAGCAGCAGGTCGTCCGGGCCCTTGCCCTCGGCGAAGCGCCGCAGCACCGGCACCAGCGTGTCCGGCACGGGCACCCGCCGGCCCCGGCCCGACTTCGGGGCCTTGGCCGCGGTCGTCCCCTCAGGCTGGTTGCGGGCGACGTGCACCATCGGCATCGGCACCTCGATGAAGTCGCGGACGAGCATCGCTCGCGCCTCGCCCCACCGGATGCCGGTCCGGCCCAGGACCCGCACGAGGTCGGCGTAGACATCGCTGGCCGTAGCGACGTCGTTGACAACGGCCTCGAACTCGTCGGCAGACAGGGGGCGCATGACGTCGCGCGCGCGGCGGTCCTTCGGCGGGGCCGCGGCCTTGACGGGGTTGACGGCGATGTACCCCTCGGCCGCGCACCAGGCGAAGAACGCCGACAACGACTCGCGGTGTCGCTTCACTGAGGTCGGCGCGAGCCCGCGCGCCAGCAGCCCGTCCTGCCAGGCGACGACTGCCGCGCTGGTCACCTTGCCGACGTGGAGCTTGCGGAACCATGTCGGGAGGACAGTCTCCGTCCCGGATCGACCGGACCGCTGGCCACGGGTCGGCAGCAGGAACCGGTCGGTGTTCAACGTCGTGCGACTGACCCGATCTGCCCGCTGTTCCAGCCAATCGACCAGCAGGGCCTCCACGGCGACCTTGCCCCGGCTCGGGTCGTAGCCACGATCATCGAAGGCGCCGCGTTGCCGTCGCTCCCACTCGGCGGCCGCACGCTTGGTCTCGAAGCGCCGGGTGCCGACGACCTGGCCGCCGATCTTGAGGCGGCCCTCCCACTTGTCACCGCGTCGCGCTGGCACGTGCACCCGCTCGCCGCAGCTCCCGCGGCCGACCTGCCGAACGCCCGGTGAGCCACCGCTCCACATCGGATGCCCGGTAGCGCGGCACGCCGTCGGAGAGCCAATAGACGTCCGGGCCCTCGAACGACTGACGCCAGCGCACCAGAGTGGACTTGGAGACGGCCAGCCATCTGGCGACCTCCTCCGTGCGCAGGAGGCGCTCCGGGGTATCTGCCGCGTGTGCTTCGGTCATCGCCACACCTCATGTTCTCGCGGGTGCATGACATTAGACCACAACCGACGGCGTATCGGCAAGTACATGAGTTAGTCCCCGAATGCGCGTAGCCTGCTCCCATGTCGACAGCCCCCCACCTGCCGGGAGACCAGACCTACGACGCGCTGCTCGTGCAGGACGACTTGCCGGCTGGTTGGTACCTGCCGAGCCGCTTCCCCGGCGAGCGGCCCGACGACGCCAGCGATGCAATCGACGCAGTGCTCGGCTACGACGACCAGATTGCCGAGGACGACGAGCGGCAGGCGCAGGCTGAGTCCGAGCAGAACGAGACCATCGACGGCCGGTGGCGCTACATCGAGCACGCCGCGACGCACACCCGCGTGTTCATCCGGCTCCAGCGCCAGCTCTTTGCGATCCCGGAAGAGGTCCGTATCACCGGCGTCGTCTACCTGCCCTGGCGCCCCGGCGACCCGATCACCAGCCAGCTCCTGCGCGAGCTGCCGACCGCCCGCATCGAAGCGGCGATCAACAAGCGACTCTTCGCCATGACACGTACGAACACCATCTCCGGCGGCAAGATCGAGCTCCCCAGCGGCCGCAAGGTCGCCGAACGCGACCTGCTCCGCAGGCTCGGCGACCCGAAGCAGAGCCCCGACTTCTACGAGCTCGTCGCCCTCCAGCACGGCCGGCTCGCCGCGAACGGCGATCCGAACCCCTCCGCAACCATGGCCGAGATCAGCGGCGTCGCCCTCAGCACCGCCCAGGGTTGGGTCGCCAAGGCCCGTGCCCGCGGCCTCCTCCCGCCCGGGCGACGGGGGCGCGCCGGGTAGGCAACTCGTCGGAACAACGCCAAGCGCAACGCCCGCGGCTCAGCCGTTGCCAAGAGAGACGCCGCGGACGACAGGCCGTTGCGTCAAGCGACAACCTAGCTCGGCAGCCGACGGCCCCCTATGGTGACGTCAGCAATGCGACACCGAGCGGCCCGAGCGCGTTGGAGATGGGAGTGAAGTACGCATATCTGTTAGTTCCAGAAATGCATGCCTGATCATCTGAGTAGTAATTGGCAGCGCCAGAGTGAATCCCGGCCGCAAGATTGTTGTGGAACCATGGGCCACCACTGTCACCCCTACAACTGATCGCGACGTCGGACAGATTCACAATAACAAAGACATCAGCGCACGGGCCATTGTACGGTCCACAGGACGCTGGTCGGAAGTCAATTGCCGTAACCTTCGTGCACAGGGTGACGTTGCTCCTGCTTCCCCATTTGCATATGTTGCTTCCCTCGCCGTAGGAGTACACTCCGTCCTGATGCCGAGCGTCGGCCACGGATGCGTGGAAGAGCGGTTCGAACAGCTGTTGTCCAGGAACATGACGGTGAAGCTGGACATCACGCAGGTAATCCCACAGCTCGCGAACGTACGTTGTCGGGCGCCAGCTGCCGTCCGACCACCACTTGTAGTCTTGCGTGGACCCACAATGTCCCGCCGTAAGGTAACCGCGGTAGTACTCATTCCACACGACGAAGGCCGAAGTACACTGAGTTAGGAACCGCCCGCCGCGATTCTCGTACTGCGCCGAACCGCCAGTAGTCTTAACGGTGACCGGGACCCCGACACGAGAGACGGAGTCGGTGAAGGCCGCGATGTCGGCCGCGGAGGCATCACCCGTGCCGACTCCCTCAACGGTCACGACAACCTGCCCACCACTCTCGAGAACGTACGTGCTCACCCGCAGTCCGGCCGCGGGCGCTAGCTTCTCGTAGACCACGGCGGCGCCCGCCCTAAGGGTGGCAAGAGATGCCTTGGCCCCATACCTCACCTCGACGGACTCCCTGGCTGCGTCAAGCACGCCCTCGACTTCTGGGAGCGCTGGCCCGTCGGTTAGTGATACGACGAGGTGTGGCCCGGGGTTCCACTCCAGCCAGGACCCCGCGAGCCGGTCCCCGGCAAGCTTCCGCGCAGTGTTCGCAAGGACACCCAAGCGCTCCTCGGCTTGCATGTACTCGTACATCACTTCTACCGAGACGCCGTACTGCTCCGCGAGAATCTCCGCGTCCGGGCCAGGCCCGTCCTTTCCGACCTCGGCGTCGTCGGCCTCCGCCCCGACGCTCAACTCGTGACGTGTGTCGCGCCCATCCCCACTCGACCCGCCCGCGGTTAGGGGGAGCAGGAGGACTACGGCTCCGAGGGTCGCAATGGCCCTGGCAGTCTTGCGGACACGACCCTGAACGCGCATCATCGTTGCCCCCTGCGGTCAGACCGGAGGCGCCGGATGCAACCTCGCTCGGTTGACTCATCGCACACGCTACACCGCATGATCTTGGTCAACAAGATCTTTCAGACGCTCCATCCGCGGAGCGCTGGACCGAAATATGCGCGCGGTTGGCAGGGAGAATTTACTAGCCAAACGGGATGGTCTCACCTGAGTGTTCGTCGACCAGTCGCCTCTCGCCGATGGGCGACTGCAATTCTACGGTGACGGTGTCGAGGCACTCGTTCGTGCTTGGCGCCTTGTCTGACACCACGAGGAGGCGGATTTCTTCCGCCGTCTCAATGAGGCTTTGTACTGAGGGCTCCCCATTACATGATGTCACGTTTACCCGAAACGCCGTCGGTGCGATAATGTACGCTTCCACGATGGCGACTCCCGCGCCACTTGACTCGCTCCCCGAACCGCCTGGCGCCGCACCGGGACGATCATAGTGTGCACCCACGAAGAAGACGGCGCCAACCAGGGCAACGACCGCGCCCGCGCCTCCGGCGGCACGTCCATACAGGGTTCGCCGCCGTGCGCGTCGCCCTAGCGCCAGCTGACGTTTCGGATCGATCTCGCTGACGGGCGAGCGCGCGTGCAGTATGCGCATTCGTTCAACAAGTTCTTCGTCATTCATCGTGGACACCACTTCCACCATCGAAGGCACGGAGGTCACGCCTGAGTTGTGCAATTCCTCGGGATGCGGCTGACTTGACAGCTCCCGTGCTTATTCTGAGATCCTCTGCAACTTCGGCCTCGCTAAGTCCGAGGACGTGGCGAAGCACAACGACCGCTCGCCTCCTCGATGGCAGCCGCAGGAGCGCGGATACGAGCTCGGCACTAAGGTCCTGACTAGGCGCAACCTCGGCAGGGACGCCAGTCAAGTCTGCCGCGGGCACAAGGACTTCTCGACGTGTGCGCCGCCAATGGTCGGTACGGAGATTGACAAGAACTCGCCTGCTGTACGCGAGAGGCTCCTGACGCGCCCGAGGCCAGGCGACGTAGGTGCGGACGAGCGCATGCTGGACGAGCTCCTCGGCCCTGTGCACGTCTCCGGTCAGCATCCAAGCCGTTCTCAGTAGGGGAGTCGATGCCTCTTCGACGAACGCGACGAACTCATCGTCCCGGCCGGCGCGACCAGTATCGATCGGGACGCTCTCCAAGGCGAAGTCGCCCCCCGCACGCTCGGCACGGACCATGAGCCCTCCCGATGCACTCGCTCTACATACCTAACGCCAGCGGGGCGCAATAGGTTGCCTGCGCCCCTGACTTGCTCACTTGCGCCACTCTGAAAGGCAGCCGCCGACGGCCCCGCGCGCGCTCCGCGTACGGTTCATCGACGCCCGGAGCCACCACGCCACCGGGCACCAGCCCGCCAAGCCGCTCCCCGAGCCCCACTCGTATCTTCGCGCCTGGCTCGCCTGCCAGACTCGCGAGTCCTGGCAAGAGAATGGACGTATGCTACCTTCGATAGTTGCAAGTACACGCGATGACGGAGGTCTGCGTGAGGGGCGGTGTGATCTTGTTCCGAGGGGCTGGCACGGCCGCGCGCCGCTACCTCGAGGCGGATCGCTCACGCGCTGACGAGTACTACCTCGAGGCCGGCGTCGCGCAGGCGCAACTGTCCGTCATCGACGGCTCCGGAAGGGTGCTCGGCGAGAGCGCCCTGACGCCCATCCAGTACGCCGGCTGGGTCGACTGGGTCGACCCGATCAGCGGGGAGTCGATGGGGACGCCGCGTCAGGCCGGCGACGCGAGGCAAGGCTCGCCGCGGTTCGCCGAGATGGTCGTGAACACTCCCAAGTCCTTGTCGATCGCCGCCGCCCTGCACCCGGACGTCTCCGACGCTCTGGATGCGGCACAGGGGGACGCGGTGGCCGAGATCCGGTCCTGGCTCGGCCAGCACTCGGTCACCCGTATCGGCCCCCGCGGGAGGCAGGAGGTCGTGCCCGTCGAGCGACTGCAGACGGTCGCCATCTCGCACCGGACCTCACGGGCTGGTGATCCCCATCGGCACATCCACCTGCAGGTCGGCACGCGCGTGTGGGCCGGCGGCGCGTGGCGCGGACTGGACACGGCGGCGCTGTTCCGGCAGCAGGGCGCCATCCGCTCGCTGGGCACGGCGGTACTGGCGGCCCACCCAGGGCTCGCCGCGGTCCTGGACGTGCACGGCCTGACGCTCGATCCGGTGACCGGTGAGGTGGCAGAGCTGCAGCCGTTCAACGCGGTGATGAGCAAGCGCGCCGGACAGGTCGCGCGCAACCTCGCGGTCATCGAGGCGCAGTGGGCAACCGCGCACCCCGGCCAAGAGCCCGGCCCGGCGGTCAGCGCCCGGATGCAAGCGAAGGCCTGGGATCACGAACGCCCGCACAAGAAGCCGCCACGGCTCGGCAGCGAAGCCGGCTGGCGGCGCGAGCTGGACGACGCCGGCTACACCCCCGACCTTCCCCGCGCGGCTCGGCGGGTCCCCGTCCCACTCGACGAGCTGCGCGTGCAGGAGATCGCCAACCGCGCCCTGGACCGATGCGCCAGCGGCGCGTCGACGTGGACCGTGCACGACATCCAGGAGCACGTCACCCGGATCATCACCGAGGCGGGCGTGCGGGCCGAGCGTGGCGAGCTCCGCGACCTGATCGCGATGACGACTCGGCTGGCCGCCGAGGACTGCCTGTCGGTGCTCCCACCCGTGCTCGCCCACCCTGAGCACGTCGCGCACCTGACCAGCGTGCGGGTCATGGCAGCCGACACGCAGCTGCGCGACTTGCTGACGGCGCGCGCCGCTCAGCCGTCAGGTGACACGCCGGACGTGAGCGGCCTGGCGCGTGATCGCGGCCTGGACGACGAGCAGGCGCGCGCGGCCGCAGCGGTCGCCTCCAGCGCTCCGCTGGTGGTGGTCGAGGGGGCGGCGGGCGCGGGCAAGACCACGATGCTCGGCGTAGCGATCGCCGCGGCGGAGGCGGAGGGGCGCGCGACGAGGGTCGTGACGCCCACGAAGAAGGCAGCCGACGTCGCCGCCCGCGAGCTCGGCGTGCCGACCGACTCCGTCGCGAAGCTCGTCCACGACCAAGGCTGGCGCTGGGACGCCGATGGGGTGTGGACGCGCCTCGCGGTCGGGGAGCCGGACCCGCGCACGGGCACCATTTACGTCGGGCCGCCCGCGTCGGCCCGGCTGCACCACGGCGAGCGAGTGGTGGTCGACGAGGCGGGGATGCTCGACCAGGACACCGCACTCGCCCTGTTGCAGATCGCTGAGGAGGCCGGGGCGAGCCTTGCCCTCGTCGGGGACCGGGCGCAGTTGGCGGCGGTCGGCCGCGGCGGTGTGCTCGACATCGCAGCCCAGGTCTCCCAGCGCACGTTCGACATGGCGGCGGTACACCGCTTCGCCGACCCTGAGTACGCCGATCTGACCGTGCAGATACGCCGCGGTGAGGACCCTGCGGTGCTGTTCGACCGGCTGGAGGCCCTGGGCCTCGTCGAGCTGCACCGGAGCATCGAGGACGTGCACGACGCGGTCGCCGGCACTGCTCGAGCCGGCGACGCGGTCACCGTCGCGACCAACGACGAAGCCCGCGCCCTCAACGCGATCATCCGGGAGGTGCGCGTGCGCCGAGGCGACGTCGACGACGCCCGCACCACCTACGGCAGCGACGGTCTGCCGATCGGCGCCGGCGACCTTGTCCAGACCCGTCGCAACAACAGCGAGCTCGGTGTGGCGAACCGGCAGACCTGGACCGTCCAGCACGTCACGGACGATGGCGACGTCTGGGCCAGGGCGACCGCGGCCGGTGGCGCGCATGGGAGCAGCGTCAGGCTCCCGGCCCCGTACGTCGCCGAGCACACGCACCTCGCCTACGCCACGACGCCCTACGGCGCCCAGGGCGCGACCACACCGGCAGCGCACACGATCCTCAGCGACCCGCTGGACGGGGCCGGCCTCTACGTCGGCATGACCCGAGGACGGGACAGCGACACCCTGCACGTGGTCGCCGCTGACCGGGACGAGGCTCGCGAGCAGTTCGGTGCAGCACTGCAGCGCGACCGCGCCGATCGCGGCCTGACCGACGCGACCCAAGCCGCTCACCACGCGGTCAGCGGCCTGGTCGCCGACGGCCCGTTGGCGTTCGTCAACGTAGAACGGGCCCTGCTCCGGGCTCAGATCACGAAGGCCGAGCACGAGGCAGCTCGGTGGGAGAGCGCCATGGGCGCCCTGACCCGGCAGAGCGCCGAGCACCGCGTCGAGGCGGAGCAGCAGGCCCACGTCGTCACGGCCGCCGACACGCGCCTCGCGGACGTCCGGGCCGCGGTCGCCGCGCCGCTGATCGAGACGGCCACCACCGACGGCGTCGGCTACCTGCGTGCGCAGGAGCGGGCGTGGCAGGCGCATCGCGCGCTGAGCGTGGCGGGGCGGTTCGGGAGGCGGTCGGCCGGTCGCACCGCTCAGGAGGCGTTCGCGGCGCACCGCACGACGGAGGACTCCGTGCGCCGACGCTGGGGTGACGTCCCGCACACGACGGCTCACCTCGCGTTCTGGGCCGAGGCCGCTGCCGAGCTCCAGGTACGCACCGACCCGCGGGTGGTCGAAGCACAGCAGTCGGCCGACCGCGCCCACCTCGCAGAGCAGGAGCTCAAGGCGACCCACCAGGAGGAGCGGTCGAACCTGATGAACGATGTCGCGGGCGGGCACTGGCCCAGCAGACTCGCGGAGCGAGTCACCGAGCTGCGAGGCCACGTGCGTCAGGCACGCCGCCAGCTCGCCGAGATCGACGCAATGCCCGTGGGCGAGGCTGCCCAGCTCATCCGCGATCGCGCGGCGCAGGCCGAGGCGGAACGGCTCGCGGAGGCCGTGCGGCGGGCACGAGGGGCCGAGCGTGCCCGCTGGGACTTCTCGGGACCGGTGTACCCCTCGACGCCCGATCGCGACTACGGGATAGGTCGGTAGGTGGGTCTGGAACGGGTCCGAGCGACGGGCCCGAGGTTGAGTCCCCGGATGTCGTCGGCCCGCGACCTGTACACGGGAGGCGACGATGACTAGAATTCGGGTCATGACGACCACAACTTCGCTGGCCAACGTCAAGGCTCACCTGTCCGCGATCGTTGGATCCGTCCACGACACCCACGAGCGCGTCGTCATCACACGCAACGGCGAGCCGGCCGCCGTCCTCGTCTCCCCGGACGACCTGGCGTCGCTCGAGGAGACCCTCGACATCCTGTCCGACAAGGCACTGCTGGCACAGGTCGCCGAGGCTCGCGCTGAGATCGACTCCGGCGAGACCGTCGAACTGACTGCCCTGCGCCGGCGGTGACCTACCTCGTCCGCTGGGCGTCACCGGCGCCGCGCGCGATCGAGAACACCCTGCCGGAGGCCGTCGCCACAGCGGTCTGGGTGTTCGTCAACGGAGCGCTAGCCGAGAACCCGCAACGCGTCGGCAAGCGCCTCGCGCGGGAGCTCGCCGGGTACTGGTCCGCACGCCGCGGCCAGTACCGCGTCATCTACGCCATCGACGACGAGAGGACCACCGTGACGATCATGACGGTGGACCACCGCCGCGGCGTCCACCACTGAGGAGCGGGAGCGGAACGCCCCGGGACGCTCGAGGCAGCAGAGGCCGCTGCCCAGGAGGCCGCGGAAGTCGCCCCTCAGGCGCGAGACGCCGAGGCACGAGCGTGGAGTCCGCCTACCCCCGTGTACTACCCCGGTCCGCAACGCGGCTTGGGACCCAGCCTGTAGGTGACCCGGATGCCCTGGGGGATAGGCCCTCGTCGACGACCGCGATAAGATCGCCTTATGACGCTAGTGGCTGAGTACCGCGCGGCGCGTCGCGATGAGGACGTCTCGCGGCTGCGGCGCGCGCTGGTCCTGCGGGCGATGGTGGCCTCTGGGATGACCCAGCGGGAGATCGCCGAGGAGCTGGGGGTCAGTCAGCCGGCAATCAGCCAGCAGCTGAAGGTCACTCGCGATCTCGGCGCCGTCGATCCTCAGGTGTTGATGGAGGCCGCCCGACCCGTCCTCAAGGACCTGGCAGAAGGGCGCGGGTACTCCCGGCTGGCCATGTTCGGCTCGATCGCCCGGGGACAGGCCCACTCAGCGTCCGACGTCGATCTCCTCGTGAAGGCCCCGGCCGGGACGTCCTCGTTCGACTTCATGCGCTTCGAGCAGCTGCTCGCCGACGTGCTGGGCCGGCACGTCGACCTCGTCGAGTACGGCGGCCTCAAGCCCGGCCTGGACGACGACATCCGTCGTGAGGCGGTGGAGCTCTAGTGGACCGGACCGCGTCCGCGGACGTCTGACGGTCGGGCAAGTCATCACTTCTCACGTGAGTGATATCCTCAGATATCTAGGAGGCGACCCATGCCAGACGTCCTGATCCGCAACTTCCCCGCCGAGGACCTGACCCTGCTCGACGAGCAGGCAGCGAGGCTCGGCATCTCACGCACCGAGTACCTGCGCCGGCACCTGCACCGCGAGGCTCGCAGGACCGTCGGGCCGGTTACTGCGGCAGACCTGCGCACACTCGGAGATCTCGTCGCCGACCTCGCCGACGAGACGGTGATGTCCGACGCCTGGTCATGACAGCGTCCTGGCTGATCGACAAGTCTGCTCTCGTGCGGCTGGGCCAGAGCGCCGACGCCGAGGAGTGGGCCAACCGGATCGAACGCGGTCTGGTGGCGATCACCACAGTCACCCTGCTGGAGGCCGGCTTCTCGGCACGGTCCGCCGGGGACTTCGGGCGCACGCTGAACTCCCCTCCGCTGGGATCGATGTCGGTGGAGTACCTGACCCCCGCTGCCGAGGATCGGGCCGTCCAGGTTCAGCGGCTGCTAGCCGAGCGCGGCCAGCACCGCGCTCCCTCCATCCCTGACCTGCTGATCGCCGCGGTGGCCGAGGTGACTCAACGCACGGTCCTCCACCTGGACAAGGACTTCGACCTCGTGGCCGACATCACGGGCCAGCCGATGGAGCGCCTTCGCATGGGGTGAGCGGACGCTCACCCCGAAATCACCCCCACACCGCACTCAGCGGCCCAGAAGGACCCTTCTCCCCCCGTAGAGCCGACGAAATCTCCGCACCCGGGACGTTCGGGACGAAGAGGTCGTGGGTTCGAATCCCGCCACCCCGACGCATGGAAGGCCCTGACCGGCGGACGTCGGTCAGGGCCTTCGTCCGTGTCGCCGACGCTCGACGCCGGCCCCCGCCTTCCGCGCAATCGGGTGATCCTCACCCCGCACCGTCGACGGCCCCTTGCCTCCTCATGCCCAGCGGGCTCGAATGGACTCGGAGGGCGGGTATCGGCCCGCCCCGAGAGGAGGAGCGACCATGTCTGGCCGTCTGGAGAGCAAGATCGCCGTCGTCACTGGTGGAGGATCCGGCCTCGGGGAGTCCATCGCTCACAAGTTCGCCGCCGAGGGCGCCACGGTCGTGGTCGCCGACCTGAGCGGCAAGCAGGACGACGTGGCCGCCGCGATCGGGGGCGGGGCTGTCGGGCGGCACGTCGACGTGGCGGACGACGCCAGCGTCGCCGACCTCGAGGCATGGCTGCGCGCCACCTACGGGCACATCGACGTCCTGGCGAACAACGCCGGCATCAACGGTGCGGCCGCCCTGAGCCACGAGTACCCCATGGACTCCTTCGACAAGGTGATGAGCGTCAACGTCCGGGGTACCTACATGATCCAGCAGGTGGGCCTGCGCCTGATGCTCGAGAAGGGCGGCTCCATCGTCAACACGGCCTCGATCGGTGGCCTGTTCGCGACGCCGACCGCGTCGGCCTACATCACCTCGAAGGGCGCGGTCGTGATGATGACCAAGACCGCGGCGCTCGAGTACGCCCAGCGCGGGATCCGGGTCAACGCCGTGGCCCCGGGCATCATCCGCACGCCGTGGCTGGACAGCCTCGACGACTCCCTCATCGACACCCTCGCCGCGCAGGTGCCGCAGGGCCGGGTCGGCGAGTCGGCCGAGGCCGCGAACGTCGTCGCGTTCCTGGCCAGCGACGAGGCGTCGCACGTCACCGGCCAGGTCTGGCTCGTGGACGGCGGTCGGTCCGCCGGCTGATCCGGCACACGCATCGGGTGCCCCGGACGTCCGCCGGGGCACCCGGCGTCGGACGCTATCGTGCGCGCATGACTCCCGTCGTCGTCGGCGACCCCGGCACCCGGCCCACGTGGGACGAGTGGGCCCTCGGCATCGCCACCGCCGTGGCCACGCGCGCGGACTGCACGCGTCGACGCGTCGGCGCCGTCATCCTGGGGCCCGACCACCGCGTGCTCGCGACCGGCTACAACGGGTACCCGCCCGGTCAGCCCGGCTGCCTGACCGACGGTGCGTGCCCGCGCGGTCGCCTGAGCTACGACCAGCTGCCGGCGAGCTCGCCGTACGTCGACGTCGACGAGCCGTGCCAGGCGCTGCACGCGGAGGAGAACGCCATCCTGCACCTGCCGGGGAACGCCCGGCTGGGCGCCACGGTGTACGTCACGGACGAGCCGTGCCCCAACTGCCAGCGGTTCCTCGCAGGCGCCGGGATCGCGCGCGTGGTCTGGCCGGACGGGGAGATCGCGTACACGCGACCCTGACGTTGCGGTCCCGATCGTCGTTCGACGTGCGAAGATGCAGGTGAAGCGCGACTATGCAGGTCCCACCTGATGGAGGTCACCGTGGCTCGCACAGTCAAGCAGGTCGCCAAGGCATCACTCGGCGCGCGCGCCACCGGCCGTCGTGCCCGCGCGGCAACCTCGGCCTGGACCGGAACCGGCCCCGAGGACGGGACGGACGCGAGCGGCCAGGAGACGTCGGCGTCGCCGATCTACGAGGAGCTCGTGGCCGAGCTGGGCGACCCCTCCGCCTGAGCCCGGCACGCGGCCGGTACAGTCGCCGCGTGCCGATCCCCGACTTCATCGCCGACCTGCGCGCGCAGGTCGGCAACCATCCGCTGTGGCTGCCGGGCGTCTCGGTCGTCGTGACCGACGACGACGGGCGCGTCCTGCTGGGCCGTCGCGCGGACAACGGGAACTGGGCCGTGGTCAGCGGCATCCCGGAGCCGGGTGAGGACCCTGCGACCGCGGCGATCCGTGAGGTCGCGGAGGAGACAGGCGTCATCGCCCAGGTGGTGGCGGTGACGGCGGTGTCCGCCACCGAGGTCGTCACGTACGACAACGGGGACGTCGCGCAGTACACCGACATCTGCTTCTGGGCGCGCGCCACCGGCGGCGAGGCGCACGTGGCCGACGACGAGTCCCTCGAGGTCGGCTGGTTCGCCCCGGAGTCGCTGCCGTCACCGCTCAACCCGTCGAGCGTCGAGCGTCTCGCGCGGTCGCTCGCCTACGTGCGCGCGGCGACCGGCGGCGGCACGCCCCGGACCTGGTTCCACGGACTGCCGGACTGACGCCCGCCCCTCACGTCCAGCGGAAGAGACGCGCCGCGAGCGGCACGAGCACCGCCGTCCACGCGGCCATGACGAGCAGCTCGACGCCGGGGAACGTGCCCCGGTACCAGCCGGCCGCGAGGGCCTGGGACGCCGCCCCGAGCGGTGTGAACCGGCTGATCGTCTGGAGGACCTCCGGCATGAGCGGCAGCGGGAACCACACGCCCGCGAAGAACAGCGACGCCATGTAGACGGTCATCCCGGCGCCGGTGGCGGCACCCGCCGTCGGCACGACCGCCGCGATGACGGAGCCGACCGCCATGGACGACGCCGCACCGGCGACGAACGCGAGGAGCGTGACACCGACATCCGTCGGCATCGACACGTCCAGCACGAGCGCGGCGGCCCCGACGGCGAGGAGGCTCGCGACCACGAGCATCGCGAGGTTCACGAGCAGCTGGGCGAGCAGCAGGCGCGACGGCGGCAGCGGCGTCGTCGACAGGCGCCGCAGGACGCCCTTCTCGCGGTAGGTGCCCATGGTGGGCGGGAACGTCGAGAACGCGACGGTCCCGATGGCGAGCGCCAGGATGATCGGCGTGTACCCGGTGATCCCGGTGACCTGGGACAGGACCGGGTCGTCCGGGTTGAACGGCTCGTCCGCCCAGGGCATGAGCAGCCCGAGCGCGAGCAGCAGGATGGCGGGGAACGCCAGCCCGAAGAACACCGCCGCCGGCTCGCGCAGGTACAGGCGACCCTCGGTGACCACGACCTTCGTCAGAACGCTCACGTCACGCCTCCTGCCCG
>JAEYXM010000001.1 GCA_023428465.1 Actinomycetes bacterium
GTCCAGCCCCCATCCCGCACCCGTCCCGCCCCGGTCCCGCCCCCATCCCGCACCCGTCCCGCCCCGGTCCCGCGTCCACGCGGCGCGACGGCGGACGCACGCGCCTTGCTGTAGCGAAAGCGTCGGATAGCGCCGGTTTCGCTACAGCCAAGGCGGGCAACCGGACGACGGCGCGGGAGTCACGCGGGCGGGGGGTCAGGCGGCGGGGTCAGGCGGCGGGGTCACACGCGCGGGGTCAGGCGGCGGGGGGTCAGGCGGGGGGTGGCTCGAGCTCGGCCGTGATGAACGCCCCCGCCTGGGAGCCGAACGTGCCGAGGGGCATGTCGCCGCCCGCGCCGGGGGCGACGACGTCCTGCTCGTCGAGGCTGCGGCCGTAGCGGACGGCGAGCTCGTGGGCGGTGTGCTCGGCGACCGTCCAGCCGCGCTCGCGCAGCAGCTCGGCCGGGTCCGGCGGGTGCGCGCGGGCGAGGAAGTCGTCCATGGGCATCCCCGTCTCCGCGCCGAACAGCCGGAGGCGCTCGTCGATCTCGGGCGAGGCGTCCAGGCCGACGGCGCGCTCGACGACGGCGCAGGAGCCGGGCACGGAGAGGCGCGCGATCGTGGCGATGGCCTCACGCTGCGCCTCGGCGGGCAGGAGGGGCAGGAGCCCCTCGACGATCCAGGTGGTGCGCCGTCGGCGGTCGAAGCCCGCGGCGACGAGCGGGAGCTCCCACGCGTGGGCGAGGTCCACCGGCACCGCGGACCACTCACACAGCGGTTCGGCACCGAACGTGCGGAGCAGGTCGCGTTTGAGGACGAGCACCTCGGCGGTGTCGAGTTCGTAGAGCTCCGTGCGACCGGGCCAGTCCAGTCGGAACGCGCGCGTATCGAGACCCGCGCCGAGGATCACGACCTGGCGGGGGCGGTCGACCTCGGGCACCGGGTCGGCGTCGGGCCGCAGGCCGGTGATGTAGTCGTCCACGAAGCGCGCCCGCAGCCCGACGTACACCGAGGTCAGCAGGAGCCGACGGCGACCGGGCGGGAGGTCGTCGAAGGACTCCGGCCAGGTCGTCGGGAGGTCGACACCCTCGGGGGTGAGGGCCTCGAACGCATGGACCAGGGGGCCCGCGAAGGGGTCGTGGACGAGCGCGTCGGGCCGGGAGGCCTCGACCGCGCGACCGGCGGCGACCGCGATCGCCGTCAGCCGGACCACCGGTTGTTCTTCGTCGGGTCCGCTCGTCACGAGCCCTCCAGATCGCCCACGCCGCGCAGGCGGCGCCCTGGTGGCGACGCTACACCGGCACGCGGCCCCCGGTGGCGGGGCCAGGTGGGCGATTCCGGACGTGGGCGCAGACTCCTCCGGTCTCACCTCTTGCCAAACGACCTATCCCGATATATCGTCAACCTATCGACATGAGATCAAGGAGATCCGACATGAACGCATTCGAGATGCGGCGAGAGCGCCGCTACCGCCCGGAGTGGCCGGGCGAGGACATCGACGGAACGGGGCGCGGCGGCCGAGGCCGCGGTGCCGGACGCGGCAGGGGCCGCGGGTTCCCCGGCATGGGTCCCGGCATGGGCGCCGGTCGCGGCCACGGTCCGGGCTTCGGGCCCGGCTTCGGCCCCGGCTCCGGCTTCGGCCCTGGCATGGGACCGGGCTTCGGCCCGGGTGGCCCGGGCAGGGGCCGGCGCGGGCGGGGGGCGAGGCCGCGCGGTGACGTGCGTGCCGCCGTCCTGCTCCTGCTCGCCGAGCAGCCGCGCCACGGCTACGAGCTCATCCAGGAGATCGTGGACCGCTCCTCCGGCGCCTGGACCCCGAGCCCCGGCTCCATCTACCCCACCCTGCAGGCCCTCACGGACGAGGGGCTGGTGACGATCGAGCGTGAGCACGGTCGCCGCACCGCGTCGCTCACGCCCGACGGCGTCGCGTACGTGGAGGCGAACCGGGAGCAGCTCGGCGCGCCGTGGGAGACGGTGGGCGCCGAGGCCGGCCCGGCCCTGGCGATGCGCGAGTCCTACCTCGCGCTCAAGGACGCCGTCCGGCAGCTCGCCCGCGTCGGCACGCCGGCCCAGCACACCGCGGCCGCGGCCGTCCTGACGACCGCCCGCAAGGAGCTCTACCGCCTGCTCGCAGCCGACGACGAGGCGCCGAACCCGCCCGCCACTACTCCGAACGGGTGAATCTGCGAAGTCCGGCCTCAAGGTCGGACAAATGCTGCCGATAACCCATCTACCGGCGAGGCCAGGTGAACCATCATCCGGCCCCGCCGGTTCGCCATGTCCGGGCCCGGTCACCGGGGAGCGCCGCGCTACCCTCCCCACGGACCCTGCTCCCGGACCGCTGGAGGCACCGCGTGAACGCCGTCGTCGTCGTCTTCCGCCTGTGCATCCTCGTGCTCACGCTCGTGGCGACGCACGAGATCTGGCTCGAGGGGGACCTCGACGACCTCGTGTACTTCACGAACCAGTCCGGCCTGATGCTCGCCGTCCTCATGGCGTGGGGCGCGTGGGCGGCTGCCGGCCGCGCAGGCCTGGTGCCGCAGCGGTGGCGCCTCGCGGAGCCCGTGGCGTGGTTCGCCGGCGCGGTCACGCTCTTCATCGCCATCACGGGGCTCGTCGCGCACTTCGTGCTCGACCCGCCCGACCCGGACATGCCCGCCGTGTTCCTGGGGCTGACGTCGGCGCAGATCGAGCACCAGATCACGCCCGTCCTGGCGTTCGTCGACTTCGTCCTGTGCGCGCCGCACCGCCGCCTGCGCTGGACGCACGCGTTCTGGTGGCTCACCTACCTGTACGCGTACGCGGCGTTCGCGCTCATTCGCGCCGAGCTCCTCACCGAGCCGCACTACCCGTACGGGTTCATCGACCTCGGAGAGCTCGGCTGGGGCGGGCTCGCGACGAACATCGCCATCTACTCGGTGCTGTTCCTGGTGCTCGGGCTCGTACTCGTGGGGATCGACCACGTGATGCCGCGGCGCGGCGTCGTCGGGACGGCGCTGCCCGCGGACGGTGCCGGGCCTGCGGAGGCCGGGGACGACGTCGGGCCGGCCGAACCGGGGGACGACGCCCAGGCCGCAGCGCCTGAGGAGGACGCGGGCGTCAGGGCGTAACGGGGGTCCGGGTGATGCTCGTGAGCGTGAAGACGACGTCGGCCGGGAGGGCGCCCGTGAAGCGGGCCCCGGACTCTGCCGCCTGGCCGGGTGCGAGCGCGTCGCCGCGCGCGACCACCGTGCCGTAGTTGCGGGCGCCGTCGGCGGACGCGGCGTTCACCTCGACGAGGTAGCTCATGGACACGTCGGCGCTGTTCGTGATGGTGACGGGGATGGTCACACCCCCGCCGCCGGTGGTTGCGGTGCCGAGCCGGACGTCCGCGGCGAGGTCCCGCGGGCCGACCTCCTCGACGGCGGCCGCGACGAGCTCGGGCGTGCGGGCCGTGGCCCCCGACGCCCCGCCGAATGAGCCGACGACCTGCGCGTACACCCTGATGACGTCGCCGACGACGACGTCCGCGACCTGGTCGGGCTGGGCGCGCACGATGGCGGGGGTGCCCTCGGCGGCGTCGGCGGGCTGCGCCGTCGTGACGCTCGCCTGCAGGACGCCGGGCCCGGTCGAAGTGAAGACCCGCTCGACGACGCCGTAGACGACGACCTGCTGGCCGGCGGCCGCGACGGGGTCGGCGGCGATCGTGGCCCATGTCGCGCGGTCGATGGCCGCGAACGTGGCGAGGTCCACCGGCTCGGCCGGTGGCGGCGTGGTCGGCCCGGCGGTGGGGGTGGTCTGCCCGGTGGGGGTGGTCTGCCCGGTGGGTTGCGCGGCGGCGTCGGGCCGGACCACCTCGGGGGTGGCGCACGCGGCGAGCCCCAGGAGCACGGCGGCCGCGAACGCGAGACCGGCGGGGGAAGGTCGGCGGCGGGACGGGTGGTCGGCCATGTGCGCTCCGGGCTCCTGGACGACGGCGTCCGCGGTCATCGGACGCGCTCAGCATGACCCCGCGGCCAGCCTTTTTCCACCCTTTGTCCGAGCCGTGCGCCGTTTCTACACACGGCGGCGCGCCGCGGCGACGGCGCGGCGGGGTGTCAGGCGGACTCTTCCTGGAGGACGGACTTGAGGAGCTCGAGGGTGCGGCTGGCGCTGGCGCGGAGCTCGTCGTCTCCGGTGCCGGCCGACGACGCACGGTAGGCCTCGAGGTCGCCGAAGAACCGGTCGAGGATCTCGAAGAGGTCGGCCGGCCAGGGGTCGTGGACGTAGAGGGGCTCGAACTCCGCCTCGACCTCGGCGGCCGTGGACTTGCCCTCGACGAGCGACGCAAGGAGCACGAGGTAGCGCGACACTGCGCGCTCCCAGGACGGGGACCGGCTCTCGACCATGGCGCACCTCCTCCGGGCCGCGCACGCCGTCGTCGCGGCTACCCCAACGATGACGCATCCGCGGCGCGTGTCACAGACCCGAGCGGGTGCCGGACGCCGTCCGCTCGACCGGCGGCGTCGGCGGCACGAGCCAGCTGACGGAGCGCATCACGTCCTGCGCGCGCAGCCACTCCCAGTGCTCGTCCTTGCGATTCTGCGGCGCCCCCCGTGGGGGCTCGTCGACCCAGCCGACCATGACGTGCGTCGTCGTCCACCGGATCGCGCGCGCGGGCCGCCACTCCTCGGTCCCGTCGGACCACACCACGTGCACGATGACCGGAATGCTGCCCATGGGCTTGACCGGCACGGACGCAGGCTTGTCACCGTTCGCAACGGTGCGCCCCGACGTCGCCACTGGTCCATCCTCTCGAACACCTGTTCGACCAGTGTAGCGCCGGGAAGGTGGACTGGCGCCAGTCCCACCCAGCCGTCCAGGCCCTCGTCGACCTGCCCGACCGTGTGCCCCGACGGCTCGCTCGTCATGTCGCACACCTGGTCCGGCGGGACCGACCAGAAGTCCTCCACACCCAGCTCGGTCTCGCTGCCCTGGACCTCCTCCACGCGGCGGAGGGGCACGTCGAACGCGTCACGGAGGAGCGCGTTGGGCACTGCGACGGTGTCAGCCATCGTTCCCGCCTTCGTCGTCACGGGCCCTCCGGTCACCCTCCGCGGTGTTCGCGAACCAGCAACCCTCGCCGCGTGGGTTCCACCCGAGCTGCTCACACTCCGCCATGACCCGCTCGATGAGCTCCTCCGGCTCGCCGGCCCACAGGTCCAGGCCGATATGGCCGGGCTCGCCAAGGTTGCCTGGCGCCATGAGCCCACCGCCGATGATCGCGGTGAGGACCTGCCGGACGAGACCCGGGACCTCCGCCTCGTCACCGTCCGCGAGCTCGCGCGCATGCCACACCACGTTGTGAAGCGAGACCCAGTCGTCCAGCCCCTCCGCGAGCAGGTCTTCGATGCGCAGGTCCATCACGCGCGCTCCCCGGCCGACCAACTCAGGATCCGTCGACAGGACGATGGCGCCCTTCGTCCGAGGCCGTCCTTCACCAGAGCGGTGGCGTCGGCCGCCAGCGGTACGCCGCTCACAACTGCACCGCGTCAGGGTCGACGGACACCGCGTCCCAGCCGACGGAGTTGCCGTCGACGACCCACGTGCCTCCCTCGGCGAGTTGGGCCAGCGCACGCGACACCTGCGCGAACAAGGTCTCGGACCGACACTCGACGACGTAGGTCGTCGATGACGCGCCATCCGGGAGCACGACGCCTGGGCGCGGGGACAACTCGTAGCCCTCTTCATCGAAGGCGAACCTGGAGCCGTAGATGAAGTAGTAGTGCCCGGACGAGGGATCGCACAGCATCAGGTGGTCGGCGTCAGACCAGTCCACCACGCAACCACCGACCCGTTCGACCGCGGCCGCGGCCTTCGCGATGAGTTCGGCGTCACGCGAGACGATGAGGGCGCCCTTCACATCAGCTCCAGAATGATCATGAGGAGTTCCTCCTCGGTTCACGTCACCACCGCGCAGTCACCACTCGAACCTGCACTGCGTCAGGGTCCACGTCCCGGGCGCCCACACGAAGGCAGCGTCGACGACCCCTGTCGTGCCGGACGCGAGGCCCGCGAACGCTCGCACGACCCGCGCGAGAAGCCGCTCCGAGTGGCACTCGGCGAGGAGCGCCCTCTTCACAGGTGCACCCGACCAGGATCGACATTGCGGGCGTCCCACAAGACATCGCTCTCGTCGAGGACCCAGATGGGGTGCTCCGTCATCCCTGCCAACTCCGAGAGCATCCGGACGAAAAACTCCTCGGAGCGGCAGTCCACGTCGTAGCCGTAGACCGTAGTGAAGTCGGGCATCGCAACGCCGGGCTCCGGGTAGTGAGGCGGTTCGGTGTACGACAACTCCGACCCGGGCTCCATGAGCGAGAAGTAGAACCCCAGCCCCGTAGCAGGGTCGTGCACCTGCAGTTCACCGGTCGTCGGCTCGTCCCAGTACTCGAGCGAGAGCTCCCGCAGCCGGTCCCGGAGCTTGGGCACGAGGCCCGCGTCCGTCGACAGGACGATGGCGCCCTTCATCCGATCTCCCTGATGATCGCGATCAGCTCGTCCATGGTCCGGGCGATCGCCACGCCATCGGTCGCCGCGGCGTGCCACGCCCCTGGACGCATGGTGGGGGCCAGAGCGACAACCGGACGCCCGGTCCCGGCGATCGTATCCGTGATCTGCCGAGCCATGCGCCGCGCCGATCCGCTCTTGACCTGCACGATGACGTCACCGAGCTCGACATCCACCTCCCGCAGGTGTCCTGTGAACTGGCGAACCATCGTGTTCACTCCGCTCACCCGTCCTGGGAAAGCCTCGTCCAGCGAGGCGGCGACATCGGCCACGAGCGGATCGCGCGACGTGAACACGCGAGGGGCTGGCACCGGAGCGGCGGCGCCGTTCGACTGCAGCAGCGCCGTCAGCCTCCGCGCCTGAGCGACCCCGGCGGGCAGGCCGAGGAGCGCCGTCCCGGCGTCGGGGGCCATGCGGCCCATCCAGCGGGCGGGGTCGTCGAGCCAGCCTTGCTCGTCCATGACGACTCGGTTGAAGTCCTCGGGACGTTCCCACACCGTCGCAGCCGTGGTCGTCAGGCCGTTGACCAGCGCGGACACGTCCGCACCGAAGCCGTCGGCATCCGCCATCGAGCGGATCACGTTGAAGCGGACCCACATCTCGCCGAGGCCCCACACCCAGTCCCAGACTCCGAGCGCCACGTTCTCCAAATGGAAGAGGCCGTCGGGGAGGCCCGCACTGCACTCGTCGAGGAACGCCGCGACCGCCGCCGCCGACCGCGCGACCATCGCCTGCAGCTCGGCCAGCAGCTGCTCGGCCGCAGCGCACAGGTCCGCGCCCGGAACGACCGCCGGTGCGGGAACCAGCCCCGGCACCGCCGACGGTCGCATCACCACCGACGACGACGTCCCGAACCCCTCACGCGACCCCGCCGAGCCCGCGGCCCCGAACGGCGACGTCGACACCTGCGCCGCCCGCACCGCCTGCCACAGCGGACTCGTCCACGCGCCCTGCGACCGGGCCCACCCCGTCGAACCCCACCCCGACCCGGGCCCCGACCACGGCGCCGTCGCCAGCCCGCTCCCGAGCGGCCGGCACACCCCGTCCAGGTTCGACGCCGCGATGGCCCCGCGCTCCCAGAGCGCGATCGCGACCTCCACGAGCTCGCGCGCCAGCTCGACCACCTGCGCGTGCGCGCGCAGCGCTTCCGCACCCGCCCGGTACACACCGCCGACGCCGGTGCACGCCCCGGTCAGCTCCGGGCGGCACTCGTCCCACCCGAGTGACGCCTCGCCGAGCCACCCCGACACGGTCTGCCGTTCGACCTGCGCGGCCGCGTCCTCGAGCCCGGCGGCCTGCCGCTCGAGGTGCGCGGCGTCGTCGTACAGTCCGGCGAGCGACGCCGGGATGAGGACCGACGGCTCGCGCGACGCCGCGAGGGTAGCGCCGGCCGGTCTCCCGCCCGACGCCGCCGTCCCGGTCCGCGTCAGGGTCGCCGCGGCCGTCACACAGGCCCCCAGCCGGAGCCCGCGCCCCGCCCGCCGTCGGCCACGTGCACCACGGGCACGTCGTCGTCGATCGTCCGGTACCGGCCCGCGCTGTCCCGCAGGATGTCGCCCGCGTGCACGACCTCCCGCGCCACCGTCTCCACGAGGTGGCTGTACCGCAGGGAGAAGCGCTCCGCGGCGTCGGCGAGGACCCATGAGCCGTACACGCCGCGGGCCCCCAGGATCTCGTCGCGGGAGAGTGCCTCGACGTCGTCCCCGACGGCGATGACCGCACGCCCGGCGGCACGCATCTCCTCGACGTCGGCCTCGAAGCCGCCCCCGTCACCCACGACCGCCATCGCCCCTGCCCCTCCTGCGGGCCACCCGTGCAGCCCGCCGACCGAGAACGTATCCGCGCTCCGACCTCCGTGGACGTTGTCCACAGCCCCCACTCCCACACGCCCCGCCGCCGCCCTGCCGCCACCCTGAACCCGACGCCGCCGGCCCACCCGGCGACGTTGACGACCCGGGCCGGCGACCCCACGGCGCAGCGGGTCGGCGACTTCTGCCTTGGCGTTCCACTTCTGCCGTCCGGCGAGCAGAACTCGAGCCTGGAGGCAGATCTCAGCGATCACGAAGACGCCGCGCCAGCCAGGGGAGCACCCCGACGGCGCGCCGCTCCGGCTGGCAGACGTATCGTGAGCCGCTAATCGAGGCGCAACCCATTCGTGGCCCGCTCCGTCACAACTGGACCTCGCCCGGATCAACAGACCTTGCGTCCCAAGCGACGTAGTTGCCGTCGACGACCCACGTGGCGCCCTCCGCGAGGAGCGCGAGCCATCGGGCACAACGCGCGAACAAGGACTCCGAGCGGCACTCGACCACGTAGGTGGCCGACGAGGAGCCTTCGGGGAGCGTGACGCCCTGACGCGGGTGGAGCGGCACACCGTCGTCCTCAAAGCCGGACGGTGAGCCATAGAGGAGGAAGTAGTCGCCTGAGACCGTGTCACGCAGCATGACCTCGGCGTCGTCACCCCAGTCGAGCACGCACCCGTCCAGGCCCTCACCAGCGGCCACGGCCTTCGGAACCAGATTCGCGTCCTGGGACACGACAAGAGCACCCTTCACAGCAGCTCCTCAATGATCATGAGGAGTTCCTCCTCAGTCCGTGCGACTCGAAGCCCTTGCCTCATGGCGTTCGCCCAAGCCGCCTGGGGAATGTC
>JAEYXM010000051.1 GCA_023428465.1 Actinomycetes bacterium
GTCACGGGCCCCGGCAACCGTCCGCTGAAGTCGATCTCCGACATGCTCAAGGGCAAGCAGGGCCGGTTCCGCCAGAACCTGCTCGGCAAGCGCGTCGACTACTCGGGCCGTTCGGTCATCGTCGTCGGCCCGGAGCTCAAGCTGCACCAGTGCGGCCTGCCCAAGCAGATGGCGCTCGAGCTCTTCAAGCCGTTCGTCATGAAGCGGCTCGTCGACCTGAACCACGCGCAGAACATCAAGAGCGCCAAGCGCATGGTCGAGCGTGCCCGGCCCCAGGTCTGGGACGTGCTCGAGGAGGTCATCTCCGAGCACCCGGTGCTGCTCAACCGCGCGCCCACGCTGCACCGCCTGGGCATCCAGGCGTTCGAGCCCAAGCTCGTCGAGGGCAAGGCGATCCACCTGCACCCGCTCGTCTGCGCCGCGTTCAACGCGGACTTCGATGGTGACCAGATGGCCGTCCACCTGCCCCTGAGCGCGGAGGCGCAGGCCGAGGCCCGCATCCTCATGCTCTCGAGCAACAACATCCTCAAGCCGTCGGACGGACGTCCGGTGACCATGCCTTCGCAGGACATGATCATCGGCCTGTTCCACCTGACCGCGGACAAGCCCGACGCCGTCGGCGCGGGTCGCGCCTTCAGCACGGTGTCGGAGGCGTTCATGGCCTACGACAACGGCGAGCTCGACCTGAACGCCGAGATCAGCCTGCGCCTCGACGGCGTCGTGCTGGGCGAAGGTGTCGAGCGTCCGGAGGGCTGGGAGCCGGGCTCGCCGCTCGTCATGAAGACGACGCTGGGCCGCGCCCTGTTCAACGAGCTGCTGCCCGTCGACTACCCGTACATCAACGAGGTGGCCGACAAGAAGCGCCTGTCCGCGATCGTCAACGACCTCGCCGAGCGGTACCCGAAGGTGGAGGTTGCGGCGAGCCTCGACGCGCTCAAGGACGCCGGCTTCCACTGGGCGACGTTCTCGGGGCTGAGCATCTCGATCGGTGACGTGGCGACGCCCGAAACCAAGGGGGCGATCCTCGAGGAGTACGAGGGCCGCGCGGCGAAGATCCAGGGCCAGTACGACAAGGGTCTGATCACCGACGACGAGCGCCGTCAGGAGCTCATCGAGGTCTGGACCCAGGCGACGGACGTCGTGGCGAAGGCCATGCAGGAGGCGTTCCCGGCCGGGAACCCGCTCTTCCGCATGGTGAGCTCCGGCGCCCGAGGCAACTGGATGCAGGTCCGCCAGATCGCCGGTATGCGTGGCCTGGTGGCGAACCCCAAGGGCGAGATCATGCCCCGCCCGATCAAGTCGAACTACCGCGAGGGCCTGTCCGTCCTCGAGTACTTCATCGCCAGCCACGGTGCCCGCAAGGGTCTGGCGGACACCGCTCTGCGGACCGCTGACTCGGGCTACCTGACGCGTCGTCTCGTGGACGTCTCCCAGGACGTGATCGTCCGCGAGGACGACTGCGGCACGGAGCGCGGCCTGACGCTGCCGGTCGGCCTCGCGGGCGCGGACGGCACGGTGCGTCGCCACGAGCGCGTGGCGACGAGCGTGTACGCCCGGACGCTGGCCACGGACGCGGTCGCCGCCGACGGCACCGTCATCGCCCAGGCGGGCGACGACGTCGGCGACGTGCTCATCGACGCGGTCATCGAAGCGGCCATCACCGAGCTCAAGGTGCGGTCGGTCCTCACCTGCGAGTCGCGGGTCGGCACGTGCGCGAAGTGCTACGGCCGGTCGCTGGCCACGGGCAAGCTCGTGGACATCGGCGAGGCGGTCGGCATCATCGCCGCCCAGTCGATCGGTGAGCCGGGCACGCAGCTGACGATGCGTACCTTCCACACCGGTGGTGTCGCGTCGGCGGAGGACATCACGCAGGGTCTGCCGCGTGTCCAGGAGCTCTTCGAGGCCCGCACCCCCAAGGGTGAGGCGCCCATCGCGGAGTACTCGGGCCGCATTGCGATCGACGACTCGGAGCGTCTGCGCCGGCTCGTCCTCACGCCCGACGACGGCGGCGAGGAGATCGCGTACCCGATCAGCAAGCGCGCGCGTCTGCTGATCACCGACGGCCAGCACATCGAGGTCGGCACCCAGCTCGTCCAGGGCAAGGTGGACCCGAAGAAGGTCCTGCGCATCCTCGGCCCGCGTGCGGCACAGAAGCACCTGGTGGACGAGGTCCAGGAGGCCTACTCGAGCCAGGGCGTGGACATCCACGACAAGCACATCGAGGTCATCGTGCGGCAGATGCTGCGGCGCGTGACCGTGCTGGACTCCGGCGAGACCGACCTGCTGCCCGGCGAGCTCGCCGAGCGTGGGCGCTTCGAGGACGCCAACCGCAAGGCGATCGCGGAGGGTGTCCAGCCGGCGTCGGGCCGTCCCGAGCTGATGGGCATCACGAAGGCCTCGCTCGCCACGGACTCGTGGCTCTCGGCGGCCTCCTTCCAGGAGACCACCCGGGTGCTCACCGAGGCGTCGATGAGCGGTCGCAGCGACCCGCTGCTCGGCCTCAAGGAGAACGTGATCATCGGCAAGCTGATCCCGGCCGGTACGGGTCTGACCCGCTACGGCAACGTGGTCGTCGAGCCGACCGAGGAGGCGAAGGCCGAGCTGTACCCGAGCTTCGGGTACGACGAGATCGACTTCCCGCCGCTCGGTATGGGCTCCGGCGAGGCCATCCCGCTCGACGAGATCGACTTCGGCGACCTTCGCTGACGTCCCGCCGGGGCGGGTGACCGTCCCGGCGAGCCTGCTACGGCGCGGCCCTTGCACGGACTGGTCGGGCGCGCGCCGCGCACGGACGGAGGGGCCCACTCCCCAGGGGGTGGGCCCCTCCGCCACGTCCGGGGGTCGCCGAGAGTGACATGCGCCGCCAACGTTGACGCACGTGGCGCACCGGGAGGTCGCTTTGACGGTCCCGCGGAGCAGCAGGTAACGTAAGTCCCCGTGCCCGCGCCGTCGGGCCCTCGCGCGTGCTCCGCGTTCTGATGATCGTCCTGACGGGCGGCGTCGGTGCGGGTGCCGGGTGGTGTCACCACCTACCGCGCGGTCCCACCGACCAGACTCGAGCTGGCGGTCGGTGCCCGCGCAAGGTGGCCGACACGCCCGGGTGCGGGGGTCGGTGCGGGAGGAAAGGCCAGGCCCGCCAGACGGGTCACATCACCGGGCGAGGCCCGGTGCGACCATACGACCAGCAGAAGACGGAGACGTAGTGCCTACGATCCAGCAGCTCGTGCGGAAGGGACGGACGTCCAAGTCGACGTCGTCCAAGACGCCGGCCCTGAAGGGCAGCCCGCAGCGGCGCGGTGTGTGCACCCGCGTCTACACCACCACGCCGAAGAAGCCGAACTCCGCGCTGCGCAAGGTCGCACGCGTGAAGCTCTCGAGCCAGATCGAGGTCACGGCCTACATCCCGGGTGTCGGCCACAACCTCCAGGAGCACTCGATCGTGCTCGTCCGCGGTGGCCGTGTGAAGGACCTGCCGGGCGTCCGCTACAAGATCGTCCGCGGTGCCCTCGACACGCAGGGCGTGAAGAACCGCAAGCAGGCACGCAGCCGCTACGGCGCCAAGAAGGAGAAGGCCTGATGCCTCGCAAGGGTCCGGCCCCCAAGCGGCCGCTCATCACCGACCCCGTCTACGGGTCGCCGCTGGTCACCCAGCTCATCAACAAGGTCCTGCTCGACGGCAAGCGGTCCGTCGCCGAGGCGATCGTCTACGGCGCGCTCGAGGGCGCCCGTGAGAAGACCGGCACCGACCCCGTCGTGATCCTCAAGCGCGCGCTGGACAACGTCCGGCCGGCGCTCGAGGTGCGCTCCCGCCGCGTCGGTGGTGCCACCTATCAGGTCCCGGTCGAGGTCCGTCCGGTGCGTGCCACCACCCTCGCGCTGCGCTGGCTCGTGGACTTCTCCCGCGCGCGCCGCGAGAAGACCATGACCGAGCGCCTCATGAACGAGCTCCTCGACGCGAGCAACGGCCTCGGCGCCGCTGTGAAGCGCCGCGAGGACATGCACAAGATGGCCGAGTCGAACCGGGCCTTCGCTCACTACCGCTGGTGACCCCGGCGGCCGTGACGGCCCGCCCACCGAACTCCCAAGAAGGGCTTCACTGTGGCACTTGACGTGCTCACCGACCTCAAGAGGGTCCGCAACATCGGCATCATGGCTCACATCGATGCCGGCAAGACGACGACGACCGAGCGAATCCTGTTCTACACGGGCGTCAACTACAAGATCGGTGAGACGCACGACGGTGCGTCGACGATGGACTGGATGGAGCAGGAGCAGGAGCGCGGCATCACGATCACGTCTGCCGCGACGACCTGCTACTGGCAGAAGAACCAGATCAACATCATCGACACCCCGGGCCACGTCGACTTCACGGTCGAGGTGGAGCGCTCGCTGCGCGTCCTGGACGGCGCTGTCGCCGTCTTCGACGGCAAGGAGGGCGTCGAGCCGCAGTCGGAGACGGTCTGGCGGCAGGCGGACAAGTACAACGTCCCGCGCATCTGCTTCGTCAACAAGATGGACAAGCTCGGCGCGGACTTCTACTTCACGGTCGACACGATCGTGAACCGCCTCAAGGCCAAGCCCCTGCCTCTGCAGATCCCGATCGGCTCCGAGAGCGAGTTCGTCGGTGTCGTCGACCTCATCTACCGACGGGCGCTGACGTGGCGTGGCGACGTGCAGAAGGGTGAGGACTACACGATCGAGGAGATCCCTGCAGATCTCGTCGAGAAGGCCGAGGAGTACCGCAACCAGCTGGTCGAGGCCATTGCGGAGGCGGACGAGGAGCTGCTCGAGAAGTACCTGGGCGGCGAGGAGCTGACCCCGGAGGAGATCAAGCGGGGGATCCGCGCCCTGACGATCGCGGGCGAGGCCTACCCCGTGCTGTGCGGATCGGCGTTCAAGAACAAGGGCGTCCAGCCCATGCTCGACGCCGTCATCGACTACCTGCCGTCGCCCGTCGACGTGCCGGCGGTCGAGGGCCACGCCGCGAACGACGCCGAGAAGGCCATCGTCCGTGGGGCCTCCGCCACCGAGCCGTTCGCGGCGCTGGCGTTCAAGGTCGCGGCGCACCCGTTCTTCGGCAAGCTCACCTACGTCCGCGTCTACTCGGGCAGGGTGCCGACCGGCTCGCAGGTCCTCAACTCCACCAAGGGCAAGAAGGAGCGCATCGGGAAGCTCTTCCAGATGCACTCCAACAAGGAGAACCCGGTGGAGGAGGCCACGGCCGGCCACATCTACGCGTTCATCGGCCTCAAGGACGTGACGACCGGCGACACGCTCTGCGACATCGCCAACCCGGTGGTGCTGGAGTCGATGACCTTCCCGGAGCCCGTCATCGACGTGGCGATCGAGCCCAAGACCAAGGCCGACCAGGAGAAGCTGTCGACCGCCATCCAGAAGCTCGCCGAGGAGGACCCGACGTTCCGGGTGCGCCTCGACGAGGAGACCGGCCAGACCGTCATCGGCGGCATGGGCGAGCTCCACCTGGACATCCTGGTCGACCGTATGCGTCGCGAGTTCAAGGTCGAGGCGAACGTCGGCAAGCCGCAGGTCGCCTACCGCGAGACCATCCGTCGCAAGGTCGAGAAGATCGACTACACGCACAAGAAGCAGACCGGTGGCTCCGGCCAGTACGCGAAGGTCCAGGTGACCTTCGAGCCGCTGGACTCCGAGGCCGGCGAGCTGTACGAGTTCGTGAACTCCGTCACCGGTGGCCGCATCCCGCGCGAGTACATCCCGAGCGTGGACGCGGGCATCCAGTCCGCCATGGAGCTCGGCGTCCTCGCCGGCTTCCCGCTCGTCGGGATCAAGGCGACGCTGCTCGACGGTCAGTACCACGAGGTCGACTCGTCCGAGATGGCGTTCAAGATCGCCGGCTCGATGGTCCTGAAGGAGGCCGTCCGCAAGGCGGACCCGGCCCTCCTGGAGCCCATCATGGCCGTCGAGGTGCGCACGCCCGAGGACTACATGGGCGACGTCATCGGCGACCTCAACAGCCGCCGCGGCATGATCCAGTCGATGGAGGACGCGACCGGTGTCAAGGTGATCCGGTCCCTCGTGCCGCTCTCCGAGATGTTCGGGTACGTCGGCGACCTGCGGTCGAAGACCCAGGGCCGTGCGGTGTACTCGATGCAGTTCGACAGCTACGCAGAGGTTCCTCGGAACGTCGCCGAGGAGATCATCAAGAAGACCCGGGGCGAGTAGTCCCACAGGTCGAACCATCAGTACCGTCAAAGCTCAACCTGTAGCGACCCGCACGCCCCGCAGGGGTCACCCGGCACCTGCATCAATGCGACAACTACCCGAGTCCGAGGAGGACACCCGTGGCTAAGGCCAAGTTCGAGCGGACCAAGCCGCACGTGAACATCGGGACGATCGGTCACGTCGACCACGGCAAGACGACGCTGACCGCCGCGATCTCGAAGGTGCTGCACGAGAAGTACCCCGACATCAACCCCTTCACGCCGTTCGACGAGATCGACAAGGCACCGGAGGAGAAGCAGCGCGGTATCACGATCAACATCGCGCACGTCGAGTACCAGACCGAGAAGCGCCACTACGCTCACGTCGACGCTCCGGGTCACGCGGACTACATCAAGAACATGATCACCGGTGCCGCTCAGATGGACGGCGCGATCCTCGTGGTCGCGGCGACCGACGGCCCGATGGCGCAGACCCGCGAGCACGTCCTGCTCGCCCGCCAGGTCGGCGTGCCCTACCTGCTCGTCGCGCTCAACAAGTCCGACA
>JAEYXM010000173.1 GCA_023428465.1 Actinomycetes bacterium
CCCTCGCCGGCGAGCGCGGCACCCGGTAGGCCGGGGACCTCATCGCGATGGTGTCCGACGGCGATCAGCGCCATGACTCTGTCAACGGTCTCCGGCGTCAGAGCCATGCGCACACCCTAGTGGGGCACTCGGCGCGTTCGGGCGGCTAGCACGGTGCCGCGAATGACCGCGCGTGTTCTTGTGCGTGGTGGCGACGCCGCTACTCCTGGCTTCCGCCTACGCGAAGGTCATGGAGTACGTCAACGCCGTGCTTTCGGTCGCACGAGAGAACCCCACGCTCACGACGACCTCGGTCAACGACGCCCTCGCCTGGGCGGGATGGATGTCCCTCGGCATTGGAGGTCCGATGCTCGCGGTTGGCATGTACCGCCTCATCCCCCATCGCCGTTCAGATCATCACCGCGCCGCCAGCACCCGAGTCTGAGGCCGTCCCTTCCCTGCCGGCGGTCTGATCCCGCTGGACAAGCGTCGGTCACCGACCGTTGATGAAGCGAGCGTGAGTGGCGTGCATGCGCCGGCGGGCAGCGATCGCGGCCCTAAGCAAGGTCCCGCAGGTCGAAGCTGTACCAGGTGCTTCCCGCGAAGAAGTGGACCTCTGGGCCGCGGCAATGGATCTGCGCCTCGGGAAGGGGGGCTCCGTCGGGGGCCCAGAGGTTGAGCCGCGACTCCTCCTCGAACCTCCCGTCCACGAGACGGCCCACGACCAGCAGCGACGGGTCCTCGTAGGTCCCGATCATCGCCAGCCGGTCGGCTGTGGCGATGATGCCGCGGACACCGGTGACGTCCTCGGTCGGAAACGTCCGCACCTCGCCGCCCGCAATGCGGATCACCCGGAAGTCCGTGTAGACGCAACCGAGCACCTGCTCGGTTGTTGCGTTGAGGGCGTAGCAGTCGGAGACGAGGCCCTCCTCCGGATCCAGCTCCCAAGCCTTCTCCAGTGCTGGCGACCACGCGACGATGCCGCCGGCGCCCAGTGGGGTCGGTCCGCGAGGGACGCCCCAGCCGTAGTTGCCGAAGATGCCCTCGTCGAAGTAGCCCGTCCACACGAGACCGTCCTCGGTGATCTGGACATGCTCAAGGCCATCACCGAGGCATCCGACGCGGACAATCCGGCCGTCGGAGTCGACCACGATTGCGTTCGCTTCTGGCCCCGCTTCCTCGGTCCACAGGCAGCGGGCACCGACCAGCAGGAACGACCCGTCCGGGAATCGGTCGACGTGAGGGAACGCGACAGGGAGCTTCGGGATCGCGACGGCGGCTCGGAGTGAAGCCGGCGCATCGTACGCGGCCAGCGTGACCGGTGGACCCTCCGCCGGCCGCGAGCGAGGGAAGGACGCCAAGCCGGGCTGGGTGTCGGACTCGTGCACAAGCCGCTCACCGCTGTGCGAGGACCACACTGCGACCGGCCCATCGACGGCGACACCTACCGAGATGAGCGCGTCGCATCCTTCGGGAGGGGTCAACTCTCCCCGCGCCCGAACCCTGGGGGAGCGTAAGTCAGCGCTTGGGCGCGTCACGAGCGTCCACGACTCAGGCATCGCCCGCGGTGCGTGTGGCCGGCAGCTCGTGGGCCTGGACGAGGCGCTGCACCTGGCGCTGGGAGACACCCAACCGCCTAGCCGCAACAGCCGTCGACATCTCCGGCATCCACAAATAGTCGCCTACGCGACCATTTATGTCCACGAGTCCAGGCGATTCGCGTCAGCGATGCGTCACCGTCGCCAGACGCGTGGATCGGGTCGGCCGCCGCCTCGACGCCGTAGGCGCGGGCCGACGTTCGAACTACGCCAATGCTGCGTTGCGCCACGCCTCCCGGACGGAGTCGAGCGCCTCGGCGGCGGTGACTCGCAGCCTCGTCTGGTGCCCGAGCGCGCGGCGCCATGGCGTCTCGCCAGGGGCATCGTTGAACACCCAGCCCGCGGGCGGCCGGCCCTGCGGACCGTAGCGAGTGAACACGTCGAGAGCGTCGGCGTCGATCAGCCCTCGTTCGGCCAACGCCCAGAGGTCGTACAGGTCACGGGGGGCGTGCCGGTCCATCCATGCGCCGAGTTTCGCGGCGGCGAAACCCGCGGCCGTCAGTGTCCGGAGCCGCGCGGGCGGGGCGTCGCTGTAGCGCTGGTCGATGTTCCGCACTTCCGTCGGCCAGAGGTAACCCTCGCCACTGAGGAGCTGAACCTGGATGCTCGCGGTCCCTTCGACGCCAACAGTCGCCGGTCGGCTACCCGACGTCGCGCTCAGCGGGGGGCGCCAGGTGGGACGGCCGTGGCTGCGGGCCAGGCCCCGCCGAACGGCTGCCTCGATCTGCGCGGCGACGTCGACGCGAGGAGCCAGCGCGATGAGGTCGATGTCCTCACTGAGGCGGGCGTCGGTCAGGTGGGTGCGCGACAGCGCTGTGCCCCCGAAGAAGACGACGTCATCGGTGGGCACACCGGCCGCGATCGCGCCGAGCAGGTGCGAGATCAGGTGGTCCCGGCGCACCTGTTCCATGTCGACGCCGAAGCGCTCGGCGACGGCCGCCCACTCGTCGTACTGGGAGATGGTCATCGGTTCGCCGCGACCCGTGCGTAGGTGGCTCGCATCCGCTGGCGGCCTGCGATCTCCGCGAGCACGGCTGCGTCGCACTCCGGCCACAGAGCATCGATGGCCTCCTTGGCGTCCAGGTCCTCAGCCCGGGGATCCGCGCGCGCCAGGTCGAGCACCGTCTGCTCGGGCGTCGTCACCAGCACCTGGCCGAGCTCCGTTGCCATTGCCACGGCGTCGAGCTCGCCGACCTTTCGCATGACGAACCGGACCTCGCCCTCGCGATCTGCCAGGCGGAGCGGCCGACGCTGGGTCGGGACGGCGACGTAGCCGACGCCGATCGCGCGGGGGAGCGCCCGATGCATGCGCGCAGCAGTGAGTCCGGTCAGGACCGGTACCTGGTCGCCGTACAGCGCGGTCGCGATCGCGGCAGCCGCAGCCTCGATCGTCGGACGCCATGCGGTGCCGACGTGCTCCCGTGGCACAGCGCAGTAGATCCCGTGGGCGAGTCGGTGGGCGACGCCGCGTCGCAGGAGGATCGACAGCTCTGGGCCGGCGTGTGCGTAGAGATCTTCGAGATCGGCCGCGCGGACGGTCCGCATCGGCGCACGTGCGAAGCGCTGGAGAGCCTCTCGCTCGGTGTTCACTATGCAGACTTTAGTCGCTGTGACTAAGAACTGCATACTAAACCTGCTCCGGGGGACCGCGTGCCACCGTGGCCCGGACGGTGTGGACAAGCCGTGAGCAGCAGGCCCCGCGCTTCCAGCAGCAGCGGACCGGCGCAGGCCCTCGAACGCCGGTATGCACGAAGGCCGCCACCCCTCGCGGGGCGGCGGCCTTCGATTCGCACGGACCTTGCGGTCCGGCCGTCGACCGCGCTTCACCAGCGCGGCCGCTGTGGAGGTGGCGGGAATCGAACCCGCGTCCGACGGCAGTGAACCAGGGCTTCTCCGGGCGCAGCCTGCTATGAGTTTCTCGGCCCCCGCGATCCCACAGGCAAGTCGCGGACGGGCTCAGTCACGTG
>JAEYXM010000280.1 GCA_023428465.1 Actinomycetes bacterium
CGGGGCCGGTCGACCGTGAGCACGGCCGTCAGCCGGTCCGTCCCGGGTGCGAACCACAAGGCGCCCGCGGGCTGGTCCCGGTCGCCGCGGAGCACGACGTCGTCGGCCGCCCCGGGCAGGCCGTGCATGGTCACGTGGTGGCCGAGCTGGGTCGAGAAGACGTAGGGCGCGACGTCGTCGGCCGCGCGCGGGGCGGTGTCCGCGCCCGTGTCCGCGCCGGCGTCCGCGCCGGCGTCGTCGCCGCCCAGGAGGCCGCGGACGGCCGCCTCCGGGCCGTGCAGCGCGCCGTCCCAGTGCCCGCCGGGCACCCAGCCGTGGCGCGGCGACTCCCGGAGCGCCACGTCCCCGACGGCGAGCAGGCCGGGCGGGCCCCCGATCACCCGGAAGCCCGCGTCCACGCGGATCGCACCGGACTGCTCGAGCGGTACGGCGCCGCGCAGCCACCGCGTCGCCGGCCGCGCGCCCACGGCCACGAGGACGACGTCGGCGGGCAGGTGCTCGGCGTCGGCGAGCGTCACGCCGGCCGGCCCGACGGCGGTCACGGACACGCCCGTGCGCAGCCGCACACCCGCCTCGGCGTACCAGGGCGTGGTCAGGGCGCCGACGTCGCCGAGGGCCGTCGCGAGCGGCGTCGGCCCCGCCTCGACCACGGTCACCCGTACGCCCGCGGCGGCCGCGACGCCTGCGACCTCCGCGCCGATCCACCCCGCGCCCACGACGACCAGGCGGGCGCCCGGGTGCAGGGCCGCGCGCAGGCGCTCGGCGTCGTCGGCGGTGTGCAGCGTGAGCGCGCCGGTCCACCCGGGCGGCAGGGTCGGGCGCGACCCGCACGCGAGCACGACGGCGTCGGCCGCGATCTCGCCGCGATCGGTGCGGACCGTGAAGGTGCCGTCGGCCGCGACCGACAGGCGGGTGGCGGGCTCGGCGAGGCGCACGTCGTCGGCGGGCAGGTCGAGGCCGAGGTCGCCCGCGAGCCAGACCGGGTCCGTACGGGTCAGCAGCTCCTTGGACAGCGGCGGGCGGTCGTAGGGCGCCCTACCCTCCGCGCCCAGCACGGTGACGTGGCCGTCGAAGCCCTGGGCGCGCAGCGCCCCCACGGTGGACGCACCGGCCAGGCCGGCCCCCACGACGACGACGCGACGCACCTGGTTCGGTCGGGTCGGGCGGGTCGGCCGGGTGCTGGGTCTGGTACCGGGGCTGGTACCGGGTCGGGTGCCGGGGCTGGTGCGGGCGAGGGTGGGCTCGGCGTCGTCGGGCACGTTCCTCACGGTAGCCTGACCGCCGTGAACGTCGAGCGGCACCGTGCTCCGGCGCTGTGGCTCGTGGCGCTCGGCGTCGCCGGCGCGGCCGCACTCGCCGCCGTCGTGAGCACCCGCGCGGCCCTCTCGGTCCTCGTCGCGACCCTCGGCCTCGCCGCGGTCGCGCGCCTGGCGTTCCGGGGCCGGCGCCCCGAGGGCGTGGCCGTCCGCGCCGTCTGGGTCGACGTCTCGGTGCTCCTGGGTCTGGCGGTCGCGATCGCGCTCCTGACGTCGGCGCCCGGCGTCTGACGCGACGACGGCCCGCCGACCCCGGAGGGTCGACGGGCCGCGGTGGACGGTCGTGACGTCAGGGACGCTCGGTCACGCCTCGTCCTCGTCCTTGTCCTTGGCGTCGGTCTTGGCGTCAGCCTTGACGTCAGGCTTGGCCTCGGTCTTGACCTCGGACGTGGCGTCGTCGTCGTCCTCGTCCTCGTCGTCGTCCTCGTCGTCGTCGTCGTCGTCGAAGTCGTCCTCGAGCGGAAGCTCCTCGACGACCGGGGCGAACGCCATGGCGAAGAGCCCGGCGATGGCGGCGCCCACGAGCGGTGCCACCCAGAAGAGCCACAGCTGGCCCCAGGCGTCGCCGCCGGCGACGATCGCCGCCGCGGTGGAACGCGCGGGGTTGAGGCCGGCGTTCGTCGCGAGGCCGGCGACCATGATCATCGCGCCGAGGGTGCCGCCGATGGCGAACGGGGCACTCGCGACGGCCGCCTTGCGGCCCGTGACGCCGAGGATCACCGCGACGAAGACCGCCGTGGCGACGGCCTCGATGATGAGGGCGGCGCGCAGGTCGAACGTGAACTGCCCGCCCGTGGTCGCGCTCAGCGGGGAGTAGTCGCCCCAGCCGTTGACGGTGGCGCCGAAGAGGGTCTCGCGGCCGTCCTCGAGGCCCCGCGGGAACGTCGCGAAGAGCACGAGCGAGGCGAGTGCGGCGCCGGCGACCTGCGCGACCCAGTAGGCCAGCATGTCGACGAAGGACACGCGGCCCGCGAGCGCGGCACCCAGGCTGACGGCGGGGTTGAAGTGGCCACCGGAGACGTGACCGAAGGCGGAGATGAGGCCCGCGAGCGCCAGGGCCGTCGCGACGCCGACGCCCAGGACGCCCAGCGCGGTCACCTGGGACCACAGCGCGGTGCCCAGGATGACGAGCACCAGGCCGAAGGTGCCCAGGGCCTCGGCGCCGACCCGGGTCAGCAGAGGCGCGGGCGACGGCTCGACCACGCCGGCCTCGCCGAGCAGGTGCGGCTGGACGGCGGTCCCGGGAATCGCGGGCGGCAGGTAGAGGTCACGTTCGGAGGCCATGAGGCATCCCTTCAAGGGCGTGTGAGGACGCAGACGTGCCCGATCATGCCACTCCCGCTCGGCGCCGGACGCGAGGGGCGGTCCGTGAGATCTCTCGATATCAAGTAAACTCGGGCGGTCGGTCGATGGGGCCCGGCAGCGACCAGATTCTGCGGTCGACGAGGCCCCCTGCGGGCACCCTGAGGACAGGAGTGGTGGATGGCGAAGATCAAGGTCGTGGGCCCGGTCGTGGAGCTCGACGGCGACGAGATGACGCGGATCATCTGGGCCGCGATCAAGGACCGCCTGATCCACCCGTACCTCGACGTCGACCTGCGCTACTTCGACCTGTCGATCGAGAACCGGGACGCGACGGACGACCAGGTCACGATCGACGCGGCGAACGCCATCAAGGAGCACGGCGTCGGCGTCAAGTGCGCGACGATCACGCCCGACGAGGCGCGCGTCGAGGAGTTCGGCCTGAAGAAGATGTGGCTCTCCCCGAACGGGACCATCCGCAACATCCTCGGCGGCGTCGTCTTCCGCGAGCCCATCATCATCGACAACGTGCCGCGCCTGGTCCCGGGCTGGACCAAGCCGATCGTCATCGGCCGTCACGCCCACGGCGACCAGTACCGCGCGACGAACTTCAAGGTGGACCGGCCGGGCACGCTGACCCTGACGTTCACGCCTGCGGACGGCAGCGCGCCGATCGAGCAGCAGGTCGTCACCTTCCCGGAGGCCGGCGGCGTCGCGATGGGCATGTACAACTTCACGGAGTCGATCCGCGACTTCGCGCGTGCGTCCTTCGCCTACGGCCTGCGCCGCGGATACCCGGTCTACCTGTCGACCAAGAACACGATCCTCAAGGCGTACGACGGCGCGTTCAAGGACATCTTCGCGGAGGTCTTCGCCACCGAGTTCAAGGCGGACTTCGACGCCGCCGGCCTCACCTACGAGCACCGCCTCATCGACGACATGGTCGCCGCGGCGATGAAGTGGGAGGGCGGCTACGTCTGGGCGTGCAAGAACTACGACGGCGACGTGCAGTCCGACACGATCGCGCAGGGCTTCGGCTCGCTCGGCCTCATGACGAGCGTCCTCATGACGCCCGACGGCCGTACGGTCGAGGCGGAGGCCGCGCACGGCACGGTCACGCGCCACTACCGCCAGCACCAGGCGGGCAAGCCGACGTCGACCAACCCGATCGCGTCGATCTTCGCGTGGACGCGCGGTTTGGCACATCGGGGCACCCTGGACAACACTCCGGAAGTCACGGCGTTCGCCG
>JAEYXM010000108.1 GCA_023428465.1 Actinomycetes bacterium
CGCGGGGTTGGGGCCTGGCCCCCTGGTGGCCCGGGCCGGGGGGCCCGGGGCCCTCCTGGTGGATCAGGGAGTCGCGCTCAGGCGACGTCCTCCTCCTGCAGGAGGTTGCGCGTGCGGCTCTGGTCGAGCGGGATGCTCGGGCCCATGCTCGTCGCGACGAACGCCTTCAGCAGGTAACGGCCCTTCGAGGCGGCCGGCTTGAGCCGGAGCACCTCCTCGAGCGCGGCCGCGTAGTTCTCCACCAGCTGGGTGTCGTCGAACGACACCTTGCCGATGATGAAGTGCAGGTTCGAGTGCTTGTCGACCCGGAACTCGATCTTGCCGCCCTTGATGTCCGTCACGGCCTTGGCGACGTCCATCGTGACCGTGCCCGTCTTCGGGTTCGGCATGAGACCACGCGGGCCGAGGATCTTGCCCAGGCGGCCGACCTTGCCCATCAGGTCCGGCGTCGCGACCGCGGCGTCGAAGTCCGTGTAGCCGGCGGCCACCTTCTCGATCAGCTCGTCGCCACCGACCTCGTCGGCACCGGCCGCACGGGCCTGCTCCGCCTTCTCGCCGTTGGCGAAGACCAGCACGCGGGCCGTCTTGCCCGTGCCGTGCGGGAGGTTGACCGTGCCGCGGACCATCTGGTCCGCCTTGCGCGGGTCGACACCGAGGCGGAACGCCACCTCGACAGTCGCGTCGTACTTCGTCACCGACGTCTGCTTCGCCAGCCGGATCGCCTCCAGCGGCGCGTACAGCCGCGAGCGGTCGATCTTCTCAGCGGCTGCGCGGTAACCCTTGCTGCGCTGCGTCATCTGCTCATCTCCTTGGTAGCAGTCGTGGTCTGCGGGCCAGCGCCTGGCCCTGCCACTCCCCCGCGCCGCGGTGACGCGGGGCCTTGCACCTACCTCCGGGCCGAGGTCCTCAGTCCTGGACCGTGTCCTCATTGTCCAGGACCTGCGGTCCTCGCCCTACGGCAGAACGCCTTCCGGCGCCCTACCTCCGGGCCGAGGTCCTCAGTCCTGGACCGTGATCCCCATCGAGCGGGCCGTGCCCGCCACGATCTTCATCGCGGCCTCGACGTCGTTGGCGTTGAGGTCCTCGAGCTTCGTCTGCGCGATCTCGCGCACCTGGTCGCGGGACAGCGACGCCACCTTGGTGGTGTGCGGCGTCGGCGAGCCCTTGGCCACGCCCGCGGCCTTCTTGATCAGCTCGGCGGCCGGCGGGGTCTTGGTGATGAAGGTGAACGAGCGGTCCTCGTACACCGTGATCTCGACCGGGATGACGTTGCCGCGCTGCGACTCGGTCGCCGCGTTGTACGCCTTGCAGAACTCCATGATGTTGACGCCGTGCTGGCCGAGCGCCGGGCCGATCGGGGGCGCGGGGGTCGCAGCACCGGCGTTGATCTGGAGCTTGATCAGGCCGGAGACCTTCTTCTTCGGGGGCATGATGCCTTCCGTTCCATTCGTGGGCCGACGCCGTGGGCGATGACCCGGTTGCAGTGCCCGGCCGCGGTCGCGGGCGGGCGGGGTGCCGTCCTCAGATCTTGGCGACCTGGTTGAACGACAGCTCGACCGGGGTCTCCCGGCCGAAGATCGAGACGAGCACCTTGAGCTTCTGCGCCTCGGCGTTGATCTCGGAGATCGTCGCGGGCAGCGTGTCGAACGGGCCGTCCGTGACGGTGACCGACTCGCCGACCGTGAAGTCCACGGCGATCGCCGCGGCCGCGGCGGGCTTGGCCGGGGCGGCTGCGGGCGCCATCGTCGGCGCGAGCATCGAGAACACCTCGTCCAAGGTCAGCGGGACCGGCTGGTGGGTGTGACCCACGAAGCCCGTCACGCCCGGGGTGTGCCGGACGGCGCCCCACGACTCGTCGGTGAGCTCCATGCGGACGAGGACGTAGCCGGGGATCCGGACGCGGCGCACGACCTTGCGCTGCGCGTTCTTGATCTCGACGACCTCTTCCATGGGCACCTCGACCTGGAAGATGTAGTCCTCCATGTTGAGGCTCTGGATGCGGTTCTCCAGGTTCGCCTTCACGCGGTTCTCGTAGCCCGCGTAGGAGTGGATGACGTACCAGTCGCCCGGGAGTCGTCGGAGCTGCGTCTTGAACGCGACGACCGGGTCGACCTCCTCCTCGGCCTCGGGCTCTGCCGGAGCCTCAGGCGCCTCGGCGGCCTCGTCCGTGGCCTCGCCGGCCTCGGTCGCCTCCGCGGCGTCCGTCGGCTCGGCGTCGTCGTCCGCCACCTCAGCCTCGGCCGCGGCGTCGTCGGACGTCGTCGGGTCCAGGTCGGTGGGGTCTGGCGACTCGAGGGACACGAATGGGACCTGCTTTCTGATCAGGGAAGGGCGCGGGCCGGGTCAGCCGAAGATGAGCCCGGTCAGCGACCCGATGCCGAGGTCGGCGAGCGTGACGAACGCCATGACGATGGCGACGAACACGATCACCGCGGTCGAGTAGCTGACCATGTCCTTGCGGGTGAGCCAGACGACCTTCTTGATCTCCGCGACGATCTGGCGGAGGTAGCGGGCGATCCTCTGGAAGAGGTTGAGCTGCTTGGTCTCCTTGCCACGCGCCGGGCGCGGCGCGGGACGCCGGGTGCGGTCGGCGCCCGAGGCGCCTGCCCGTGCGGATTCGCTCACAGTTCGTCCCACCGTCTCGTGTCGGTCTCGCCCGCGCTCAGCGGGGTCCTTACCACCCGCCCGTGCGGACGTGTGCTTGCAGGGCAGGAGGGACTCGAACCCACAACCGCCGGTTTTGGAGACCGGTGCGCTGCCAATTGCGCCACTGCCCTTCGATGCCCGACGACCGTCCCGGTGACCCGCAGCCCGTCGAGGGGCGCGCACCATCATGGCGGACGTCAACCACCAGCGGTCGAGTGTACGTGCTCCGGCGGTCTGGGTCGAACCACTCCCGCGCGGTCACGTCCGAGCCGGGCGCGCGACCCGGGCACTCCCCCGCGCCTCGCCGTGAGAAAGGTCGGGAGAGGCCCGGCCCGCTCTGCCAAGATGGCCCCGTGAGCCAGCCTGCCGCGCCCCGCGCCCGCATCTCCGCCCGCATCGGTGCCATCGCCGAGTCCGCGACCCTCGCCGTCGACGCCAAGGCCAAGGCCCTCAAGGCCGCCGGCCGCCCGGTCATCGGGTTCGGCGCCGGCGAACCGGACTTCCCGACGCCGCAGTACATCGTCGACGCCGGTGTCGCCGCCTGCACGGACCCCGTGAACCACCGGTACACGCCCGCCGCGGGCCTGCCCGTGCTGCGCGAGGCCATCGCCGCGAAGACGCTCCGCGACTCCGGCTACGCCGTCGAGCCGAACCAGGTGCTGGTCACCAACGGCGGCAAGCAGGCCGTCTACCAGGCCTTCGCGACGGTCGTCGACGACGGCGACGAGGTGCTGCTGCCCGCGCCGTACTGGACCACGTACCCGGAGGCCATCCGCCTCGCGGGCGGCGTGCCCGTCGAGGTCTTCGCGGGCGCCGACCAGGGCTACCTCGTCACGGTCGCCCAGCTCGAGGCCGCTCGCACCGAGCGCACCAAGGCTCTGCTGTTCTGCTCGCCGTCGAACCCGACGGGCGCCGTCTACAGCCGCGAGCAGACCGAGGCGATCGGCCGCTGGGCGGTCGAGCACGGGATCTGGGTGATCACGGACGAGATCTACGAGCACCTCACCTACGACGGCGTCGAGGCGTCGCACATCGTGCAGGTGGTGCCGGAGCTCGCCGACACCACCATCGTCCTCAACGGCGTCGCCAAGACCTACGCGATGACCGGCTGGCGCGTGGGCTGGATGATCGGCCCCGTCGACGTCATCAAGGCCGCGACCAACCTGCAGTCGCACCTCAGCTCGAACGTCGCCAACGTCTCCCAGCGCGCGGCGCTCGCGGCCGTCGCGGGCGACCTGTCCGCCGCCGAGGCGATGCGCGAGGCGTTCGACCGCCGCCGGCGCACCATCGTGTCGATGCTCTCGGAGATCGACGGCGTCGTCTGCCCGACGCCGCAGGGCGCGTTCTACGTCTACCCCAGCGTCGAGGGGGTCCTCGGCAAGACGATCCGCGGTCGCACGCCGACGACGTCGGCCGAGCTCGCAGCCCTCATCCTCGAGGAGGCCGAGGTCGCCGTCGTGCCCGGTGAGGCGTTCGGGCCGAGCGGCTACATCCGGCTCTCCTACGCGATGAGCGACGACGACATCGTCGAGGGCGTCGGCCGCATCCAGGCGCTCCTGGCCGAGGCCGAGTAGCCCCGCGACCCCGACCGGTGGACCCTCGCGTCCACCGGTCGGTGGAGTCCGGATCCCGTCACCCGGTGCTGGCGACGCGCCCGGGGCGGCCGCCAGGGTTGATGGCATGACATCAGCCGACATCGCGGTCCACGTCCGCGACCTCCGCAAGACCTACGGCGCCAAGCGCGCGGTCGACGGACTCGACCTGACCGTCGAGCGTGGCGAGATCTTCGCCGTGCTCGGGCCGAACGGCGCGGGCAAGACCACCACGATCGAGATCCTCGAGGGCTTCCGCCACCGGGACGCGGGCGACGTCGTCGTGCTCGGCGTGGACCCGCAAGCGGCGGGCCGGCAGTGGCGCAACCGCATCGGTGTCGTGCTGCAGAGCGCAGCCGACCAGGCCGAGCTGACGGTGCGCGAGCTCGTCACGCACTTCGCGAAGTACTACCCCGCGCCGCGCGACCCGGACGAGCTGATCGCCGCCGTCGGGCTCACGGACAAAGCCGGCACACGCACCCGCCAGCTCTCCGGCGGTCAACGCCGCCGCCTCGACGTCGCGCTCGGCATCGTCGGCCGTCCCGAGCTGCTCTTCCTCGACGAGCCGACCACGGGGTTCGACCCCGAGGCCCGGCGCGCGTTCTGGGACCTCATCGAGAGCCTGCGCGACGGCGGGACCACCATCCTCCTGACGACCCACTACATGGACGAGGCCGAGCGCCTCGCCGACCGGTGCGCCGTCGTGCGCGACGGGCGCGTGGTCGCCGTCGACGCGCCCGCCGCCCTGGGCGACCGCGCAGCCCGGCGCGCCGTCGTGCGCTGGCTCGAGGACGGCGTCCTGCGCAAGATGGCGACGGCCACGCCGACCGCCGCGGTGGCGGCACTGGCCGCCCGGCTCGGACCCGCCGAGGTGCCCGGCCTGCAGGTGATCCGCCCGAGCCTCGAGGACGTCTACCTGAGCCTCATCGGCGAGACCGCCCCGTTCGCGGACGACGGGCTCGTCGGAGCCGCCACCGCGACCACCTCGCCGACCGCCCCCAGCACCGTGAAGGAGACCGCGCGATGAGCAGCGCCACCGCCCCCGCCACGACGACGGCACCGGCGCCGCACGTGGCCCTGCCGTCCACGATCGCCCTCGGCCTTGCCCGCACCCGGATCGAGCTCATCCAGTTCTTCCGCGCCCGGGACGCCGTGATCTTCATCTTCGCGTACCCGATCATCATGCTGGCGATCTTCTCGACCGTCTTCGGGCAGGACGGGAGCGAGGTGGGACCGGACGGCGGTGGGCTGGTGCCGTTCGCCCAGTACTTCCTGCCCGGCATGATCGCGACGGGCATCTTCTTGTCGAGCTTCCAGAACCTCGCCATCGGGATCGCCGAGGAGCGCGACGCCGGTGGGCTCAAGCGCCTGCGCGGCACCCCGCTGCCGAGCACCGCGTACTTCCTCGGCAAGATCGGGTCGGTGCTGACGACGAGCGTCATCCAGCTCGCCCTTCTGCTGGCCGTCGCCGTCGCCCTGTTCGACGTGAGCCTGCCGGCCGACGGCGGCCGCTGGTTCACGCTGGCCTGGGTGTTCGTCCTGGGCACAGCCTCGGGCGTGGTCTGCGGGATCGGGTTCTCGTCCCTGCCGTCGTCGGCGCGCGCCGCCAACGCGGTCGTCACGCCGGTCGTCCTGGTCCTGCAGTTCATCTCGGGGGTGTTCTTCACCTACGACTCCCTGCCCGGCTGGATGCAGGACGTCGCAGCCCTCTTCCCGCTGAAGTGGCTCGCCCAGGGCATGCGATCGGTGTTCCTGCCCGACGACTTCACGGTCCTCGAGCCGGCGGGTTCCTGGCAGCACGGCGCGACGGCCGCGGTGCTGGCCGTCTACCTGGTGGCCGGGCTCGCGGTCGCGGTCCGCACTTTCCGGTGGCGTCGGCGTGATGACGGCTGATCGTCCGATCCGGGACGATGCCGGCATGGACGGCCCGCTCCAGAACCGGCACTTCTACCCGTGGCCCTCGCGACCGAGCATCGCCGAGTCCCGGGTGCCCTCCGCCGCGGGTGACTGGCGAAGCGACCGCGCTGCCTTCTGGGCGCGGTCGCTTCGCGGCTGGGATCTGGCGTTCTACGCCCTCTGGGCGCTGAGCGTCCTCGCGTACTTCCTCGACCGACCGACCGTCGGCGTCGGCCTCGGCGTGGCGCTCGCGGTGTTCACGGTGCTGCTGGTCGCCTACCTCACCGTCGGCCGACGAGCGGCCGTCAGCGGCAGCCCGCGGCTCGCCACGACCTACCTCGTCGTCATGATCGCGTGCGTCGGCGCCGTCGTCTCCGCGACGGAGACGGGGACCCTGCTCCTGTTCATCGCGTACAGCCAGATCTGGTACTTCGCGGAGAACCGGCGGTGGGGCATTACCCTCACCGTGGCCCTCACGGCGGTGGTGTTCGGCGCCATCGCCGCCCAGGCGGAGCTGCGGACGTTCGCCGACGCCGTGCCGCTCCTCACGCAGGCCACGATCGCGGTGGCGTTCTCGGTGATCCTCGGGCTCTGGGTGACCCAGGTGGCCGAGCAGAGCGAGGAGCGCGCCGACCTGCTCGCCCGGCTCGAGGAGGCGCAGGCCGACGCCGCGACGTCCCACCACGCCGCCGGGGTGATGGCGGAGCGCGAGCGCATGGCGCGTGAGATCCACGACACCCTCGCCCAGGGGTTCACGAGCGTGATCATGCTCGCTCAGACGGCGGCCGCGGACCTGCGCCGCGATGAGCGCGACGCCGCCGGCGAGCGGCTCGCGCTCATCGAGCGGACCGCACGGGACAACCTCGCGGAGGCGCGCGCACTCGTCGCTGCCGGGGCGCCCCTCGGGCTCACGGAGTCCACCCTGATCGAGGCGCTCGAGCGGCTCGCGATCCGCTTCGGCCAGGAGACCGGCGTCCGCGTGGGCGTGGTGGCCGACGACGCCGCGCTCGCCGGCCTGCCGCGCGACCGGGAGGTCGTCCTGCTGCGCGCCGCCCAGGAGGCGCTGTCGAACGTGCGACGGCACGCCCGTGCGCGCAACGTGGACCTCGTCCTCGCTGCCGACACCGACGACGACGGGCAGGGCGCGGGAGGGGCGTCCGCGAGGGTCCGGCTCACGGTGCTCGACGACGGCCAGGGCATGGACCCCGCGGCCGTGGAGGGCTACGGGCTGCGTGGCATGCGCGACCGCGTCACGTCCGAGGGCGGCCGCTTGGTGGTGAGCAGCGACGTCGGCGTGGGTACGCGCGTGCAGGTGACCGTGCCCTCCGGTGCGCCGGACTCGTCGTCCGGCACGGCGGACTCGTCGTCCGGCGCGCCCGACGACGTCGCGGGCGGTCCCGCGGGCGAGGATGGAACCGCCGAGGGACCGACGGAGGAGATCGCGTGACCATCCGACTGCTCGTGGTCGACGACCACCCGGTGGTGCGCACCGGCATCGTCGGCCTGCTGGCGGGCGAACCGGACCTCGAGGTGGTCGGGGAGGCCGGCGACGGCGAGCAGGCGGTCGCGTCGGCGCGCGAGCTGGGCCCCGACATCGTGCTCATGGACCTGCGGATGCCCGTCCTGGACGGCGCGGCCGCGACCGCGCGCATCCTCGCCGAGGACCCCGACGTGCGCGTCGTCGTCCTGACCACGTACGAGACCGACGCCGACATCCTGCGCGCCGTCGAGGCCGGTGCGACGGGTTACCTGCTCAAGGACACCCCGCGCGAGGACCTCGTCGCCGCGGTCCGGGCCGTGGCAGGCGGCGAGACGGTGCTCGCGCCGTCCGTGGCGCGGCGGCTCGTGCTGGGCGTGCGCCACCCCACCGAGCGGCTCACGTCGCGCGAGCTCGAGGTGCTCGCCGCGGTCGCCCATGGCGGCACGAATGCGCAGATCGGTGCGGAGCTGTTCATCAGCGAGGCGACCGTCAAGACGCACCTGCTGCGCATCTTCGCCAAGCTCGGGGTGGACGACCGCACGCGTGCGGTCACGGCCGCGCTGGAGCGGGGGATCCTTCCCGCGCCGTGACGCGTCCGCCCGTCAGGGGCGACCGGCGTGCGTCTGGCAGACTCTCGCCCGTGCGGGACCTGGCTTCGCTACCCAAGGCGCACCTGCACCTGCACTTCACCGGCTCCCTGCGCCCGAGCACCCTCGCCGAGCTCGCCGACGAGGTCGGCGTCCGCCTCCCCCACGCGCTGCTCGACGGCGACCCCCTCGAGGTACCGGTCGACGACCGCGGGTGGTTCCGGTTCCAGCGCCTCTACGACGCCGCCCGCGCGTGCGTGCGCTCCGAGGCCGCGATGCGCCGCCTGGTGGCCGAGGCCGCCGCCGACGACGCCGCCGAGGGCTCGGGCCGTCTTGAGATCCAGGTGGACCCCACCTCCTACGCGCCCTACGTCGGTGGGCTCACCGCCGCGCTCGAGATCGTCCTCGACGAGGCCGCGTCCGCGAGCGCCGCGACCGGCGTCGAGGTGGCCGTCGTCGTCGCGGCGTCGCGGATGCGCCACCCGCTCGAGGCGCGCACGCTCGCCCGGCTCGCGGCCCGCTACGCGGGCGAGGGCCCCGGCGAGGTCGTCGGCTTCGGTCTGAGCAACGACGAGCGACGCGGGGCGACCGACGAGTTCGCGCCCGCGTTCGGGATCGCCCGACGCGCGGGCCTGGCGTGCGTGCCGCACGGCGGCGAGCTGCTGGGCGCCGACCACGTCGCGGAGATCCTCGCCCACCTGCAGCCGGACCGCCTCGGGCACGGCGTGCGCGCCGCGGAGGACCCGCGCGTGCTCGACATCCTCGTCGCCGAGGGGGTGGCACTCGAGCTGTGCCCGGCGTCGAACGTGTCGCTGGGCGTGTTCGCCGAGGCCAGCCACGTCCCGCTCCGCGCCCTGCTCACCGCGGGGGCCACGGTCGCCCTCGGCGCGGACGACCCCCTGCTGTTCCGCTCGAGGCTCGTCGCGCAGTACGAGGTCGCGCGCACCGTGCACGGACTCGACGACGAGGCCCTCGCCACCCTCGCGCGGGGCTCGATCCGCGCGTCCCGCGCGTCCGACGCGACGAAGCAGCGGCTGCTCGCCGGCGTCGACGCGTGGCTCGCCGCGCCCGCCTGACGGACGCCCGCTACAGGCTGACGCCGACGAGCACCGGCTCGGGCTCGAGCGTGACGCCGAAAGCCTCGCGCACGCCGTCGCGCACGGTCCGGGCCAGGTCCAGGAGCTGCGCCGTCGTGCCGCCGCCCCGGTTCGTGAGCGCGAGGGTGTGCTTGGTGGACAGCCCGACCGGGCCGGGCAGCCCGAACCCGCGACCGAAGCCGGCGTGCTCGATCAGCCAGGCCGCGCTCGTCTTGACGAGGGACGGGTCGACGGCGCCGAGGCTCGGGCCGCTCGTGCGCTCGGGTCGGCTCGACCGGACGGCGTAGCGGGGCGCGTCGGCCGGCAGGCGGTCCGCCTGCTCCGCGGGCACCACGGGGTTGGTGAAGAACGAGCCCGCGCTCCAGGTGTCCGGGTCCGCGGCATCGAGCACCATGCCCTTGCGCGCGCGCAGCTGGAGGACGGCCGCCCGGACCTCCTCGAGCGGTGCCTGCTCGCCGACGGCGACACCCAGCAGCGCGGCGAGCTCGGGGTAGGCGATCGGGGCCGAGCGGCGGCCGGGCCGGAGCTGGAAGCCGACGTCGAGCACGACGTACCGCGGCGTCGGCGCGAACGCCGACGGCCTGTCGCCGTCCCGCAGCGACTGCTTGAGGATGGAGCTGCGGTAGCCGAACCCGAGCTCGACGAGCGCGAGCGTCCGCACCCGCCGGGACTCCCGGTCCCACACGCGCACGGTCGACACGACGCCGGAGACCTCCTGGCCGTACGCGCCGACGTTCTGGACCGGTGTGGCGCCCGTGGACCCGGGGATGCCGCTGAGTGCCTCGACCCCGATCCAGCCCTCCGCGACGGCGCGCGCCACGACGTCGTCCCACACGGTGCCCGCGGGGACCCGCACGGAGACGCCGCCGCAGCTGCCCGCGTCGTCCTCCACGGCGACGGCGCTGCGCACGTCCCGGACGACGACGCCGTCGAAGCCCGCGTCCGCGACCACGACGTTCGAGCCGCCGCCGAGCACGAGCAGCGGCTCACCGGCGTCGTCGGCGGCCTGCACGGCGGTGACGAAGTCCGCCTCGGTGTCCACCTCGAGGTACCGCGCCGGGGGTCCGCCGAGGCGGAGCGTGGTGAGCTCGGCGAGGGGGCGCAGCGTCATCCGCCCAGGCTAGTGGGCCGCACCGGGACTGCCGGGGCGACGGGGACTGCCGGGACTGCCGGGTCGAGCGCGTCGACCGGGTCGTGCGCGTCGGGCGCGTCGTCGTCGGCCGCCTGACCGGCGACCGCGAGCGGGCGCGTCGCGGCGACGAGCAGGAAGCTCACGACCAGCGGAACCAGGACCGCGAGCAGCGCGTGGCGGTAGCCGATGTGGTCGGCGAGCAGGCCGAGCAGCGGTGGGCCGGCCAGGAACGCGCTGTAGCCGATCGTGGACACGACGGCCACGCGCGCGGGGGCGTTGCGCGGGTCGTCCGCCGCGGCGCTCATGCCGACCGGGAAGCCGAGGCCCGCACCGAGGCCCCACGCGACGACGCCCACGAGGGCGAGCCACAGCCAGGGCGACAGCCCGAAGAGCAGCAGACCGACGATGGCGACGCCCGCGGTCGCGCGCAGCGTCGCCACGCGCCCCCACCGGTCGAGCAGCCGGGTGCCCAGCAGGCGCATCGCGGTCATCGCGGTGACGAACACCCAGAAGGCGACCGCCCCGGCGGCGTCCGAGGTGAGGAAGCCGTCGACGACGGCGAGGCTCACCCAGTCGTTCGCGGAGCCCTCGGTCAGGGCTGCCGCCAGCACGACGAGGCCGACGAGCAGGGTCCGGCGCTCACCCCAGGCCCGGAAGGCGCCGCCACCGGACGACGACGCGTCGTCCGGGTGGGCGTCGTGCGTGCCCTCGGGCAGGAAGTACCGCGTGGACCACAGGAGCAGGGCGATGCTCGCCGTGAGTGCGATCCCCAGGTGCACCAGGACCGAGACCTGGAGCAGGGCGGCGAGTGCGCCGAGCGCGGCGCCGGCCATCGTGCCGAAGGAGAAGCCCGCGTGGAACCGCGGCATGAGCGACCGGCCGAGCACCTGCTCGACGGCGGCCCCTTCGAGGTTCATCGCGGCGTCCCATACCCCCGTGCCCACCCCGTACACGGCCAGGCCGAGACCGGCGAGCCACACCGAGCCGAGGGCGACGCCCACGGCCGCGACGAGCAGGCCGATCGTGTTGAGGCCGGCCGAGACCTCGACCGTCCGCCGCGCGCCCAGCCGCTGGACGACGATGCCGGACAGCGGCAGCGACACCAGCGAGCCGACCGCGCCGACCAGCAGGAGCAGGCCCATCCGGTTCGGGCTGAGCTCGAGCGCGTCACGGACGGCGGGCAGCCGGGCCGCCCAGCCCGAGAAGTTGAACCCGCTGAGCAGGAACGCCATGAAGACGGCGGTGGACGCGGGCCCCGGGGCCCCCACGGGTCGCCCGCGCAGCGCGCGGCCCGTGGCCGGCGCGGCCGCGGCGTTCACCGGACCGCCAGCGCGGGATCAGGCACCTCGAGGGCGGGGGCGGCGACGGAGGCCGCGACAGGCGCCGCGGCGGGAGCCCGGGGGGCGGGCACCTCGGCGACAGGGACGACCGGATCGACGTGGGCCCGTGCGGCGTCGGGCGCCTGCTCGGGCCGCGACGGCGCAGCGACGTCCGCGACGGCGGGCGTGCCGACGACGCGCGCGATCGCCATGCTCAGGACGAAGCCGCCACCGATGAGCAGCAGCGCGTGCCGCGTCCCCATGCCCGTCGCCGCGAGACCGATGAGCGGCGGCGCGGCGAGCGAGGCGACCGAGGAGAAGGACGAGACGACCGAGACGCGGCCGGCCATGCGCAGGCGGTCGCCGGACACGGCGGCCATGCCGATCGGGACCATGAGGCCGGTACCGAGACCCCAGGCTGCGGCGCCGATCGCCGCGGTCGCGAGCGACGGCGCGAGGCCGAACACCAGGAGACCGATGAGCGACGAGGCCCCCGAGGCGACCAGCACCGCGACACGGCCGAACCGGTCGATGAGGCGCGCGCCGGACAGGCGTGCCACCGTCATCGCACCGACGAAGACGCCGAAGATGACCGCGCCGACGGCCTCGGCCTCGGCGAAGCCGTCCACGACGGCGATGCTCAGCCAGTTGTTCGCCGAACCCTCGGAGATGGCGGCGACGAAGACGACGAGGCCGATGAGGAGTGTGCGCGGCTCGCGCCAGGCCGCGAAGGCCGTGCGCATGCCGGCGCCCCGGCGCACGGGCGCACTGTCGAGGTCGGGGGCCTGCGCGAGGACCGCGCCGGGCACCGCGTACCAGCGCCATGCGAACGTGACCACGCTGAGGCCGATGAAGTGCCAGACGACGGGCACGCCGAGCCACGAGATCCCGGCGCCGACGAGCGAGCCGACCACGCTGCCGACGGAGAACGCGGCGTGGAACTGCGGCACGACCGTGCGCCGGACAGCGCGTTCGATGACGACGCTCTCGAGGCTGAGCGGCACGTTGGCGAGCGCGTACGACGAGCTGGAGATGAGCATGCCGATGGCCAGCACGGGCACGCTGCCGATCGCCGGACCGAGCCCGACGAGGACGTTCGCCACGGAGAACATCGCGGCGGCGACCATGAGCGTCCGCGCCGAGCCCCACCGGTTGGTGATGCCGCCGGCCACGATGACCATCACGAGCGAGCCCACCGAGCCGACGACGAGGACGGTGCCGAGGCTCGCGGTCGACAGGTCGAGGGCGCTGCGGATGGAGGGGAGCCGCGCGAGCCACGTGGCGACCGCGACGCCGGTGAGGAAGTACAGGCCGATGAGGTTCCGGCGCGCGGCGCGGACCTGCTCGTCGGTGGGGCCGGTGGGGTCGGCGAGGGCGTGGGCGTGGGCGTGGGCGGCGGGGCCGACCGGCAGGGCGGGCATGGCGGGGCACTCGTTCTCGAGGGGGCGGACACGCAGGCCCGGACGCGGGGGACCCGTGGGCCTTTTCCTGCGCTTGACCTGCAGATGGGACATACTCGAATCGTTTCGACAACGACCTGTCCAGTGTGCCGATAGGCTGACTTCTCGTCAACCGAGTTCCCCCCGCGCGCGAGGATGAAATGTCACAGGGTCGACCGACGCTGGCGGACGTCGCCAGTGTCGCCGGAGTCTCCGTGTCCACCGCGTCCCTCGCCTTCTCGGGCGCCGGACCCATCGCCACCGAGACCAAGGCCCGCGTCCTCGACGCCGCCGCCTCCCTCGGCTACGCGGGCCCCAACCCGCTCGGCCGCTCCCTGCGCAGCGGCCGGTCCGGCATCGTCGCCGTCGTCATCGGCGACCAGCTTCGCCGCAGCTTCCGCGACCCCGTGTCCGTCCAGGTGCTCGACGGCCTCGTCGGCACCCTCGGGCCCATGGGGCTCGGGGTGCTTCTCGTGCCCGCGCAGCCCGCGCCCGACGGCGGCATCGTCCTCGACCCGCTCCTGGCCAGCGCCCCGATGGACGTCGCCGTCCTCATCTGGGGCGCCCACAGCGGCGACCCCGTGCTCAGCGCGCTCCAGCGGCGCGGCGTGCCCGTCGTCGTCGGCGAGGGACACGGCGCGCTCGACGTGCCCGTCGTCGGCATCGAGGACCGCCGCGGCACGGCGGACCTCGCGCGCTACCTGCTCGAGCTCGGGCACACCCGGTTCGCCTCGGTGACCCTGCCCTTCGCGCACCCGCGGCGCCCCGGCCTCGTCACCCCCGGCCGCATGGCCGCGCTCGACTGGACGCCCACCCGACACCGCGTCGAGGGCCTCACCGACGCCGGCGTCGAGCCCGTCGCCATGTGGGAATGCTCGGCGTCCCTCGTGGAGGAGGGCCAGGACGCCGGCCGCGCCCTGCTCGACGTCGACGACCCGCCCACCGTCGTCGTCGCCCAGTCGGACCTGCTCGCCGCCGGCGTCCTGCTCGCCGCGCGCGAGCTCGGCCTGCGCGTCCCGGAGGACGTCTCCGTCGCAGGGTTCGACGGCCTCGACCTGCCGTGGCTCTCCCCCGACGTGCTCACCACCGTCGCCCAGCCGCTCGCCCTCAAGGGCGAGACGCTCGGCAACGCCGTCGGCTCGCTGCTCGCGGGCGACGTACCCGAGGACGTCAGCCTCGACGTGCAGCTGCGCGTCGGCACGACGACGGGCCCGCCCCGCGCCTGACCGGCGAACGCGTCGGGCGTCGGCTCGGACGGCATCGCCCGACGGCTGCCCAGCCGACCGGCGCGCACGCCTCCGGCGTCAGAGCGCGACGACCGCCTGCGCCTTGCCGAGCACCTTGGCACCGTCGAAGGTCACCGTGAGGTCGATGCGCACGGTCCGGGCCTCGGCGTCGATCGCCCCGACCACGCCCTCGACCTCGACGACCGCGACGCCCGGGTCCGGGACCGGGACGGGCCGCGTGAAGCGCACCCCGTAGTCGACGACCGCGCCCGGGTCGCCCACCCAGTCGGTGACGACGTTCACGGCCTGGCCCATGGTGAACATGCCGTGCGCGATGACGCCCGGCAGACCCACCTCGCGCGCGATGCGCTCGTTCCAGTGGATCGTGTTGAAGTCCTTGCTCGCACCCGCGTAGCGGACGAGGTCGACGCGCTGCACCTCGACGGTGCGCGTGCCGATCGACTGGCCGACCGTCAGGTCGGTGATCACCGGACGCGTCATGCGTCCCCCCGCACCGCGAGCGTCGACGTCACGGTCGCGACAGGCGAGCCGGCGGCGTCGGCGATCTCGCACCGGGTCGTGACCATGGCCAGGCCCGCGCGCTCGGTGATCGCGTCGACGTGCAGGACCGTCACCAGCTCGTCACCCGCGTGGATGGGCCGGTGGTGGGTGAAGCGCTCCTCGGCATGCACGACGCGCGAGAAGTCGATGCCTGCCTCGGGGTCCTCGATGAGCTGCGCCTCCGCCTTCTGCGCGATCACGACGGCGAAGGTGGGCGCCGCGACGACGTCCGGGTGGCCCAGCTCGCGGGCCGCCGTCACGTCGTGGTGCGCAGGGTGCGTCGCGCCGACGGCGCGCGCGAAGTCGCGCAGGTGCTCACGCCCGACGGCGTACGGCGCGGTCGCGGGGTACGCGCGGCCGGCGAAGGCCGTGTTGACACCCATGCGGAAGCCGGGTCAGCGGGTCTCGCGGTGCGCCGTGTGCTTGCCGCAGCGGGGGCAGAACTTCTGCAGCTCCAGCCGGTCCGGGTCGTTGCGGCGGTTCTTCTTGGTGATGTAGTTCCGCTCCTTGCACTCGGTGCAGGCGAGCGTGATCTTGGGGCGGATGTCCTGGGTCTTGCTGGCCACGGTGTGCCACCTCTCGCGCTGGGCGCAGTGCCTCTTGGTTCGCGCGCCACGTGCGCGCGCATGCTGTCCTGGTAGCGGGGGCGGGGCTCGAACCCGCGACCTCACGATTATGAGTCGTGCGCTCTGACCGACTGAGCTACCCCGCCGCTTCCTGATGCCCGCGACGACGGTTGTCGCCGCTGGCACCGAGAGAGCCCCGAAAGGGAATCGAACCCTTGACCTTCTCCTTACCATGGAGACGCTCTGCCGACTGAGCTATCGGGGCGGCGCGTGCAAGGGTACACGGGCCGCGCGGGGCCTGCGAAATCCGATCCCTCCCCACGGGGCCCGGTGCCATGGAGAACGGCGCCGCCCGGGTTGCTGGACCTGCGGACGGCGCCGTTTGCCGAGGGTCATCGGACCAGGGCCGCCACGTGGTCGCTCCGGTGCTGGTCACGTCTGACGGCCATCACGGTACGAACCGTCCTGGGAGCGCGACCAGAGCCGAACGTCCCGACCACCCCGAACAGCAACGAGCCCCGCCCGGTGGACCGGACGGGGCTCGTGGAGCGTGGCAGGTGAGGGATTCGAACCCCCGTAGCTCTCGCAGCTGATTTACAGTCAGCCCCCTTTGGCCGCTCGGGTAACCTGCCGTGCTGCCCGGGGCGGTCGTCGCCGCCTCGTGCGGATGGAAGGATAGCAAGTCGCACAGCCCTGTCCGAAATGCAGGTCCCAGGAGGAGACATGGCCGGAGATTCCTCGTTCGACGTCGTCAGCAAGGTCGACCGCCAGGAGGTCGACAACGCGCTCAACCAGGCCGCCAAGGAGGTCTCCCAGCGCTACGACTTCAAGGGCGTCGGCGCCTCGATCGCCTGGAGCGGGGAGTCCGTCGTGGTGATGACCGCGAACTCCCCCGAGCGCTGCAAGGCCGTCCTCGACGTCTTCGAGACCAAGCTCGTCAAGCGCGGCATCTCGCTGAAGGCCCTCGAGGTCGGCGAGCCCAAGCAGTCCGGCAAGGAGTACCGCCTCGAGGCCGCCATCCAGCAGGGCCTGTCGAGCGAGAACGCGAAGAAGATCGCGAAGATCGTGCGCGACGAGGGCCCCAAGGGCGTGAAGACGCAGATCACGGGCGACGAGCTGCGCGTCTCGGCCAAGAGCCGCGACGACCTGCAGTCCGTCATCGCGCTCCTCAAGGGCTCCGACCTCGACGTCGCGCTGCAGTTCGTCAACTACCGCTGACGGCGCCGGCCGCCCACGCGCCGTCGTCGGGCGGCTGCAGGGGCCGTCAGTAGCGGGTGATGCCGCCCTGCTGGTCGGACATCTGCTGCAGGCGCCGGATGCGCTCCGCCATCGGCGGGTGGGTGGCGAACAGCGAGCTCATGCCGCCGGCCCGGAACGGGTTCGCGATCATCAGGTGCGAGACGTCCACGAGGTCGCGGTTCGGTGGCAGGGGCGCACGCTGGGTCCCGCGCTCGAGCTTCGCCAGCGCCGAGGCCAGGGCGAGCGGGTCGCCGGTCAGGCGGGCGCCGTCCTCGTCCGCGTCGTACTCGCGCGTGCGGCTGATCGCGAGCTGGATGAGCAGGGCCGCGATCGGCGCGAGGAACACCATCGCGATCATCGCCAGCGGGTTGCCGCCACCGCGCCGGTCGTCGCCGCCGCCGAAGAACATGAGGAGCTGCGCGACCGAGGTGATCATGCCCGCGAAGGCGGCCGCCACCGACGACGTGAGGATGTCGCGGTTGTACACGTGCATGAGCTCGTGCCCGAGCACCCCGCGCAGCTCGCGCTCGTCGAGGACCGCCAGGATGCCCTCCGTGCAGCAGACGGCGGCGTTCCTCGGGTTGCGGCCCGTGGCGAACGCGTTCGGGGCGGCCGTGGGCGAGACGTACAGGCGCGGCATCGGCTGCTGCGCGGCGGTGGAGAGGTCACGCACGATCCGGTACATCGCGGGCTGCTCGATCTCGCTGACCGGCCGGGCGCGCATGGCCCGGATCGCCAGCTTGTCGGAGTTCCAGTAGCCGTAGGCGGTCCCCAGCACGCCCAGGCCGGCGAACAGCCACAGGTACTGCCCGCGCCCGACGACGGACCCCAGCCCGATCATCAGCGCCCACAGCACGCCGAAGAGCGCCGCCGTCTTCAGTCCGTTGAAGTGTCGTCGTCCCACCGGGTCCGCCTCCCTCCGCCTGTCCGGGACGGTCTGGTCAGGATGCCTGTACCGGTCCCTGCCGTCCTGTCAGCACAACGCCGGACGGCGCGCACCGGTTCCCGCGCCGGACGCATCGCCGCAGGCCCCGGCCTTTCCCGTACGCTGTGCCCGCTGCGCGACGCCCGCCGACGTGCGCCGCGCACCTTCGTCCCCACCGTTGTCGGAGGCCCCCATGCGCACCGCACGCACCCACGTCGCCCGCACCCTCGCCGCCCGCACCTACGCCGCCCGCACCCTCGCCGGCGCCGCCGTCGTCGCGATGGGCGCCGCGATGCTCGTGGCCTGCGCCCCGGAGGACGCCGACGACGACGCGGCCGACGAGGGCGACGGCGCGCTGGCGACCCTGATGGACGGCGTTCTGACCATCGGCACGTCCGACCCGGCCTACGAGCCGTGGATGGTCGACAACGACCCGACCAACGGCGAGGGCTACGAGTCCGCCGTCGC